>JBGUZF010000060.1:0-86751 GCA_045222795.1 Bacteroidales bacterium
CGGACCCTCGATGTTGTGGTTGCTGCCACACATCGGGCGCACAGCGATGTTGTAGAGACGCTCCGACACGAGACCGCCAACGGTGGCACTGGTGCTCTCCACGAGTACGGTGGTGTCGTCGATGGTGCTAAACACATTAATCTCCCAAGCGCTCTCTTCGCCCACAGCAGTCCAACTCACGCTGATGCTGGTGTAGCCGAGCTCGGTAACCTCAAGACCCGTTACAGCCATGCAAGGCAGAGAGTCGGTGGTAAACAAGCCCAATCTCCAGTCGCTGGTCATGTTCTCCTCGCAGCTCTGGCGCACATGGAAGAAGTACTGGGTGGCAGGTTGGAGACCAGTGATGTTGAAAATGCCGGTGGTCGAAGTCATCGTGTTGCCAAGGTTGTTGACGTTGGTGCCATATTCGAGTTCATAGCCGATGTTGCGGCCAGAAACAGTTACGGTAGCGCTCTCGTAGTCGTTGGTCACCGAGACGATAGTAGGAGCAGCGCAACCGCCACCGCAGCTGATGAGGCGGATGTCGCCGACGGTGCTGCTGGCGGTGCCACCAGTAACAGTATTTATGTCATAGGTAGCATTGTCGGTATAGGCATAGCGCGTACGTTGGACAGTGTCGTTGTGGGCACTGAACGACGAACCGCTGGTCCATGCGCCGTGACCACGAGTAACGGCAACGAGCACGTTGCTCTGACCGTCCCAGGTGAAGGTGGAGTCGAAGGCGTGAACTTGCCAATCGGTGGTGGTGTAGCTGAAGTCGGCAGCCGAAACCACATGCACAAACTGATGAGCCGAGTCGGGCATGATGAATGCGCTGGCGAGGTCGTTCTCGCTAACATTGGCCATGTAGACGTCCATATTAGTGAAATAGGTGCCTGCACTGGTCGAAGCAGGCTGGAAGGCCATGGCAGTAATCTCGGCACCGGTGGCATCCATGCGGGAAGCGGGGATGATGGTCTGCACATAGCTGTAGTTGTACAAGCTGTATCCGACGGGCGAATAGCTGCTGGTGGAGGCTGTCATGGTGGTATCGAAGTTCTCCATGGTGACGGCCGAGCCGCACATGTCGGTGATGAAGCTGGCGGTAGTGAAGAAGCTGGTGTCGCCGATGCCGCAGACGGCACGCACCGAGACGGTGTAGCTGTGCGAAGCCTCGAGACCGGTGATGGTGGTGGCGGGAGTGGTGACGATGTTGGTGACACCGTTGCAGGTGACTTCCCATTCAGCCTCACTGCCAACGGGAGTCCACTGGACGGTGGCGCTGACATCACTCAAAGAAGAGATGACGATGTTCTGGGGTTGAGGGCAGCTGAGCGCTGTGATCTGCACATTGTCGATGGCGGCAGGAGGATTGGTGCCTCCGGTGCCATCGTTGTGCCAGAAGAATACAATCTGGTAGTTGCCGGCATTGGCGATGGTGAACACCTCATTGTAGTTCTGCCAGGTGTTGACACCATTGAGTTTGCTGCCACCATCGAGGGCCACCCAGCCGCTGGGCGAGCCCGAGGTGCCGATGCTGTTGGTGCTGCCAGCGGTCAATTCGACGGTGCCGGGCACAAGGAACACGCGGAGGTAGTCCCAGCTGCTCTCGCCGTTGGCTTGCCAGTCGTAGCTGATGGTATAGTCGCCGGCAGAGGCGAAGTTGAAGAGCTTGGTGGCATAGACGTTGGTGGTGGAAGTGATAGTGTAGCTATTGCTGACACCGTTGTTGTCGCTTATGTAGAGGGCATTTGTGCCGCCGTTGTTAACGGCGCTGCCGATGGCCCACTTGTTGGTCTGCGTGCCGTTGACGAGCATCCAGCTGACATCCTGACCAGCCTCGAAGCCACTGCTGTAGGGCAGCGTGTCGGCCACCATGGTGGTGGTGGCGCTAACCGAGCGCGGGTTGGAGATGGCTGTGCCGCAGTCGGCATGAACGTCGATAGTGTAGGTGGTAACGGGCGTGAGGCCGGTGAAGGTGTAAGTGCTGTCGCCGATGACAGAGACGCTGTCGACATAGGAAGCGCCGTCGGTGATGTAGAGCATATAGTCGCCGGAGGTGCTGCCGCTGAAGCTGACGCTAATCTGGTCGGCGAGCACATTGGTGACGACAGGCATGTCGGGACGCGGGCAGCCGGTGTTGAGGGACACGGTGAAGTCGTCCATCATCAGAGTATAGCTGCCGCTGCCAGTGACACGCAGGGCCATACGGTTGCCGATGCCGGTGTAGTTGGAGAAGTAGACTTCATACTCGTGGTACGAACCATGCCAGTTGCCGCCGCTACCTGCAATGAGGTTGACTGTGTCGACAGGCACGAAGGCATTGCCTTCCATAACGCCGGCTTCGAGCACGAAGTTGGTGTTCATAACCGAAGCCCAGAAGGAGAGCATGAGGGTGTTGATGTTGTTCATCGCCGGCAGTGCTGCCACTTCAGTTTGGCCGCTGTTGCTTTCAAACTCGAAGTAGATGCTACCGTTATAGGCATTGCTGCTGTAGTTATATGCCGAGGGGAAGGTGCCGGAACCGCTGGTGCCAGTCTGTATCTGCTGCCAGCAGATAGGCAACTGACCAGTGGAGAGACCTTCGAAGTCGGTGAAGTAAGGTATAGCAACGATACCGCACTGAGTGGAGGCTGTCACAGTGGTACTCAACGTGTCGATGCAGAGCGAGCTGACAATAATAGTATAGGTGGTAGCAGCGTTGAGGCCGGTAAAGGTGTAGAAGGTGTCGGTGACGGGGTTGGGATTGAAGGTGTAGTTAGCGTCACCGGCGGCCTTTATACCAACCTGCCAGCTGTTCTCAATACCCTCTACAGTCCAATGGATGCTGATACTGTTACTGTCAGTATTGTCAACAGTCACCATCGGTGCGAAGCATGTGGGCACCTCGCAGTTGGCCACAAAGCGGGTGGCGGGGACATAGTTGCCCGTTCCGCTGCTGCTGGCCGAAGGTGTTGTCATATCAATGGAGGAACCATCTTGATACCAATATACCGACTGTGCGCCTGTGGTGGCATGAGTCGCCCAGTTGCGGGTGCTTGTATAACTGCCCGTTACGTTGCGCACGGCAACCACCAGGTTACCCATAGTCGGGTCATACACAAACATGCTGTCGAAAGGAATCACATTCCAACCCGGTGTGAAAGCGTAGCTGTAGTTAGCCACCATCTGAGTCAGACTGCTGGCAGGCACATAGTTGCTGGTGCCAAGCGAAGTAAGCGTGGTATGACCCATATAAACCTCGATGGTCTTAGTGTCGCTGGCGGTGGCATAGAACGCTATACCGTTGATGGTATCCACATTGGGCATCTCAGCCGAGGTATAGATACTCTGAGTGTAGCTGTAGTTATAGTAGCTGTTGAGGGGAACGTAGCTGGAGGTGTTGCTACCCGTGGCCGACACTTCAGCGCACGAGGTGGTCATAAAGTTCACCGTGTTGTTGGCGGCGGTATCGTAATTTCCATCAACATCACAAACATTGCGGAGGGTCACCGAGTAGCCGTGGCCGGCGTCAAGGCCGGTGAAGGTGTAACTGGTGCCAGTGGTACTGACAACAACAGGAGCCATGTTGGTGTCTGTGTTGTCGACGAGGGTTATTATAACCTCATTGCTCGGGAATCCGACAGTGGTGTTGTAACTCCAGTTGACGACAGCAGCGGTGTAGCTGATATCGCCCATGGTGACACCTGTAAGCGGAGCGCAGGTCAGCTGTGTGGTGAAACTGCCGAAAGCTTTGGCATCGGAGCTGTCGCCACTGCAGTCGGTACGAACCCATGCGTAGTATGTGGTCTGCGGCAGCAGGCTGGTGATGGTATAGGCGGTGTCGGTGATGCCTGTAACAACGATGGCATTATTTATATTATTTTGCGTACCATAATAGACGTTGTAAGACGATGCCGAAGAACCACCGTTGGTCCAACGCAGATTGGCGGTGTAGGGACCGACACTGTCGATATAGACATCGTTGGGCTTGTTGCAACCATTGTCGATGCTGACATTGAAGTCGTCGATATACAGGTAGTAACCGTTGTTCTGCAGGTACTGTATGGCAATATATTTGACACCGGCAGGATATACTGCGGTAAATTCCTCGTAGTTGGTGGTGGGATTCACCTCGTTGCCCCAGACAAAGGCTCCAATGGAGTCGCTTGTGGTGGAGTATCCAACCTTGAAATTCTCGACATAGCTGGTGCTGTATTTCTTATACCAGAATGACAGCAAAATACCGTCACTCTCGGTACCGCCAAGCTGCGGGGTGATGAAATACTGCGGGGGTGTGGTATTATAGTAGAAACGGAAACTGCCGTTACCGCTATGGGCATTACCTGAGGTATAACCTGTAGAGTTATGGCACGACACCTTGCTCCAGCACTCGATGGCATCGGCACTTTCGAAGCTCTCGCTGAAGGGAACAACCAACACGCCGCAGGTGGTACGATACGAGCCGGTGACGGGAGTACCGTCACCCGTCGAGCAGTTGGGGGTGACAATGAAGTTATAGTTGCTGCTGGCATCGAGACCTGTGGCTGTGTAGGTAGTGTCGGTGACATAGTTTACCTCAGTAGTATCGCCACCATCCTTCCAGTAGGACACGGTATAGGTGATGCCGCTGTTCATTTCGTCGCTCCAGGCAATGGTGATTTCTGCGCTGTCAGCAGCCACGAGATGAAGGTTGCCCAACGGATAGCAGCCATTGTTTTCAGAGACGGTGAGGTCGTCGATAAAGATGGTGTACTGGCCCGACACACGGCGTGCGCGAAGGGCGATGCGCTCGCCACTGCCGGTATAATTGGTAAAGTAGGTGTTGAATTCGTGATAGTTCTGTTTCCATGCGCTGGTGCCTGAGAAGCGGATAATGGGAATGCTGTCGACGAGGGTGAAGCTATTGTCTGACTCGAGCACACCGACTTCAAGGATGCCGGGATAGTTGGAACTGTTGGAGACCCACATATTGAGAGCCAGGCCGCTGATGTTATACATAACAGGCAGTGCAATTATCTCGGTGTCGGAACTGCTGGCAGCAGATTCAAGTTCGAGGTAACCATTGCCATGATAGGTATTGTTGCTATAGTTGTAGACCGAGGGGTAGACATGGTCGCCGCCGCTGTTGGTACCAGTGACAACCTGAAGCCAGCATTCGGGAACATCGTTTGTATTATAGCCTTCGAAGTCATTGAAGTATGGCACATTGGTATATCCACCGCATGCGGTGCGGAATGAGGCATTTGCGTAGGACGAGGTGCTGGTGCCGCAATCGGCCACAATGGCCACATTGTAGAGAGTGTTGGAGTTGAGTCCATTTATTGTGTAGCTGGTTGTGTAAGATGTACCAAGAATGGAGGTGTCAGACATGTTGTAGATGATGTAAGAGGCACCGCTGTTGAGGGTGTCAGTCCATGTGAGGTTACAGCCGTTATCGGTGATGCTGGAGACCTCCACATTACGCACACGATAGCAGACGTCGCCGCTGCCAGGCACGTACTCTATCGTCATCTTAGGGAGGAAGTTGCGCTGATTGAACGTCGCAGCGCTGGTACCGCTCGAGCTGTATCCCGAAGCACTTGCACCTGTGGCGCTAATGCCATAAAAAGGTTCGCCGTGGTAAGTGCCCTCAACAGTCTGCCAAAACTCAACCATCAAGTCGCCACCCTGATAAACATAGGGCGTTGTGAAGGTGATGGTCATCAAGTTACTGCTGATAGTCAGCGCACCGCTATACACGGTAGTGGACGAATAGGTGAGGTAGCTGGAGAGGGTCGTCTGTGTCACCTCGCCAAGTTTCACATCAAACGTTGCCGCACCCCAGTTCTGACTGGCGGTGCTCGAGTGGAATGTCAACGAAGTAATCTGACTGCCGGGAGTCAGGTCATCCAACAACGTAGACGGATAAATCATCTGGCTACGTGTGTAGTCATCAGCCCACAATCCGTAGATTGGAACGTAGGTATTGGTCGTTGTGCCGTCGGCAACGATGGTTGTCAACTGCGCTTTGGCCAGCGATGGTAGCAGTAGCACTGCTAACAAGGCCACAATGTTAAACAATTTTCTCATTTTCTTAGTGTATTTATTTATTATTTATTTTATTCTCAGACATATCGGTATCTAACCCGTATTTTATCTGCGGGTCAAAGATACAAACAATATTTAATTCAGCAATTTTTTTACAACTTTTTATGTATTGCTGCTTCGAGCACCCCCGGTGGTATCGACGGCGCCGCCGCGGAGACATGGGGTATGGTGTCGGGGTCGAAGGTGAACGTCCATTTTGCCGTGCCTGCGAAGATACCCACCCCACCCTCTATGTTGGTAAAAGGCTGCACGGGCTCGGCAAAGAAGGACACCGTGTTGAGGTTCTGCGCCACACTGATAAGGTAGCGCAACCTCGCCGCGGTGATGGATTCCAGGGTGATGGTGTACCAGTGTTTGAACACATGTACGCTGTCGTTTACCTCGTTGGTATCCACCAGCAGCAGGATGTAGAGGTTCACATCATAGTCCTGCCCGTCAATAAGACGGTCGGTATTCATCAGGCTGGTGTAAAGGTATCCGCCGAGGGCCTCGTTGGGCGACACCTCATGGGAGGTAATCTCTGGATTGTAGGGCAACAGGAAGTAGGTGGCATGAACACTGTCCACGGTGTCGTACACGCGCGTCCATTCGTTGAAGCGCATGCCGCTGTCGCGCACCTCCACCTTCAGGTAGTAGTACTCGGGATTGTCGGCATGGTCGTGCATCGTATAGTTGGCCCAGTAGAAGTTGAAAGAGGGACTGGCAAACTCAGCCACACTGAAGTTGGTCACCTCGGGCATAAGCGGCACATATGTCTTGCCGTGCACATTGCCCTCAGGCGAGGTGACATCTATCGTCACACTGTCGCCGGGTTGGCAGATGTATGGGAAGAAGTACTTGCAGCCCGAAACAGAATCGGGCGTATAGGGAATGCCGTTGACGGTGAGCGTCGGCGCGGCGCCATCCACGGGGTGCGACGACACATTGTCGAGGAAGAAATGCGTGTGGCTGAAGAATACAAAGGCACGGTTGCCTGCCGACGGCACGCCGTTGAGCACTAGCACATCCTCCGCCCCACTGTCGTCAACATCCAGCACCTTCTCGCACGAAGTGAAGAATATCCCCACCAAAATTAAGAATACTATATAAACAATCCTTTTCATTTGTCTTAACTCCTTAACTCCTTAACTCCTAAAAATACAACGTGTATGCCGCCGAGGGTAGTATCGGGAACAACGAGAGCTGCATCAGTGCCGAGGGGTAACCGTTGTAGCTGTTGGTGGAGCTCTGGTAGATCATATAGGGGTTCTGGCGGTTATAGACGTTGTATACGCTTACATTGATGGTGCGGTGGCAGTGCTTGAACTGGCGGTGGAAGTTGACGCCGAGGTCCAGGCGGTGGTAGTTGGGCAGGCGGTAGTTGTTGCGACCCTCCATATACGACAACTCGGAGTAGATATTGTTCTCGCCGTCATAGTCATCGGGGTCGTCCGATGCCACAGGGTAGCGCTTGGTGCTGAGGGTGGCGGTGTTGCCCGTGGAGAAAACCCACGTGGCGCTGACGTCGCACCGCTTGCTGAACTTGTACGAGAGCACTATCGAGAGGTCGTGCCTGCGGTCGTATTTGGCGGGGAAGGGTTTACCGCCGTTGAGCGTCTGTCCTTCGCGGTCGAAGAGGCGCATAGTACGGCTCCATGTGTAGGCCACCCAGCCTGTGAGGTTGCCTATGTCGCGCTGCACAAGGAACTCCACGCCGTAGCTCCATCCGTCACCGGCCACCACCAGGTTCTCCCAGTTCTCACTGCTGCCGAAGAAGGTGGCGCCGTCTTTATACTCTATCAGGTTCGACATCTTCTTATAGTAACCCTCTATCGAGAAGTCGGCGATGCCGCTGCGACTGTAGAACACGCCGCCGGCCACCTGGTGGCTCTCCATGGGTTTCACCTTGTCGGTGACGGGCACCCACAGGTCCGTAGGCATACTGATGCCACTGGTCGAAAGCAGGTGCACATACTGTTTCATCCAGGCATAGCCCGCCTTGATGGAGAGGTCATCGCTGAGCATCACACGTCCGCTGAGGCGCGGCTGCAGCGACGGGTAGAAGGAGTTCTGCACGTCGAAGCCGCTGAAATGCAGACCGGCATTTATCTTCACCGTCTCGCTCAACGCCCAATCGTCCTCCACGAAGGCCACAACCTCGTTGGCAGGCACCATCTCGCTCATGATGGTGCTGTCCATAGTGAAGGAGCCGTTCATCTGCACCTGGTCGTAGAAGTCCACCCTGCCGCTAGCTACCTCGGGACGGAACCAATGACGGGTGAAATAGCCGCCATACTTTATGTTGTGCGACGTATTAGGCGAAAAGTCGAAGTCCACTCGTGCCGTCAGATCCTGTATGCCCGAGCGGTAGTCACCCTCCATATGCGAGGGGTTGGTGTCGTTGTCGGTGAGGGTTTTGTCTATGCCGCCGACAATCTTGTTGGTATACTGCGTGTAGGCCAGCGACACATTGACGAAGGTCTTGGGGGTCAAAGCATAGTTCCACCGCAGCGCACCTATCAGGTTGCCCCAGTTGTTCTCCATGCCCATGCGTATGTCCTCGCCGAGGGTGCTCACGGTGTTTATCTTGCCGTGCACCTTGTCCTCGCCCATATAGAAGCTGGCATAGAGACGGCTTTTGTCGTTGAACTTGTGGGTCACCTTGGCGTTGAGGTCGTAGAAGTAGTAGCCCGCGTCGAGCTCGGCATTGTTCACCACGTCGGGGGCGTCAAGGTCGGTCTCGCTGGTCACCCTGTTGATCCACATGATGGTTGGGATGACCAGCAGCTCGGCGTAGGTGCGGCGCGCCGAGACACTGAAGGTGGTCTTCTCCTTGACGATGGGCCCTTCGAGGTTCACCTTGGCCGACACCAGACCTATCGAGGCGTTGCCGTGCAGCTCCTGATCGTTGCCGTTGTTCTGCGTGATGTCGAGCACCGAACTCAGTCGACCGCCAAAGCGCGCAGGAAAAGAGCCCTTGTAGAGGGTCACGTTCTTCACGGCGTCGGTGTTGAAGGCCGAGAAGAAGCCGCCCAGATGGCTGACATTGTACAGCGGCACGCCGTCGAGCAGAAAGAGGTTCTCGTCGGGACCGCCGCCGCGCACATACATGCCGCTGTTGCCTTCCGAGCCACTCTGCACGCCAGGCATCAGCTGCAGAGCCTTGATGATGTCGGCCTCGCCAAACATCACGGGCACCGACTTTATCTTCTCCACGGTCATCTGCGTGGCGCTCATCTGCGACGACCGCGTGTCACCTATCTTCTCACCCACGATGGTCACTTCGTCGAGTTCCAGCGACGGTACCAACTTGACGCTGAGTTCGCGGTTGCGGTCAAGCTCGATGGTGAAGGTCTGCGGCTTGTAACCCACGAACTGCACCTTGACGTCCACGGTGCCCTTCTTCAGCGTCAGCGAATAGCGTCCGTAGGGGTTCGTCACCGTGCCTTTGCCGCTATGAGTGTCTATCACCGTGGCGCCGATGAGCGTCTCTCCGCTCTTGGCATCGGTGATGGTGCCGCTGAGCGTGAAGTTCTGCGCCATCGCCGCCAACGGCAGCAGCATCAGTATGATCAACAGTCGTTTCATTGCAGTTCATCCAACAATTCGCGCACAGTCTTGCCAAGCAGCGGATGGCGGTAGTCGGGCATTATCTCAGACAGTGGTTCCAACACGAAGCGCCGCAGGTGCATCCTAGGATGCGGCACAGTGAGGTCCTCGTTCTCTATCACCTCGTCATTGTAGAAGATAATGTCTATGTCCATCGGACGGGAGTGATAGCGTTTAGTGGGTAGTGGGTAGTGGATAGTGGGTAGTGGGCGCTGGCGGCCTAAATCTTTTTCGATGGCCAGGGCTTCGCGCAGCACCTCGCGGGCGGTGAGGGAGGTCTCAACAAGCACCGCTTGGTTCAAGAAGTTCTCCACTCTCCGCTCTCCACTCTCCACTCTCCGCTCTCCACTCTCCACTTCAAACTCTCCCCACGGCTCTGTCTCATAGACGTCGGATATAGCAACGGCCGTGCCGATACGTTGTTGTATCAGCACGGTCGCCTGTTCTATCAGCGCCTTGCGGTCACCTTCGTTGCCGCCGATGAGAAGAGCCACTTTATTCATACTTCTTAGGAGATAAGGAGGTCATTTTTGTAAAAGATATTGCGTCGATATCAGTATTGTCTTATCTCCTGTCTACTTATCTCCTGTCTACTAAATTTATCCGCAATGTATAAACGTCTCGACGAGCTCGAGGGTCTTCTTGGGGTCGTGTCCTATGTCGGCACGCAGGGTGCGGTCATTGAAGGATCGCAGCTGCTTGATGATACCGTCAATCAGCGCCGGGGCGAAGATACCGTCCTGCTCATACACATCACGGTCTTTCTCCAGCAGGTCGGCACTGGCGGCGCAGCTGTCGGGCAGCACGGCGAGACGCTTGAGGACATCCTCGTGTTCGAAGATATTCACGCTCACGTAGCGGTCCTTGGCATACTGCACGGCGTTCTCCATTTCGAAGCCGTGGCGTGCCGCCACCGTCATGCCTGCCAGTAGCAGGTACACGTTGGCCGAGCCGTCGGGAGTGCGCAGCTCTATGGTCTGCTTGCGGCTGAAGTCCACCTTGTCGTTCTTCTCCAAGGGGTTGGCGTGGGCCATCATGTTGCCGCTGCCCTTGCTCCAGCCCAGAGGCACACGCACCATAGCCGAACGGTTGCGGTCACCCCAGCAAATGTTAGTGGGGGCCTCCTGGTGAGGCACCAGGCGGAAGTAACTCGTGGGGTTGGTGTTGCCGAAAGCCGTCAGCGAGCCAGCGAGACTCAGGATGCCGGCCATGGTCTTCAGGGCCACATCGCTCAGACCCTCCTCGCCGACGTACATATTCTTGCCGTCCATGCTCACGCGGGTATGTATGTGCATGCCGCTGCCGGCCTTGCCGATGGTAATCTTAGGGGCGAAGGTGACGGTGATGCCGTGCTCATAGGCCAGCTCGCGCATCATCCATTTAGCTATCACCAACTGATCGGCGGCATCCTCGAGGCGCGTAGGCAGGAACTCTATCTCGTTCTGCTCATACATCATGTCGTCCACGCTGAAGTTACCCACCTCCGAGTGGCCGTACTTAATCTCGCCGCCAGCAGATGCTATCAGGCGCATGGCCTCGGTGCGGAAAGCGCCGAACTTGCAGAAAGGCTTGCTCTCGTGGTATCCGCGCTGGTCAGCAGGCAGGTAGTTCTCCTCCTTGGGAGCCACAACATAATACTCCAGTTCGCCCATCACCTCGAACTCCATGCCACCGGTAGCCTCGCGGAAAGCGCGTGCAGCCTTCTGCAGCGTGTACTCGGGGGCCATCTCGAAAGGCTCGCCGTCCTTGGTGTAGAACGAGCACAGCAGGTCGAGTGTCGGCACCTCGGTGAAGGGGTCAAGGAACGCTGTGCGGAAGCGCGGTATGACGTAGAGGTCGCTGTTGCCAGCCTCTATGTAGGGGAACAGACTGCTGCCGTCCACGCGCTCACCGCTCGTCAGCACCTCGTCGGCATGGGCGAGGCTCTGGATGACGAAGTTGAGCGTCTTCAAGCGCCCATCGTCCGCCATATAGCGGAAACTGATCATCTCGATTTGGAACTCCTCGATGACCTTGAGGATATCAGCCTTGGTGAACTCGCTCTTGGGTTTCTCCAGGAATGTCACCAGGGGGTTGGGGTTGAACTTCAACTGTTCTTGAGTCATGATATATGTTGTTTTTAAATATTAGTTCAAATACAACGAGGAAGATAATAATTTATTGTTTAAAAATATAAAAAAGCAGGCCGCCTTGTGGGCGGCCTGCTTTCTCAGAGTGTCAGCACTCTCTTAGCGGACCACGAGGACGCGCTTGGCGGGAGCGGCACCTACCTTCACCAGGTAGACACCGGTGTTAGCCATGCGGAACTCGACAGTCTCGGTAGCGTTGGCCATGTTGCTCACGAGGCGGCCGTTCACGTCGAAGACGTACACAGCGCTGCCTTCGGCACCACGGACAACAATCTTGCTGTCGGTGCTGTAGATAGTCACATCGTTCTCATCGACGTCGTCGATGCCAACATTCTCCTCGAAGATGGCGGTCACGGTGACATCCTCACCGTCGACGGTGATGTCGATGCTCTCGGTGGTCTCACCGGTGCTCCAGCGCACGAAGTGGTAACCTTCGTTAGCGTGAGCGGTGAGGGTCACGGTCTCGCCGTCAGCAACAAGGGCGGTGTTATTCGTGCTCTCGCCAACGGTGACATAACCCATTGCCGGGTCGTTAACATTGCCGGTCACGTGGAAGTACTGAGTGGGAGCACCAGTGTCAACCTCAAACACAGCCACCAGGGCGGTGCTGGCAACCACGGTGAAGGTGAACTCAGCCTGGTCGGAGACGAGCGTTTGGCCGCTCTGCCATGCCACGAAGCGGTAGCCCTCGTTGGCGGTGGCGGTAGCGGTGAAGCTGGCACCGTCGGCAACCTGGGTCTCACCCTCGGGGCTCACAGTACCCATCGTAGTGTCGGCGCTGGAGAGGGTAACAGTCCAGTAAGTGGGCTGCGGACCAGCGTTGGGGGCGAAGTTGACCAGGACGTTGATAGCCATACCAACCATGTCGCTGTCAACAACAACGTTGCTGACCTGGGCAATCTCGGTGATGTCGTCGATAGTGTCGGCAAACATAGTAATACCATTGTACATAAGAGCTATGATGGCATTCTCGAAGTGGTAGCCGTCGTTGGCGCTAACCGAGAAGCTCAGCGTGTCGCCGATACCATAGTAGTACGTGCCGGGAGCGGGAGTGGTGGTACCCATCGTAGCGTCGTTCACAGCCAAGATAACGGTCAGGCTGTCGGCAGCCACGATGTTGGTGTCGAATGCAAAGATGGGAGTGACGTCGAAGACATAACCATCCAGCTGCGGGCCAGCCACCAAGGTGTTCTGGAATACACTGAAGACGTCAGCAACAGCCATCGGGATAGTCATGTTGTTATAAATGGTGTCGCCAGTTTCGTCAATCAGCGTGAGAATCCAGCCGGCAACGCTGTAGCCAGTGTTAGGCAGAGCAACAACCGAGAGGGTGTCGCCAGTGGTGAAGTAGTTCGTGCCGGGGGCGGGGTTGGTGGTACCCTCGAGCGGGTTGGTCACGGTGATGTTCACAGTGACAGTGTCGAGCTCGGGTTCACCGGCAGCGAAGTTAGCGGTAATGCTGAAGCTGTAGATGTTGTCGCCATGCTCAACAACCCAACCACCAGTGAAGATGTCGAAGAAGTTCGTCACAGCGACATTGATAGTGGTGTCATAGTAAGGTATACCGTTGACGTTCATGATGAAGCTCCAACCAGTCAAGTGATAGCCGGTGTTGGGAACGGCAATGACGCTGGCGGTGTCGCCCTCATAGAAGTAGTGCACGCCGGGGGCGGGGTTGGTGGTACCCATCGTGGCGTCGTTCACGGCGATAGTCACCTGCATGCTGTCGGGCAGCGGGGCCGGGGCAGCACCAATGGTCAGGCTGATGTCGTCGATGAGCAGGTAGTTCATATCGTAGTCCACGTGGTGGAAGGCGATATAGATGCTCTGGCCGGCATAGGCGGTCAGGTCAACGGTCTGCATTCCCCAACCAGTGGTGTCGGCCATGCCATAAGGACGGATGATGGTGGTGAAGGCAGCAGTATCGTTGGTGGTAGTGGAGAGAACAACGCTATAGCTGTCGGGATAAGCTGCACTGGTTCTATCCCACCAGCTGAAGTTCAGAGTGTCACCAGCATTGACGGTGGGCAGGACGAACTTGGGCGAAATCAGCCAAGCGTTAGCGTGCATGGAGACACTGTTCCAGCTCCACGAGGCAGCCATATAGTTGCCGGTATGAGGAGTGATAGCTCCACTGCTGAAGGATGGCTGAGCATTCCAGTCAACACCGTCGCTGCTGCCGTTGACGGTGGTCCAGCAACCGAGGCCGTTCTCGAAGCCCTCGGTGTAGGGGAGAGCGGTGACGTCGGCGCAGGCGGTCATAGCGGTGACAGTGGTCATGCTAGCGATATCGGTAGCCGAGCAGATGGCCTGGACACCGAAGGTGTAGCTGGTGGCGGCGGTGAGGCCTGTGAAGGTGTAGGTATTGGTAGTAACAGTGGCGACCAAGGTGGTGTCGTTGTACACACCGTAGCTAGCGGCGTTGCCGGTCCAGTTGATGGTCACGCTGTTCTCGGTAACGGCATCAACAGTAACAGCGGCGGGCAGGCAGCTCGGCGGCAGGCTGAACACCACACTGTCGATAAATAGATAGTACATATCGTTAGCAGTGTACTTGATGGAGATGTACTTAATGTTGGGAGTCGAGAAGATCTCGCTATAGGACACATAGGAAGTGTTGGTGAGGTTGGTCTGCTCGGTGCTCCAGATGAAGGCAGAGGAATCGTTGGTGGTGGTGGAGTAGCCAAGTTGGAAACTTTCAGGATAGTTGGTGCTCTGAACCTTGTACATGAACTCAACCTTCACACCGTCCTCCGTACCGCTCAACTCGGGCGAGAAGATGTACTGCGGAGGATTGGTGTTGTAGGAGAAGCGGAAGGCGCGGCTGCCGCTATAAGCATCGGAGGTGAGGCCAGAGTTAGCATCGATATTGGCAACAGTCCAGCAGCCAATGGTGTTGCTGGATTCCTCGAAGTCCTCGGTGAAGGGGATAGCCACAGCGCCGCAGGCGGTGCGGGCAATCACGGTCACAGTGTCGCTGTTGCCGGTGACGCAGACGGTGTAGACACCGATGGTGTACTGCGTGTTGGGGGTGAGGCTGTTGATAACAGCGCTGTTGCCGCTGATGGTGCCAAAGAGCGAACTGTCGGCCATATTGATGATACCATAGGTAGCAGTGCTGTCGCCTTCCCAAGCGATGGCTATCTGGGTGCTGTCGGCACCAGTGAAGACCACATTGGACGGAGCAACGCAGGCCGGTATGTTGGTTATGCTCACGGCATCGATGCCAACACCGTAACCGTAGTTGTCGGTCATCTCGAAGGCGACCTGATAGACCGGGTTGGTGATAACCATGGTTTCAGGAGTCCAGGTGGCATAAGCACTGGTATAGGTAGCCAGAATCTGCCAAGCGGAGCTATCGGATTCGCGATAGTAAACACGGAGCTCGTCGATATCACCCGCCCAGCTGCGCTGTACGTGGGCAAACTGAAGTTGGACACCGTTTTCAGTGCCATCAAGTACGGGCGATACGAGTTTGGTCACATTGCCGGTGGAGCTGTGGGTGATACGGGCATTGCTCGTGCCGGTGTAAGCGCCGGTGGAGGTGCTGTAGTCACCAGTACCAATCGACCATGAGCCCTCGCCCTGAATGGTCCAGCAGCTCAGAGTGGTACTCTCAGCCTCGAAGTCCTCAACGAAAGGAATTGCGATAGCATCGCATGCAGTGTTGAAGTTGTACGGACCAATGACGCGGCTGTTGTCAGTACCATTGGCGTTGCAGTTGGCGGTGAAGGTCACATAATAAGTGGTATTGGACTGCAAGTTGTTCAGGACAACACTGTTGCCCGTGGAAACAGCCGTAACAGTGTCACCACCCTCGGTCCAATAATCAACTGTGAAGTGGTGCATGGTGCCATAATCAAGCTCACCATTGACAGTGAAGGTGACACTATTGTTGGTGAGGTTCTCCACCAAAATGTTGGCAGGATTAATCATGCCGCAGGTGGGCAGGGTGGCGAAGGTGGCCGAAGTCCAGTTGCCGTAGGTGTTGCTGTCGCACACCGGACGCACATAGAACCAGTAATCCATATCGGAGGTCAGGCCAGTGAGGGTCATCACGTTGCTGGTGGTGCTCACAGCCTCGGCGAGCAGGATGCTGTCGTTGACGGCACCGGTGCCATAGGCAATCTGCCAAGCGGTCTCCACGTTGCCGGGATACCAATAGACATCGGCGGTGGTGGTGGTGACGTTCTCAACAACGAGGTGGTCGATGTTGAAGCAGGTGGTAGTATAGGGAGCGCAGAACTGCACCTGCGGCAGGAAGTTCTGGACCGAAACATTAGAATAGCCACTGCCATATCCGCGACGGCTGCCGCTGGTGGCCGATGTGCCATAGAAGTAGCAGCTGGTATAACCGGAAGCCGTGGGCTGCTCGAACTCGACGACCAGGTTGCCACCGTTGTAGGTGAAGGGCTGGTCGAAGGTGATGGTCATACCGTCGGTGGTGCTGGCGCTGAGGTTGCCGGTGTAGTAGGTGGTGAGGGCGGTGGTATCGAAACCGTCGGCCAGGTTCTCCTGGGTGGTGATACCCATTCTCACAATCCATGTGCCGTTGCCCCAGTTGGCGCTGCTGCCGCTGCTCACGAAGTAGTGCATCGAGGTGTAGGTCTGGCCAACCATGCTGGTGAGCATCGAGGCGGGATAGATGGACTGCACACGCTGAGCCGCATCGGCATAATAGCCGTAGACGGGAGCATTGCCGTTGGTGGTGGTACCCTCGGCGATGACGGCGCAGTTGTTGGGCAGATCGTTGGTGGTGATGGTGGCCATCACGGTGTCGCCAAGGGTGCCGAGCAGAGGCTCCTGGCAGGTGACATAGACGTTGTAGGCGGTGTTCGGGGTGAGGCCGAAGAACGGCACGCTACGCTCGGCAACAGTCTGCCAAGTGAGGACACTGTCACCGGGCATCTCGATGGCGATGTGCCACTCGGTCTGACGGTCGCTGCCGTTCCACACAGCCGTGAAGGCGTTGTGGGCAATGGCGTCGCCATGGAGGTTGGTGACAGTCAGAGGCACCGGCACATACTCAACAAACGAGAAGTTGTCGACAGCTGCGGGAGGCTGGGTGCCGCCGCTACCGTCGTTGGCCCACATCAGGAGCACGGTGTAGACACCGGGTTCAAGAAGCAGGGTGTCGTCAACACTCTGCCAGTCAGTCTGAAGGTTCAGTTTGCCAGTAGCGGGATTAAGGTCAATCCAGCCAGTGATTACAGCATTGTTCATTGTGCTCGTGCTAGTGGCACCGTTAAGACCACCGGCTTCGGGAGCATAGTTACCGGGGATCAGCCATGCGCGCAGATAGTCCCATGTGCTTTCGCCGTTGGCCTTCCAGTCAAAGTTGAGGACATAGTAGTTGCTGTCATTGAGAGCGAAGGGACGGGCAGCATACGACCACGAAGTAGTGGTGTTGGTGTAAGCGTAAGTGCCGTTCTCATCGTTGCTGATGTAAAGGGCATGGCTTCCGCCGTTGTTTACACCTTCACCCACGGTCCAACCGTTGGCACCATTGACTAACAACCACTCGGCATTGCCGGTCTCAAAGTCAGTGGTGTAAGGCAGAGAGGCGGGAGTCATAATACTCACCTCGACAGGAGTGGAGGCATCGTCGGCCGAGCAGTTGGCCACTACACTGAAAGTGTAAATAGTAGCTGCATTAAGACCAGTGACGGTGTAGCTGACAATACTGCTGCCGGAGTCTGCGGTGATGCCGGTGGCAACCACGGTACCGTTGGCGGCGATGCTATAGGTAGCACCGTTATTCATATTGTCGGTCCAGCTCAGAGTCACGCTGCTGGTGGTAATGTCGAAGGCAGTCAGATTGCTGACAGGGAAGCATGTGGGAGCCTCGTCGAGAACCAGGTCGTCGACATAGGCATACTGGGTGCTGGTGCCTTTCACCAGGCGGAAGGCAATGTAGCTGTCGGTAGCGTTGGCATTCAAGAAGTACACGATATGGTTCTCGTAGGTGGCGCTAGCCGGAACAACGATGGTCTCGACAGTGGTGAAGGTGGTCATGTCGGTGGGGTCGCTCATGGTACCAACCTCGAGGTTGGCGCCATAGCTCGTACTGCCGCGCACCCAGAAGCTAAGCTGGAGGGTGTTGACCGGCAGGGTCACATCGAGCTGCGGCAGGACAGCCAACTGGTTGGTGGCATAGGTCGAGCTGGTGCTGCTATAGAAATAGAGGTCGCGGCTACCCGTGCGGGCATTGCTGCTATAGGAATAGGGGTAATAGTTGGACGAAGTGCTGGTAGCATCGTTGATGCGGGTCCAGCAGTAGGGGAATGCCTGAGCATTCGGAGTGGTGGCAGGAATCTCGTCGGCCTCGAAGCCCATGGTGTAGGGCAGGGTGGCGATGGTCACACAAGCTGTGTGGAACGAAACGACGGCATATTCCGATGCGTCGGTAGCCGAGCAGTTGGCAACAATACCTAAATTATAAGTGGTGTTGCCAGCGAGGCCGGTGACAGTGTAAGTGATGGCATTGGCACCAGGAACAGGAGTGATGCCGGAGGCAATCAGGCTGGTGTCGGCCATGTTGTAGATGCTGTAGGTAGCGCCGGTGTTGAAGTTGTCATTCCACGAAAGGATGGCGCTGGTGCCACTAATGCTGTCGACACTGGCATTGGAGACCAGGAAGCACGAAGGAGCCACGTCGAGAACCACATCATCGACATAGGCATACTGGGTGCTGGAGCCTCTAACCAGACGGAAGGCAATGTAGCGGTCGGTGCTGGCGGCGTTCATGAAGTACACAACATGGTTCTCGTAGGTAGAGCCAACGGGAACAGCGATGGTCTGAACGGTGGTGAAGGTGGTGTTGTCGGTGGGGTCGCTCATGGTACCAACCTCGAGGTTGGAGCCATAGCTCGTACCGCCGCGCACCCAGAAGCTGAGCTGCAGGGTGTTGACCGGCAGGGTCACATCGAGCTGCGGCAGGACAGCGAGTTGGTTGGTGGCATAGGTTGTGCTGGTCGAGCTATAGAAATAGAGGTCGCGGCTGCCCGTGCGGGCATTGCTGCTATAGGAATAGGGGTAATAGTTGTACGAAGTGCTGGTAGCATCGTTGATGCGGGTCCAGCAGAACGGGAAGGCATCGATGCTCGGTGTAGTGGCAGGAATCTCGGTTGCCTCAAAGCCCATGGTGTAGGGCAGAGTGGAGATTGCCGCACATGCAGTACGGAATGAAGCGGTCTTATATGCGCTCTCCGAGTCTGTTCCGCAGATGGCTTTCACTCTAACTTCGTATTCGGTATTTGCCGAAAGAGTGGTAAGCGTATAGGTGGTGTCGGTGAGTGTAACCACAGTCCATGTGGTGTCATCACTCGTCTTGTACTCGAACTGATAGCTGTTGGCAGATGTATTGGCCCATGTGATGGTGGCACCGTCGCTGGTGACGTTGGAAGCCACGAGGGTGGCAGGCTTTGCGCAATAGTTGCCAGAGGGGGTGATGCCAAGTCGTATGTTGTTACGATACTGGTAGCGGGTCTTACTGCCGCTGAAGGTTGTCACGTCGGCAATGCTGGGGGTATAGCTGTCGCTATAGTATGCAATGCCACGATAGGTGGAGCCAGTGGTGGTGGTACGGAATTTGTAGGAGCTTCCCGGATAACCGTTTTGGTCGTCGAAGCAGCACACCAGAAGGTTACTGGTGCCGTCGTACACGAAAGGAGAGGTAAGGGTGAGGGTGACCCAGCCAGCCTCAGTAGCCGAAAGGGTGCCTTCCCACACAAGATCGGTGCTTGAGATAGCCTCCATGTCGGTGGTTGTCTCAAACTCCGATTTGGTCACATTCTTCATGTACACCTTTACACTACTCATCGAGAATGAACTCGAATAGGCGTACTCGAATGCGATCGAGTTGATGGTTCCAGCCACTCCAATTTCGTCAGCAGTGAAAATCTGCTGAGTCAGGGAGTAGTTGAAATACATGTTTACAGGCAACGAGTATTGTGTAGTGGTGGATGTCGATTCACCAATCTCCACAATAACCTGCGCCTGCGATGCAAACGGTACTAGCATGAGCGCCGCAAGCATCAAAGTTCGTAAAAACTTTTGCATGATGTTTTGTTTTAAAAGGTTAATATGAAATTTGTTAAACATTTGTTTTTCGATTTATTCTCAGGGGTTCGTTGTCTTTTGTTGTCTTTATATCCTATTCCTTTTTTGTCAGTCTATACCTCCGCCATTTACGTACGCGCTGAAAATGTATCAGTTATACGCATGGTCGGTCTGTAGTTTAGTATGCAAAGGTAAGCATTTATTTCAATATATCAAACATACCTATGCAAAGTTTAACATTTAATATATATATAATGCTGATTTTCAACACCGACATTTTTCAACTTTAACTTTTGCCGCCGAACACGGTCAAATACCCTTAAAAAACGTTATTTTCAGCATCATACCCGACACGTTGTCAATAAGTTATACGATTTTAACATTTCCAATCTCCTGAATATCAACCATTAAACCCCACCCACTTCACATCCACTTCACATCCGCTTCACCCCTACTTCACCCCATCTTCACCCCCAGGTGATGTTGATACGGAGAAAGTATTTTTGCTGCACGGCATACTTTTTCGACCCGCTGCACGTTACTATTATCAGTTTCACGCGCAATAATCAAAAACACACCCTAATATGTTCAAAAAAGAGACCTATATGGCACGCCGCGAGCAGCTCCGCAAGGACATGGGCCACGGCATCATCATCATCCCGGGCAACCACGAGGCTCCCTGCAACTACAAGGACAACACCTACTGGTTCCGCCAGGACAGCACGTTCCTATATTTCTTCGGCCTCCAGCGCGAAGACCTCGTGGGCGTCATCGACTGCGACAACGGCAAGGACTATATCTTCGCCAACGACTACGACATCGACGACATCATCTGGACGGGTCCGCTGCCCTCGGTCAAGGAGCTGGCAGCCAGCGTGGGAGTGGCCAACACGGGCAACCTGAAGGCTCTGCAGAAGTTTGTGGACAGCCACGCTACGGCGAAGTTCCACTACCTGCCGCCCTACCGCGCCGACATCACCCGTCAGATGAGCGAGTTGCTGGGCATCAAGTACAATGCGGTGAACCGCTATGCATCGCTCGACCTCATACTGGCTTGCGTGAAGCAGCGCAGTATCAAGAGTGCCGAGGAGATTCGCGAGATTGAGAAGGCCATTGAGACGGCCTACAACATGCATGTTGGCGCCATGAAACTGGCCATGCCGGGCCGCTACGAGTACGAGCTGGCGGGCTTCATGGAGGGCGAGGCTTGGAAGGGCAACGGGCCCGTCTCCTTCCCCGTCATCATGACCATCCACGGCGAGACGCTCCACAACCACGGCCACAACAACAAGCTCGTCAAGGGCCGCATGCTGGTGATGGACGCCGGCGCCGAGACAGCCATGAACTACTGCAGCGACATCACGCGCTCGGTGCCTGTGGGCGGCAAGTTCGACAGCCGTCAGAAGGCCATCTACGAGATAGTGCTCAGCGCCAACCTCGAGGCCATCCGCGTCACCAAACCGGGCATCACGTACAAGGAGGTGCACCAGGCCGCAAGCCGCAAGCTGGCCGAGGGTTACAAAGGCCTCGGCATACTGAAGGGCAAGGTCGACGACATCGTGGAGGCCGGCGCCCACAGCTTGCTGATGCCTCACGGCCTGGGCCACATGATGGGCCTCGACGTGCACGATATGGAGAACTACGGCCAGATCAACGTGGGCTACGACAAGGAGACGCGCCCCAGCGAGCAGTTCGGCCTCGGCAGCCTCCGCTGCGGCCGCAAGCTGCAGCCCGGTTTCGTCATCACCGACGAGCCCGGATGCTACTTCATCCCCGCGCTCATCGACAAATGGAAAGCCGAAGGCAAATGCAAGGAGTTTATCAACTACCGCGAGCTGGAGAAGTGGAAAGACTTCGGCGGCATCCGCATCGAAGACGACGTGCTGGTGACCAAGACCGGCTGCCGCGTCCTCGGCAAGCCGATACCCAAGACCGTGAAGGAGATCGAGGCCACAATGGCCAAGTGATTCTCCTTGCCCTTCGGGCAGAAATCTTGTAAATCTAGTAAATTTATTCCGCCTGCGGCGGTGAGCTTACAATTACGCGAAGCGCATTAATTTATAAGATTGACTAGATTTCGCGAGCGCAAAGCGCAAGCAGGAGAAATATAGAAGAAAAAGAACAAGATTTACCGAGATTATGACCGACGTAGAGATTGTGCTTGCCAATACCGGCGAGCGGAAGATGGTGCCGCAGGGCACGACGGTGGCCGAGCTGGCCGAGGAATATGCCAAACAGCAAGCCGAGAAGGGCGAGCCGCTGCGCTGGCCGGTGCTGGGGGCCTTGGTGAACAACAAGGTGGAGCCCTTGCAGTACCGCATCTATAACCCGAAGAACATCCAGCTGCTGGACATCGCGAGCCGCCAAGGTTTCCGCATGTACCGCAACTCGCTGTGCTTCATGCTGTACACAGCCGTTCACGACTGCTATCCCAAAGCGAAGATGAGCATCGACCACTCGCTGCAGAACGGGTTCTACTGCCGCATCGAGTCGGCGGTGGAGGGTTTCGAGCTGCCGAGCCAGATGGAGGTGTGCAGCGCGGTGCGCGACCGCATGATAGCCTTGCAGGAGCAAGACATAGCCTTCAGCAGCAAGACCATGCTGCTGAAGGACGCCATAGAGCTCATCCGTCCGCGCCACATGGAGAAGACGCTCGACATCCTGGAGCACCTGCGGCAACTCTACATACAGATGAACTTCCTCGGCGACACAGTGCACAAAATCGGCGACAAGTTGGCCCCGTCGACGGGGTGCATCACCACGTGGGACTTCCGCACCTACGAAGACGGTTATCTGCTTATGTGCGCCGACCCCGAGCACCCCGACAAACTGTCGCTCTACACCGAGACGCCGAAGCTCTTTGCCATCTTCCGTGAGCACTACCAGTGGACAAAGCTCATGCATATGTCGACCATATCGGACTACAACCGCATCGTATACGACGGCGGCGGGCAGGACCTGATACTGCTGGCTGAGGCGCTGCACGAGAAGAAGTATGCCGAAATTGCCGACCAGGTGCGCCAAAGCGGAGCCCGGATGGTGTTGCTTGCCGGGCCGAGCAGTTCGGGCAAGACCACGTCGTGCCGCCGACTGAGCGTGCAGCTGGCCGTGTTGGGCTATGACGTCAACCAGATGTCACTCGACGACTACTTCCTCGGTCGCGACCGCACTCCCAAACAAGCCAACGGCGAATACGACTTCGAGTGCGTCGAAGCCCTCGACATACCGTTGCTCAACGAGCACCTCAACGCCCTGTTCCGCGGCGAGGAGGTGAAGATACCGACCTACGACTTCGTCAAGGGAGAGCCTTACTACAGCGGCAAGACGCTGAAGCTTGGCCCCCGCAGCATATTGGTGGTAGAGGGCATCCACGCCCTGAATCCTAAGCTGACGGCCGAAATCGACGAAAGCCTGAAATTCAAGGTTTATGTCAGTGCCCTGACGCAGCTTTCCGTCGATGACCAAAACATCATCCACGGCACCGACAACCGCCTGGTGCGCCGCTTGGTAAGAGACAACAACTTCCGCGGCTGGAACGCCTACGAGACCCTGCGCCGCTGGCCCGATGTGGTGCGCGGCGAACGCAAGCATATCTTCCCCTACCAGGAGAACGCCAACGTAATGTTCAACTCGGCCCTGCTCTACGAGCTAGGCGTGCTGAAACGCTATGCCGAACCGCTGCTAAAGCAGGTGCCTGAGGACTGCGAAGAATACTCCAGCGCCCGCCAACTGCTGAACTTCTCGGAGCTGATACTGCCGATAGACGACAAGTTCATACCCTACAACAGCATCATGCGCGAGTTCCTGGGAGGCAGCGCGTTTGCGTATTAAATAATTATAGGAGTTAAGGGAAGTTAAGAGAAGTTAAGAGGAGTTAAAGACAATTGTAACATTGCCAACAAAAGGTATTGTCCCTTAACTTCCCTGCGAGCAAAGCGAGCTAACTCCCCTTAAATTCTTTAACTCCCCAAGAGAAGAGAATTAGGATTTACTCCATCCAAGACTATGGGAGCCTTCTGGTAGAAGGGCTCCCTTTCTTTTAATTGTGCTTCTATCTCGGAGCGGAGAGCCTCCTCGGGGAGGCCGTGCAGCTTGGGTCGTGGGTTGCGGCTGCGGAGGGCGCGGGCCACGAGGTCGTCGACGCTCATGCGCAGGTAGATGGCGGTACCGTGGGCGAGGATGAAATCCATATTGCCGCTATGGCATGGGGTGCCGCCGCCGCAGGAGACGACAACATTGTCGAGGTCGGCGGTGGAGTGCAGCATCTGGGTCTCGAGACGGCGGAACGCCTCTTCGCCGAAGGCCTCGAAGAAGCGCGGCACGGTGTAGTGGTAGCGCTCCTCGAAAGCGCGGTCGAGGTCGAGGAAGTCGAGTCCTTTCTCGGCCGCCAGCTTCCGCCCGAAGGTGGTCTTGCCGCAATACATATATCCCACGAGGTAGTATTTCATCTTAGTAGTTAAGTAGACAGTAGTTAAGACATTAGTTCCCTAGCAGTCTGCAATGCAGCGGGGGTCGGGGGGTCGGAGGAGAGCATGGTGGCGACTTCGGTGACGCGCTCCTTGGGGGGGAGCTCACGGATGAGCGACACGGTGCGGTCGGCGGCGGTCTCCTTGTAGACCTTGAGGTGCTGGGTGGCACGGGCGGCAATCTGCGGCAGGTGGGTGATGGCCACCACCTGCATACGCTCGGCCATGCGGCACATGATGCGGCCCACGGCGACGCTTATGTCGCCACTGACGCCGGTGTCTATCTCGTCGAAGATGACGGTAGGCAACAGGGTGCGCGTGGTGAGCATGCTCTTGACAGCCAGCATGAGGCGCGACAGTTCACCGCCGGAGGCCACCTTGGCGAGGTCGCGCAGGTCGCTGCCGCGGTTGGCGTTGAAGAGGAAACTCACGGCGTCATGCCCCATAGGGCCGTAGGTGGGCAGGGGCGAGAGCTCGACGCTGAAGCGCGCCTCGGGCATGCCGAGGTCGTGGAGCGTGGGCAGTATGTTCTTGGCGAGGTCGGCGCCGGCCTTGCGGCGGCTGGCGGTGAGTGCGTCGGCGGCAGTCTGCAACTTGGCGAAAGCCACGTCGACCTGCTCCATGAGGTCGTTGATGCGGAGGTCAAGGGTGGAGATGGACTGCAGACGGGAGTCGAAGTCGTCGCGGATGGCTATGAGGGCCTCGACACTGTCGACGCCATGCTTCTTCTGCAGACGGTAGAGGAGCGCCAGGCGGTCGTCGACCTGCTGCTGCCGCTCGGGACTGTAGGTGATGCCGTCGGCCACGGACTGCAGCTCGGAGTTGATGTCGTCGAGCTCGATGAGCGACGAGTCGAGACGTGCGAGGAGGCTCTCTGCATCGGGGTGGTAGGCTGCGATATGGCTGAGGGCCGTCTTGGCCTGCCGCAGACGGGCGAGGACCGACTGGTCGCTGTCGTCGTCAACGGCGCGGGAGGCTGTGGCCAGTCCTTCGCGGACAGCCTCGGCATGGGCCAGGAGCTGCGACTCCTGCTCGAGGGCTTCCTGCTCGTCGGCCATGAGGGCTGCGGCGGCGAGCTCGTCGAACTGGAACTGCAGGTAGTCCTGGTCGCGGCGGTTCTGGGCCTCGGCGGCGGTCAGTTCCTCGAGTTGGCGCTTGAGGGAGGTGTATTCTGCGTAGGCGGACCGGTAAGTGTTTATTGTTGAGTGTTTAGTGCTTAGTGTATCGAGGAGGTTGAGGCGGAAGGTGCTGTCGGCGAGGGTGAGGGTCTGGTGCTGCGAGTGGATGTCGATGATGCGGCTGCCGAGGGTTTTGAGGAAGGGCAGCTGCACGGGGGTGTCGTTGACGAAGGCACGGCTCTTGCCGGCGGGCGTTATCTCGCGGCGGATGATGAGGCGGTCGTCGTAGTCGACGTCGGCCTCGGCGAAGAGGCTCTCGAGCTGCAGCCCTGCTATGTCGAACTGCGCCTCGACGACGCACTTGCGCTCCTTGTCGGCGAGCACGGCGCTGTCTGCCCGCTGACCCAGCAGCAGACTGAGGGCCCCGAGCATGATGCTCTTGCCGGCGCCCGTCTCGCCTGTGATAGCCACAAAACCGGAGCCGAAGTGAATGTCGGACTCGCAAATCAGGGCGTAGTTTTCTATGTGTAATGTAATCAGCATAATTCTTATATTTAGGGAAGTTAAGGGAAGTTAAAGGGAAGTTAGGGGAAGTTAAAGGACAAATGTTTTTATTGCGGCATTATTAATCATTCCATTGTTTTCGCTGCACTATTGCAGTTGCATATGAATTGATGAATTTACTGGTTATCTCTATTTCATTGAGTAATGTGGTGGCTTCGTCCTGATTGATATATCCTATGTCAGACGAAAGAATAATATAGCATCTACACTCCTCCAAGCTTGCCTGTGCGTAGTTAAAGAATCGTAACTTGTCGTCCTTTCCTACTCGCTTATATCCTTCAGCAATATTTGCTCCGATAGAAACTGATGCCCTTCGGAATTGTGAGACCAATCCATACCGCTCATCATCAGGATATCCTTTAGTCAACTTATATACATGAAGGATAAACACCCTTGCTTTTTGCCATGCTATTAATTCTTCAAACGTGTTTATCATTTTTTTTTGATTATTTGCGGTATTGTCCCTTAACTTCTTTTAACTCCCCTTAACTTCTCTTAACTCCCCATTAAACAAGCATCGGCAACACCCTCTCCAATGCGGCAATAAACGTATCCACTTCCTCTTTCGTGTTATAGACGGCGAAGGAGGCGCGGACGGTGCCGGGGATACCGTAGCGGTCCATGACGGGCTGGGTGCAGTGGTGGCCGGTGCGGACGGCGATGCCTAGCTGGTCGAGGAGGGTGCCCACGTCGTAGGGATGTGCGTCGCCAACGAGGAACGAGAGCACGGAGGTCTTGTCAGGAGCCGTGCCGAAGAGGCGTATACCGGGCAGAGTCATGATACGCTCGGTGGCATACCGCAGCAGGTCAGCCTCATGGGCTGCGATGTTGGCGATACCCACGCCCTGCATGAACTCGATGGCGCGTCCGAGACCTATGACGTCGCCCACGGAGGGCGTGCCGGCCTCGAAACGGAAGGGCAGCTCGTTGTAGGTGGTATGTTCGAAGGTGACGGTCTCTATCATCTCTCCCCCTCCCTGGTACGGCGGTATGTCGCCGAGGATCTCCTCGCGACCGTAGAGGACGCCGACACCCATGGGGGCGTACATCTTGTGGCCCGACAGGCAGTAGAAGTCGCAGCCGAGGGCCTGCACATCGACGGCGATATGCGACACCGCCTGGGCACCGTCGACAA
This sequence comes from Bacteroidales bacterium, assembly GCA_045222795.1. Taxonomy (GTDB): domain Bacteria; phylum Bacteroidota; class Bacteroidia; order Bacteroidales; family P3; genus Colimorpha. Next base: position 27,110 of record JBGUZF010000060.1, read on the forward strand.
GCACCGGCACGCCGTGGGCGTGGGCGATGTCGACAATCTGACGTATGGGGTTCACTGTGCCGAGGGTATTGGAGACATGTGTCACCGCCACGATGCGGGTGCGCGGCGTGAAGAGACGCTCGTAGGCCTCTAGGTCGAGGACACCCTCGTCGCTGAATGGTATGGGTCGCAGGGTGGCGCCAGCCAGCTGCCATGGCACTATGTTGCTGTGGTGCTCCATGCCGGAGACTATCACCTCGTCGCCAGGCTTGATGTATTTCTTGCCGAAGGAGGCAGCCACGAGGTTGATGCTCTCGGTGGTGCCGCGGGTGAAGACAATCTCATGGTGGTGGCGTGCGCCGAGGAACTGCTGCACCTGACGGCGCACGGCCTCATAGCGTTCGGTGGCCTCGGCGGCCAGGTGGTGTGCGCCGCGGTGTATGTTGGCGTTGAGGTGCAGGTAGTAGTCGCTCAAGGCATCGACCACCGACAGCGGCTTCTGCGTGGTGGCGGCATTGTCGAGGTATACCAGGCGGTGACCGTGGACCTCGGTGTCCAATATCGGGAATTGGGTGCGGATATCGTTGACGTTAATCATTTCTTGCGTTTCTTGATGAAATAGCGGATGACGAAGATAGCCACGACGAGGACGACGATGCCGATGATGGCGATGCTTATCTCGTGGCTGTACTGCTCGACGACCGAGATGTCGCCAGCCTTGTGGGCCAGGTAGCCCAGCAGGGCGAGGACGAAGTTCCACGCCGCAGCACCGAGGGTGGTGAAGAACATAAAGGCCCAAATGTTCATCTTCGAGAGACCTGCAGGGATGGAGATGAGCTGGCGGATGACGGGGATGAAGCGGCCCACGAGGGTGGAGACGTTGCCGTGGTCGTTGAAGTAGGTCTCGGCACGCTCTATTTTTTCCTTGGAGAGCTGCAGCATGTGGCCCAACTTACTGTTGGCGAAGGCGTAGATGATGGGGCGGCCGAGCCAACGCGAGAGGTAGTAGTTGATGAGGGCTCCCAGCAGGGCGCCGAGGGTGCCGAAGAGTACCACAAGCCACCAGTTCATGCCGCTCTGGCTGTTGTCGTCAAGAGCCACATACACTGCCGGCGGTATCACCACCTCGGAGGGGAACGGTATGAAGGAACTCTCGAGGGTCATAAGGCCGCCCACGGCGTAGTAGTTCATGTGCTCGTCGTACCAGTGGAGCACACTGGCCACCCAGCCGGTGCGTGTTGTGTCGACCGACTCGGCAATATGTGTCTGTGCCGCCAAGGGGCGTGTCAGGGCCATGACGGCTATCAGGAGGAGCAAGAATACTTTTCTATTCATTGTTTTCGGGTGTTTTGAATTCGTCGTCGGAACGCATCTCGGGCAACAGCGGCGCAAGGCGCGGGTTCTCCCAGATGGCAGGGCACATCTCGCGCAGCATCACGGGGTGCACGTCGGGCAGGGCGTGGCGCAACTTGTTGTAGCGGTTGGTGTAGAAGCAGGCCGCCGCGAGGTAGGTGCTGTAGAATATGTCGTGGGGATAGATCTGGAGCGACTCCTCGGCAAAGTCTATCAAGGTGTCGTAGAACTCGCGGTTGAAGAGGAAGACAGTGTAGTAGCGGCAGTGGGCCTCGGTGCAGCGGGGCGAGACGATGCAGCGGTCGAAATAGTCGTTGGCCATATCGATGTTGCCGCGACTGTCGTAGATCATGGCGGCGCAGCAGAGGGCGTCGGGGTTCTCGGCGTCGACAGCCAGGGCTTTCTTGACGTAGGAGAGGGCCATGGTGAGGTCTCCTATATGCATGCAGCACATGGCAAGACCCGCCAAAGCATAGGCGTCGCCCTCGTTCTCGACGACAGCCTTCTTGTAGTATAGCATTGCCGTCTCGAAGTTCTCCTGACGGACGAAGAGGTCGCCCAAGGCGCGGTAGACCTCGGCACGGTCGCCGGCGACATCGAGGAAGCGTATGAGCGTGGTGGCAGCGTCGCCTGCATGGCCGCCCTCCTCCTGAGCCCGCGAGAGCTCAAGGTAAGCCATAGAGTAGTTCTTGTCGATGGCTATGGCATACTCAACAGCATCGATAGCGCGGTCGTACATACCCAAGTCGCGGTAGGCGCAACCCAGGCAATACCAGCCTTCCTTGCTGTAAGGGTGACTCTCGACGTAGAGCTTGAAGAACTGCACTGCCTCGTCGCAGATGCCTGCCTGCTGACAGGTGTCGAGGTAGTTGTAGAATGTCTGCACGTCGTAGCTGTCGGTGCCGAAGGCCTTCATGTAGTACTGAATGGCCTCGTTGTAGTCGTGCAACTTATAGTATTCCTCGGCGATATTGGCATATATGCGGCCCAGCTGCCACCCATCGGTAGCGGCCTGGAGGAAATAGTCTATGGCCTTCTCGCTCTGCTCCATCTCGCCGTAGAGGACACCGAGGGAATAGGCGATGTCAGTGTTGTCGGGTTCCTGCTCCTCGAGGCGGAGCAGTATCTCAAGGGCACGGTCGAACTCGCGGTTGGCGATGTACCAATGGGCGCGGCGTATCTTAATCTCGGTGCTCTCGGGGTAGAGCTGCTCGGCATAGACCAATGCCGTGAGAAGCGGCTCCTTGTCCTGCACCTCGAGGTAGTAGTCGATAATCATCTCAAGCTCGTCGACGTCGAAGAACTGGTTCTCGCCGTTGAGAACGGTCTTCTCGAAGTCGAGCACAAGCTGTCGCACCTCGTCGTCGAAATCTGTAAAGCGGTCGTTATTCATCTAGTGTTTAGTGCTCAGTATTCAGTGTTTAGTGTTCAGTTAGAAGGAGAAGCGTACTGTCAAACCACCCTTGGTGGTAGAGTTGGGATAGGCGTTGGAGATATATGGCGTGTTGATGTTGGTCTGGAAGAAGGCGCGCAGGGTGAGCGAGGAGGTCAGCGCGTATTCGGCGCTGAGTTCCACCATCCACACCTCGCTGCCCGAGGAAATCTGGCTGATGTTCTGATTTATCTTGCGGATGTTGGTCATGTTGCTGTTGTAGGTAAGGTTGAGCTGCAACACCACGTCGCTCTTGAGGTCATAGGGTTTCTCGCCAACCTTGAGGGTGAAGGCCACATCCTTGATGCGGTAACCTGCGCCGAAGGTGATACCGTCGCGGGTGGTCTCGGTGAGCTGGTTGTTGCTGAACGACAGCATCAGCGTGCGGTTCTTCTGAAGCGAGAAGTTGAACTGGAAGCTGTTGACCATGTTCACAGAGATACGTATCAGGGGGTTGAACTGCTCGGTAATCTGCACGCCGCCCATGCTCACCGGCGGTATGTAGTCGCCGGTACTGTTCACGATGTTCTCACTGCCGTAGTCGTAGCCTTCAACACCCGACAGGGCAGCGTCGGTGTAGAAGTTGGCCACGCTGTAGGTAGAACTGTAGCGGTGCGAGATGGATATATTGGTGAACCATTTCTTGAGGAACTGCACCTTGTTGAGACCCGTGTAATTGATATTCCAGTTGGGCAGCGGCATCTTCATGAACGGCGAGAAGGAGCGAGTCGAGGGGTCGTCGCCGAGATAGGTGGCGAGGAACGACGTCAACAGCACGGTCTGCGAGTTGGCGCTGTAGCCCGCGGGATAGTATTCTCCTATCATGGTGTCGAGCACCATCTGGCTTGTGTAGGGGTCGGGGTTGGCAGAGGCGAGGCGGTTGGCGACGACCGAGCGGTTGGCCAGGAAGGTGTTGAACAAATCGTCACGGTTGATGAAGGCGGTGTTTAAACTCCACACCGTGGTGGTGTAGGCACCTGACATGATGTACGACAGCGGTCCGTCGACACGGTCCCATTCCGAGAGGTACTTGTAGTAGTATTCCTCGCGCGTTGAATAGTTCTCCATTGCCGTGAGGTCAATCTTCATATCCCTTATAGGTTCCAATGACGCCTGGAGGTTTATGGTGCGGTTCATGGTCATCTCGTGCGGCGAGTTGAAGAGTGTGTCGCGACTCAGCAGGTCGTAGCGCAACAGGTCGTTCACCACATCTTGATTATAGCCAAGCACATATCCCGGACCCGGCGTCCAATAGTTGCGCGGGTCGAGGCCCACAATAACAGGCTCGCCCATATAACCTGGCAGACGCGAACCTGTGGTCAGATTGTACTGGGCGTTGACGCTCTTGACGCCTGTCACAAGACGCAGTCCGAAATAGCCAGCCTCCTTCAGGAAGTCCATGAACTTGGCATGTCTCAGACTGTCGGCCACGGCCGCCGAGTCCTGAGCCGTCATCGGCTTCTGCTGCTGTGTCTTACCTTTCTGTTGCGGCTGACGGCCGTTGTTCTTGTTGTTCTTGTTGTTGGGAGGCGTGTTGGCTTTCTTGAGCAGCGGTATCTTGTTGTATAGTGTGCTCAAGCTGGCATTGGCCGATGCCGTCATCACGGTAGAGTTCTGCAACACGGAGCCCATCGATGCCAGGGCATCGGTGGTGCCTTGGTAGTTGAGGTTGGTTCGGTAGCTCAGAGGCACCTTAAGGAAGTCCATGTAGGGCAGCTTGTTGATGGGGATGTCGTAGGTGGCGTTTATCGACTGCTGGAACTGCTGCATGGTGCCGCCTTCGGCTATCGACCGCCATATAGAGTCGGTGGCCGTGGTGGTCTCGATACGACCGATAGGTTCGTCGATGCGAGCATTGGCGTTGGCAGAATACTGGATGTGGAAGTTGCTCGAGAGGTCGTACTGCAGGCCATAGTTGCGCTGCCATGTGAACTGCTTGAAGTAGGTGGGCTTTATTATCACCTGCGCGGCACTCTTGTTCCTCAGCAAGGTCTCCTCGAAGTCGCGGTACACTTCCGTCGAGAAGGTGAGGTTCTTGGGCTGGTAGTAGAAGTTAAATTCCTTCACTATCTTCCAGTTCTTACTCTTGAAGAGCTTGGATTTGTCGAAGGGTTTCACCTGCTTGGCCTGAACAGCATAACTGTATGTGAAGCCTCCGCGGTGCTGGTCTTTGTTGTAATGTTCCGTCTCATCGTCGGAGGTGCGTTCGCGGCTGTAAGCGTACGAGAAGGAGAAGTTCTCGATGTCGTAGAAGTGCTGTTTCAAGGCTCCCTTGCCCACCCTGTCCTTGCGGACATTAGACAACGTCAGGTTGGTGGCACTCTTCCGCAGTTGCGTCATATTGCGCACGCTGTCGCGTTCCTCCTTGGTGCGGTAGGTCTGCAAGTCGTCGTACAGCAACACGTCGGGATTCATCGGGTTGTACTCGGGACTGCCAATCTCGCGGCTGTAGTCCAGATAGAGCGGTATGTGCATACCCCATTCCTCGGGCAGGAACTTGCCAAGTTCCATGTCGAGCGTCGACTGGAAGGTGAAGGTGTTCACCAGTTCCTCCTTTACCAGCGGGTCTTCCAAATTGCCAAAGTTTGCCGTAGTGTAGCTGCCATAGAGCGAAAGGTTGCCGAGGTCGGCCAGGTTGGTACGCGCCAACGCCATGGCCGCCCACCCACCTTTGTTGATATAGTCGTTCAGGCGCAACTCGTTTATCCACACGATGGCACTCTTGGGCAGCATGTTGTTTCCATCGTTAAGACTCTCCTTCTTGGGGTTGCGCACACCAATCATTATGACCTTTATCTTGCCCAAGTTGGGGTTGCCCAGCACGGTGTACTTCTTTCCCTCCACGGTTTCGCTGTAGAGAAGCGACGGTGAGTAGTCGCCCTCGTGCGAGCGTATCTTCACATTGCGGTTGGTCTTGATCTCCGTCAGGTGCTGGAGGTCGATATCAACATTGTTCGCCAAAGGCCAAATGGCATATGGGTCGTCGCTCGGCGTATACCATGGCGTAAACTGCAGCGGCAGTTCATACTCGTAGTAGTTGTTGGTGTAGTCGCTACCCAGACGCACGAACAGCGACAGGTCGCCGTCTTCCATCCTGTCGGTGGCATACTTCTGCTCAGCGTGGACGAACATCTTCAGGTGTCCGTAGTAGCGCAGGTCGTAGCCCGAAGAACGGTATATGGCTCGTGCGTCGCCGCTCGAAAGTTCGTCGACATCCAGCACGACCGACTGTTCGTTCAACTTGGTGTAACTGCTGCTGGTGGAGAACCATTCCTCGCGCTGGATGCCAGGAGGCAGCACGTACGGCACAGGCTGACGGCTGCCGTTCTCCTCGATATTCACCGTCGAGATGCTGAATGACGTGTTAGCCGTGACGCCGGTAGGATAGTCGCCGGGCTGCAGCAGTTCCTCGCTGTACTTGCGCCATGTGGAATATACCAGGTCGAGGCTGGCGAAACGCAGGATGATAGGTTCCTCAAACTGATTCATGAACATACGCATGAAGCGTATCGACTGGTAGCCGTTGATATTGCCCACCTTCTGGTCTGGCTCGCGAATGGGGATGCGGAACTGGTACCAGCGGCAGGTCGTTGTCTCACCGTTGGCCAGTTGCACGTTGCGCGCCTCCTGAATGTCCACTATATGGTTCTCGCCAATAACCATGCGGTCGGGTCTGAGATCAATTACATACTGGTAGTAGTTCTCAGCCTCGCTCAAGCTATTGTCCCTGTTGATGTCCTCTACATTGGGATAGGACGAACCGCTGGTCATGTAGTCCTCGTCGCTGTCGCTGTCCACAGGCGAGTTGCCCTCGGGGTTGTTGTAGAACTTGTAGCGGTCGGTAATCTTCACGTCATTGTCGTCGTAGTAGCTGCTGCGGAAATAGCGGAAGTCGTCGCCGCTAGGGTCGGCAACCGCCTGCTGGTAGGCCTCACTGCCTTCGCCCCACCGCTGCGCTATGGCATCGATATACGAAGCAAAGAAGCTCTGCTCATCCTCGAGTCCGTGGGTACTGCCGAGGCCGTCGTAGCCCACATCCTGATACATACGGCTCGATTCGTCGTTGTCGAAAGCATTGACTATCGGCTGCGTCGTCGGCACACGGCCCCAGATAGTGGTGTCGACGTTCACCACCGTGGCACTCGTCGGCAGACCGTTCTCGAACTGCTTGCGACCGTCGCGGAGGATATCTTCGCTGATGTCGCCGAGGTTTATGTACAACTTGCCGCCGCTGTGTGTGGGATTCTCTATGAACGGATCCATGAGCCAGAATTCCATGGTCTCGATGTTCTGCGTCTCAAAGTCGGTGTACTCCAGCTTGCGCATTATGCCACCCCAACGGCTGGCAGGGTTCTCCAGCTTGCCGTCGGCATTGATACCGGCGCTGTAGCCCGATGGAGCGACGTCATAGTTGTACGGACCACGCTCACTAGGATAGAAGGCCAGGTTCAACTCGTAAATGTTCGTCGGCTGTCCTGCGGCAAGGTCTTTGTTCGGGAACACTTCCTGCTCGTATATCCTTCTGGCGTATGGGGCGCTAAGGTCGTCCTTGGTGATGTTAGCCGGGCAACTGCCGCTGCTGTAGAAGTCATTGCTTATGCGATACCACGCCAGCTTGGCTCGGTTGAAGCCATAGGCGAGTCCACTACTGGGTGCCGTCTCGGGGAACATAGGCATGGCTGTAGCATAGTCCTGCGGCGTGCTGGCAAGGAACCAACTCGTGGCACTCTTCAGGTCTATCGAACTCTCGGCGCCTTCGAAGTCGTCCACATAGCTCACGCTGCCTTCCTGACTGCCGGTGTTGCTCATCCCCGGTATGAAATGGGCGAACTCGGCCTGCAGCGTCAGTGTGCTCGGTGCCTTGGTCTCGATGCCGGGCAGCAGGTCCACCAGCTTGGTGATGAACGGTGCCTCGTGGCTGTAGTTGAGGTCCAGACCCCAGATGGTGTTGCTCGTGGGTTCGTCGCCGAAGTTGTTCTTCTGCGTCATGGGCTTCTCATGCAGGTTCATCACCGTGGCACCGAGGTTGAAGTTGGGCTGGAACTCATAGTTGATGTGCATGCCGAGCATGCGCTTGGTGGTCATGCTGAACGAGTTGTTCTCCGAGCTGACGCTGATGGGCGTGTTCGACGAGAGGATACTCTCATTGATTATTCTCACCGTACCCATGGTGTAGTCAACGGTGTAGTCAACATTCTCTATCAGAGGCATGCCACCGGCAGTGACGGTGACAGAGCCCGGTGTCACGCTGTAGCCCAACGATATCTCGCCACTCACGCTACTGGTATAGTAACCCTCGAGGTAGAACTTGTTGCGGTCGGCATATTGCCGCGCAAGGGTCTGCGTCATAGTGTACAGCGAGTCGAAACAATATTGGTCGGCAAAGGCATCGTCGCCAAGTATTTCGCGCAAGTCGCGACCAAAGGGTTCCACATACGGGAAGAAGATACGGCCCGTAGATGCCTGTATCAAGCCTCCCTTGAATGCCGCCGAGTCGAACCAGTCGAATACACCGTCGGCATAATAGTAGCTCTGGCTGGCGTCCATGCGGTCCATGCCGAACACCTCAATCAGCGGTTTACCCTGTTGGGGACCGTCGGTGAAGAAACCTATGCCCACGCCGCCGTCGGGGTCCTCATAGAGGATGTTCAGTCGGAAGCCGTCGCGACTCAGCTGACTGCTGCGCAGGAAGTATACGTTCTTCATCATCAACTTCCACAGCGGGCCATGGGTATTCACACTTGTGCTCTTCAGCAGTTTCACGATAAGGGTGTTGGGGTCGTTTATACCGTCGGTAGTCAGTTCACCCACCTGGTACACGTTGGTGTCGCCAATCACCTGGTATTGGAAAGCGACAGCCAGCACCTGATCGTTGCTCAACGGCTGGTTCAACGTGATAAAGCCCAACTGACTATTGAAAGTGTACTCGTTTGAATTCAGCAACCGTGCGCTCTCCACCTTCTCGTAGTCCACACTGCTCGTCAAACCCAAGCCTTGCATATAGCTCGATACCGAGCCGCCGCTTCTCACGGCACTGGTGTTTATCAGTTCCAGCAGGTTGTTGCTCCTGTTGGTGGGCATCGTGCTACCGCCGCCGGTAACACGATAGTTGCTCGGATTGGTCTCGCCGAGGTCCGTCAAGGCCAGAATATTGCGGTTCTGAGTCACTGCAGCACCGACATTCGTCCTCCACACCTCAAGGCGCAGTATCTTCACATTGCTACCCACCACAGGCAGCGTGCTCATGGCTTTGTTGTAATTCTCGTAGAAATACTGGGCGATAAAATAGTGGCGGTTCTCCTCGTATTCGTCGGCCCTTATCTCAAACTCGTGACTGCTGGCGCCACCCTTAACCTGCATATTCTCCGTGCTCGTCTCCTTCTGGCTCAGCACAGCATCCACCGTCAGCTTGCCGAACTTCAGCTTGGTGTGGAAACCAAACAACTGCTGGCTGCCCTTGATGAGTGTCGTCTGCAGCGGGAACGAGATATCGGCAGCCTCGAAGAGCTGCAGTATGTCGTCCTCCTTGCCCTCGTACTTGAGCTTTATCTTGTTCTCGAAGTCGAAGGTGGCCTTAGTGTTCTCGTTAATGTCGAAATTAATCAGATCGCCAATCTTGGCGTTGAGGTTGATCTGTATGTTTTCGTCGAAGTCGAAGGTCCACACGCTACGGCGACTCTGGTCCAGCTGCGGGTCGTTGCGATAGTTGTTCACTATCTGGAACGTCAGGTCCACGCTTCCGCTCGGCGTAATCTTTATCTCAGGCAACTTGTCGAGGCCCGCCAGCTTCTCGCTAATCTTACTGAAGCCCGGTATTTTGCTCAGCAGGCCTCCGTCGGCATTGTCCAACGCTGTGCCTTCCTTCTTCTCGTTCCAATACTTCTCCATCAGCTGGTCCATCTGCCAGTCCTGATACTCCTCGAAAGTCATATACTCGCGCCCCAGCACCATGTCGCCTACCTTGGTCACCTTCACATAGCTGCCCGTCACCGCATCATACTCCACACTCGTGGTAATGCCGGCAGGGGTATAGCCGCTGCCCATGGGGGTGAACTGGACGCTGTCGTCCTGTCCCCATGCCGCGGCACCCGCCACAAGCATCACTACTATTGCTATGATATATCTTACCTTCAAGGCGTTTTTATACTATACGAATACAAAAACGCCACACGGCATCTTTTATTGCACCGTATGGCGAAATATTTTTTTCACTAAAATCCTATAGACGCTGTAAGCCTATCTTGATAATCTCCTCGACGGTCATCGGAGTACCGTCGGCATTCTTCCAGTCGTTCGACATGAGAAGTTTCTCCACGGCAGGCTTGGCAAAGCCCAGCATGGTAAGAGCCGTCATAGCTTCGTCGCGTGCTTGATTAGCCTGAACTCCTTGTGCTCCCTGCATTCCTTGAACTCCCACAGCACCCATCTTGTCGGCAAGCTCCAGCACTATCCTCTGGGCGGTCTTGGCGCCGATGCCCTTCACGCGCTGCACCTTCTTCGCGTCCTGCTGCTGTATGGCTGTGCGCAGCTCGTCGACGGTGAGCGACGAGAGCATGACGCGTGCCGTCTGGTTGCCCACGCCGCTGATGGATATCAACAGACGGAACATCTCGCGCTCGGCCAGGTCGCTGAAGCCGAAGAGCTGCTGCGCGTCCTCGCGCACCACGAGGTGGGCGTAGAGTTTAACCCTGTCGCCATCCATGCGGCGTAGCGCCTCGTAGGTATTGAGACTTATCTCAAGCAGATAGCCCACTCCTCCGCAGTCTATCACCGCCTGTGTGGGTTCCAAAGATGCAAGTTTGCCTTGTATGTATTCGTACATGATAGATTAATTATCAAATTGATATCCAATGCCCATGGCTGGAGAGCCATCCTGCAGGGTATAATCGTCGCTGGACGGGTCGGTGAACATCGGGTCTTCATCCCACGTGCCGCCACGGACGATGCTGTGGATGAACTGGGCATCCATGTCTAAGCCCTCCATAGGCGTCACAGCCACCTCGCCACGCGTCCAGCTGCCGTAGACTATACAGTTGTTGAACACTGCTCGCATGTGGTCAGCGTACGCCTCTGTAGGCGACAATAAGAAGTAATTGGAAATGATGACCGATGCCGTGTCGCGAGTGTGGTCGCGGTAGTTCCAATAGTCGGCGAAGGTGCTCGATCCGAAGCTGTAGTTGCCGCCACCTATTAGCACCACGCTGCTGAAGCAGTCGTAGACAAGCAGATTATTGCCCGTGATAGTGGCATCCTGCCCTATGATGCCGGCATCGGAGCAGTTGCGCACCACGGTATTGCTCACCGCCAGCTGTGCCTGCGGATAGCAGCGCAGACCGCCCACGGCGTTTTCCACCACAGCATGGTCGATGACATTGCCGGTGCTGTAGTTGTAGAACCACACGGTCTGCCACTGGCCCGGCATGTTGCGATACCACGGGTCGTGGCGCAGCGAGGTGAAGAGGATCGGCTTCTCAGCAGTACCGTTGGCCATTAGGGTGGCGTTGCTGTCAATGATGAGCATGGCCCCGTCGGCGAAATGCAGTTCGTCGCCGGCTTGCAGAGTAAGGGTGTTTCCATCAATCACCGCGGCAGGGTCGAGAATCACATGCGGACGGTCGTGGCGCCACGCGGCGCAGTCAATGCGGCAGAACCACGACGTGTCGTCGCCATCCGGTATACGATGGTACACCGCATTGCGCCCCCATGCCGCCAACGGCAGGCACTGCCCATTGCTGAAGAGAATGGAGTCGGTGCAGATGAAAGGCTCGTTCTCGTCGTTGGGATTGATATTGGCCTGCACGAAAATGAAGAGACTGTCGCCGGCCTGCAGTTCCACACGGCGCGCCACCATTGAGGTGTCGCCGTCGACATTCAGGCGGAAGCGGCTCTGACGACCGTGTTTGAGGGTAACGGCAGAGAGTTCTATGTCGCTCGTCGAACGGTTGTAGACCTTCACTTGTTGCGTGACAGTAGCCACGGTGGTGAAGACGGTATCGAAGCAGACCGTGTCGGCCGAGAACTCAAGCCTCACCGACTTCTCGTCGGCATAGCCATCCTTCACGCACGACATAGTGCACAGCGGCATTATCATGACAATGACGGAAAGGGCCAGCAGTCTGCGCATAGATAGTTATTTGGTGTACAGCCGGAATATACCCTCCAGTCGTTTCATGCAGACGGGGCAGAAGGGTGCATAGTCGCGCATCATACAGTGCATCGTGGGACGATAGACACCTTTCGAGGAATAGCCTGCACCTTCAAATACGCCCAACGATCCGCACTCGGCCTTCGGCACATCATTGTTGTCGGGCGTGGGCACAGGGGTACCCTGCGGCAGCATTGACTTCCACTTGCTGTCGAAGTCTTTCAGATTGGTGATATTGGGCTCCAAAGGCTCATAATTGGTGCGATGCAGGTCGGCATAGCTGAGGTCTTCGTCGACATACTCGTCGGCCAGGCCGCCGAAATGGTGACCGAACTCATGTGGCAGCACATACTCGGCCATACGATGCATCGAACTGACTGCATAGAAGTTGTATATGGCACCTCCACCATAGGTCTCGTTGTTCACCATGATGATGATAAAGTCGCATGGCGTCATGCCTATGAGGTCGTGCAAACGGTGTACACTGAAGGTCATCAGGTAGCGATCTATGCCAAAGGTGTTGTAGTCGGCCTCCACATCGCCCACCACACCGTAAACGTTGAAGTCCTGACGGTGACTGGCGAAGGGTTCCTTGCCGAAGAGTATCTCTTTCATGCGGTAGAAGTCGACACCCACCTTCTGGGGCAACTCGTCGCCATAGCCCTGGGCCACGATAACCACATCGACCTTCTTCGCCGGGTCACCGTGCACCTCGAGAGTACGGTTCTCGCCGACCTTCATGTTGTATTCTATCTTCGTGGTAGCGGGATTGAAATCAACCACCGTGGCGTCGACAAAGCGCATCTGCTTGTCGCGTTTCTGCAGCGCCACCTTCACGGCATGCTTGGGCATGGGCACAAGCAACGTCTCCTCAAAGCGGGCCTTCACGCCTTGCTTGCCCTTGGGGGTGTCCTTGTATTCGCGGAAGAGATTGCTGTAGCAGCGCGAATAAATCTCCTTGCCGCTCTTGGCATCGCGCAGCACCACGCGGTAGTCGCCGTTGTCGAAGGGATCCAGCAGCTGTGTGTGCGAGCCGTGCCAGGCATTCTCACGGTCCACCCAGCGACTCACCCACACGGTGTCTCCCTTGGCGGAACCCTCACGCACACAGTCGATGCGCAAGGTACCGCCGCCGAAATACTTTCCAAACCGCACATGCTGGGCTTCGGAAACCACAGGCAGCAGCAACAACAGAGCCAATATTGCTATTATCCTTGTTTTCATGTTATATCAATAACGACGGCATATATTAATTATTGCACTGCAGCATATTTTTTTTCAAGAAAAGGCCATTTGTGTTTTTTTTCGTACTTTTGCACCCCGAAATATAGTCATCTACATGATAGTAAAACTATACAACGACAATCCAAACGTGCGGGAAGTGAGGCGCGTGGCCGACGCGCTACGTAGCGGCGAGGTGGTCATCCTGCCCACCGACACCCTCTATGCTTTCGCCGCCAGCATGGAACACAAGAAGGCCGTCGAGGAGATAGCCCTGCTCAAGGGCTTCAAACTCAAGCAGGCCAAGTACTCGATGCTCTGCTCGTCGCTGAGCCAGGCCTCGGAGTATTTCCGCACCATTGACCGCGACACCTTCGCGCTCCTCAAGCAGTGCCTGCCTGGCCCCTTCACCTTCATCATGGAGGCCGCCGGCAGCGTGCCGCGCAATTTCCAGCACCAGAACCACACCATCGGCATCCGCGTACCCGACTGCGCCATCACCCGCGCCATCATCGACGAACTCGGCATGCCGCTCATTGCCACCTCGGTGCGCCCCATCGGCGAAGAGGACGGCGAGATAGAGAACTACACCGACCCCGACCTCATCCACGACCGCTTCGGCTCGCGCGTGGCATTGGTCGTCGACGGCGGTCTGGCCGACGCCGACCCCTCAACGGTGGTCGACTGCAGCGACGGCATAGAAATCATACGCCAAGGCAAGGGCACGATAGAGCTATGAGACTAACCATCCAAAGCGGCGACCATTTCTACAACGGACAGGCAGGGTGCTTCACCCGCCTGATGCTGCTCTCTATAGCCGTCATGGTGGGTGCTTGGCTCCTGCCGGGCGTGGGCGTCACATCCTTCTGGGCCGTGCTGCTCACTGCCGTGGTCATCTCGCTGCTCGACAACCTCGTACGCCCCATACTCATCGTCGTCACCCTCCCTGTTACAGCCATCACACTCGGCCTCTTCCTCTTCGTCATCAACGCCGTCATCATCCTCATGGCATCAGCCATCGTCGACGGCTTCAAGGTCGACAACTTCGGCTCCGCCCTGCTCTTCAGCCTTATCCTCACCGCCGTCAACTACCTCCTCGAGCTGCCCAACAAATACCTTAACCGCAAGGAGCTGCATGAGAAGCAGGACGACAACACCGACGAAGAAGGATTTACCCCTTACGAGGAAATTGAAAATTGAAAGTTGAAAATTGAAAATCAAGATATGAAACAGATTATCAAGGCTGCCGAGCTTACGGCGGCGGTAGAAGAAGCAAAGAAACAAGGCCTTGAGATAGGCCTTGTCCCCACCATGGGAGCCCTCCACGAAGGCCACCTCTCGCTCATCGAGCGTGCCCTCAAGGAGAACGACCTCGTGGTCGTCAGCCTTTTCGTCAACCCCATCCAGTTCAACAACAAGGAGGACCTCGAGAAATACCCCCGCACCATCGACGCCGACCTAGAGTTAATTAAGAATCTAGAATTTAGAATTAAGAATGAGGCTAAGGCCACCGAGCTGCTGGCCTTCACGCCAACGGTGGATGAGATGTATCCCGACGGCGAACCCAAAGAGGTGTATCATTTCGGTCCCATCGAGGAGGTAATGGAAGGACCGCGCCGCCCAGGCCACTTCAGCGGTGTCGCCGTGGTGGTGCGCCGCCTGTTCGACCTGGCACAGCCCAAGCGCGCCTACTTCGGCGAGAAGGACTACCAGCAGATTGCCGTCATCCGTTCGCTCCTCGAGCAAATCAAGTACCCCATCGAGCTTGTACCCTGCCCCATCGTGCGTGCCGACGACGGACTGGCCCTCAGCAGCCGCAACATGCGCCTCTCGCCCGAGGCCCGCGCCATGGCCCCAGCCATCAACGCCACCCTCGAGCAGGCCGCCGAGATGGCCGAATACGAAGAGGTCGACGATGTGAAGGAGTGGGTGCTCGACACCCTCGCCTCCTACCACGAGATTAACGACAGCCCCAACGGCCTGAAGTTCGAGCCCGAATACTTCGAGATTGTCGACGCCATCACCCTCCAGCCCATTGCCGACTGGAACGAGGCCGGCGAGCTCGGTGCCGTGGGCTGCATCGCCGTCTGGCTCGACGGCGTACGCCTGATAGACATCGTGAAGTTCTAATCAAAGAACGCTTTCAACTCACCTATTCCCTCGGTTGTTCTTCAGTTGTTCTTCAGTTGTTCTTCAGTGAACGACTGAAGAACAACTGAAGAACAATTGTTATACAACTGAAAAACAAAACACTTCTACTGGTAGCTGGCCAGCAGGTAGCGGTTCTCGTGGTCGATTAGGGCCGCAGGCATGTTTATCTTCTTCACCTTGGGCGGGAAGCCTATGCCGAAGCCTACGCAGATAGAAGCCATGGCGTAGGTGATACCGTGGTGCTTGCTGAGGTCGATGTCGGAGGGCAGCCCCATGTCGCGGTCAAACATCATAGCGCCGCCGACTCGGGCGGTAAGCGAGAGGAACATATTATCTTTCAGATAGTAGCGCATGCCTGCTTCGAAGGCAGCGCTGATGCCGTACTGCGTGGCCTTGATGTCGCTGCCGCTATGGCTGAAGCGGTTGGTCTGTATGGCGAAGCCCGTGGTCACGCCACCGAAGAGCTCGAGGCGCGGCCCCACCATGGCCGAACGGCGCACCACTATTGAGAGGTCGCGCATGGTGATATCTTCGTCGGCCACGCCGGTGCGAATGTCGGTTAGGCTGTAGCGAAGCCCCAATTCCAAGCTGCTGTCGCGCATGCCCAGCGACAGCGCCGCCGTGGGTGCCATGAACGCCCTGTCGTTGGCGCCGGCAAGCGACAGGCGCGGATAATTGAAATAGCTGCTTACGCCCATCTCAGCGCCGAAGGTGAAGCGCCATGGGTTGCCGCCCTGAGACGCAGCCGTGGCCACTGCCAGCACGGCGGCGAAGAATATGACTATACGTTTCATATCGTGTATTATTTACCGCAGCATCCAGTTGAAGCCCACAAGGGCGTTGGTTTCCACTATGCCTTGGCGGAAGCCAAGACCGGCAGCGAGGCCTCCCTGGGCTTTGATCTGCAGGGTGGGCGTGGCCTGCCACAGCACCTCGGCGGTGCCGCCGACATTCTCCATGCCGAAGCTCACCATAAGTTTATCTGTGGCCAGCCAGCGGGCCATGATATTGAACTGGAAGGGTTTGTCTCTTTGACTAGCATAGACAGTATTCGTGCCAAGAGGGCGGTCTTTCCCAAAAGCGTAGCTCAATCCGTAGTCGAGCATCCAGCGGCTGCCCAGATGGTTGCGGAACTGGAAGCCCAGCACCACTGACTTGCCACCTCCCGGGGTGTCCCAACCGTGATTAGAATATCTAACCAGCTGATGGCTATATACCAAACTGGCCGACACCTGCGGCACCCAGCCTAGGCCACCCTCATATATCAGCATCTTCACACCCAGCACGGGATTGAGCATAGGTAGGGTATCAGAGAATTCACCTGAAGAGAACGTATAATGATATCTCGTGTAGGCACCAGACAGGCCTGCCATCAGCTCGAAGCGGTTGCCAAGGCCGTAGCGCAATGTGAGTCCGCCACCGATATCGCTATAGGTGTCATGAATATTAACGGTATGACTACCGTTGATTGGGACAGCCATGTACTCCTCTCTGTCTCTACTAAAACTGTACCACGTGGCCGCACCGCTCAGCTGCAGGTGTCCCTTACCCACGGTATTTGGCCCCGTGGTGCGGAGCAGCGGGTTGGTGTCGGCCACCTGTGGCGGCTCAAGGAGGTTGATCTGTGCCTGGGCAGTGCCAAGCAGGGTTATCGCAGTAAGGAAAACGATAGCGTTAAGAGGTTTCTTTATTGTCTTCATAGTATCAGTTGTTTCTATTTGTTACAAATATACTGTCATTCCGGCAAGGTAGAGGTCTTCGCCTGTCACCGGGTCGCGGTACGATGGCAGCAGGTTGGCAAAGAATCGTACGCCGTGTATCAAGCCCAGTACGTCGGTCGAGAGGGTTAAACCCACTTCCAGCTTCCACCGCAGCAGCGACTCGGTATGGTGGCTAACTTGGTGGACATCGTCAATGCCAGTGCTACTGCCGTTGCGGTCGGCATATGACCTGTTCAGGAATAAGTCGTTGCCGATGGCATAGCCTGCAAAAAGGTCGCCAGTCACGGCCAGCAGCCTTTTCTCGTTGGGCCAAGGATACCAGGTGGCCTGCACGGGGATGCCCAAATGGAAGAAGTATGTGAAATAGTGCTGCTTGCCATTGAAGGTCTCACAAAACTCTAGCCCGTTGGCATAGATGTAGCCGTTGCCGTCATCGACCTCATGCCAATCCACGTTGTAGTGCAGCGGGTTGAAGGTGAAGTCGAGCCGCGCACCCATGGAGAGGCGCCAATGAGGCGACACATCGTATTGTAACAACAGCGGCACCTGCATCATTAAGCCGTACTTGGAGTAGTAGGGCGAGAACTGGTTGTCGGTGGTGTAGAGGTTGACGCCCGCCGAGAAACCCAGCACCAGAAAGGTGCGATGCTGTTCGTCCAACCGTGCCACGGTGTCGTCCACCACGCTCTGCTGCGCACCAGCGGCAGTGGCTATAATCACAGCGGCAAGTATTATCATTACACGTTTCATATCAATGTCATTTATGTATATTTGTATTGTCTTAACTTCTTAACTCCTTAACTTCTTAACTCCTAATATTCACAGAATATTCAGTGCCAACATCGTGCCGTCCATCTTGCTAGGCTCGTGGCGACGGAAGATGTTCTTAAATATGCTCGCACGCTTGAGCTTACGCTCCTCGGCAGGGGCGACAGGCTGTTCTGACGTATTGCTGACTGACACTATCGGTGCGGCGACAGCGTCAACCGGTTCGGCCTGCACTATGGGGGCAGGCTCAGGCACGACGGCCTCCTCTATGATTATCACCGTATCCCGTTCCTCAACAACAGGCGCTTCCTCGGATTCCGGCTCTGCCGGCACCTCCTCGGCCACATATTCCTCCACCACTAAAGTTTCAGTAGGAACCATTGGACGATGTACGCGGACAGGTTGCTGCACGGCAGAGGCCACAGGCGTTGTGTCGGCAACCACAGGTATCACCTCCGGCACCTCGGCTTGCGCCACGTGGTTGTCGTCGACGGCGCTGTCGGTGGGGATAAACCAGATGCGCACGGCGGTGCCAATGAAGAAGAGCACGCAGGCTGCGGCAGCAACACGCACCGTCCACCACCAGAAGCCGTGGCGGTTGGCACCAGCCATGCTGTCGACCATGGCGGCCAGCTCGTCGCGGCGGCGGGCGTCGCGGCCGGCATGCTCCACCTCGGCAAGCAGGCCTTCAAGGTCCAGTTTATGTTTATCGTTGTTCATATTGCTGTATCATTTGTTTCAAAGATGAATAGGCTCGCGAGAGTAGCGTGTATACATTGCCCTCGCTGATGTGCAGTTTGGCGGAGATATGCTGCGTGTCGGCGGCGTCGAAGTGCTTTAGGCGCACTGCCATCGCTTGTCGCTCGGGCAGGCGGTCGATGAGGTCCATGGCTAACTGCAGGCGTTCCTCGGCGGCACGATCGTCGACCTCGGCGGCGAGAGTACGCTCGTCGATCTCCACTGTGGGTCTGCGCCTGCGCAGCAGGTCGACACAGCGGCGCTTGACGAGCATGATGCACCACGCCTCGCGGTTCACCACGCGGCGCAGTTTCTCGCGGTCGTTCCAAAGGGTGACGAAACAGTCCTGCACCACGTCGGCGGCATCGTCCTCGCTGCCCAGCAGGCGTTCGGCCATGCGCTGCATGGCAGGCTGTAGGGGCAGGTAGTCGTGCTTGAACTGGGTTGCTTCGTCACGTTTCATACCTAGTAGTCGCAGAAATGGACGAAATCTTACACTCTATGGGGAAATATTTTTTAGAGCAGGGCGCGGATAGCTAGCTCGTAGCCCTGTAGGCCAAGGCCGCAGACCATGCCGCGGCATGCCGAGGTAATTAGCGAATGGTGGCGATACTCCTCGCGGGCGAAGATATTGCTGAGGTGCACCTCCACCTTGGGTGCAGGCACTGCCAGCAGGGCGTCGCGCAGGGCCACCGAGGTGTGGCTGTAGCCGCCGAGGTTGACGATAAGGCCGTCGCAGGCATAGCCCGACTGCTGTATGCGGTCGATAAGCTCGCCTTCGACATTGCTCTGGTAGCAGCTAATTTCCACCTCCGGAAACTGATGGCGCAACTCCTCCACACATTCTTCCATGGTCACAGTGCCGTAGACCTCCGGCTCTCTGATGCCAGTAAGGTTCAGGTTAGGCCCGTTGATAATCTCTATATGTTTCATAATTCTAATAACGACATAGTTGCGCCATTATTGCATGGTAGGATAAAATATTTTGATTAAAAAAATAATCCACCATACACAATATTGAAAAAAAGACTCCGTTATTATGGATGATTAAAGTTTTAATCCGAAGTTTAAATAATAAATCCAATACTATGGCACGCAAGAAACAAGACAACACATCCACCTTGACCAAGGCCGAGGAGCAGGTGATGCAGGCCGTATGGCAGCTGGGTGAGGGATTCGCCGGTGAGATTGCCGAAGCCGTGGCCGAGCCAAAGCCGGCCTACCGCACGGTGCTGACCGAGATTCGTATCCTTGAGCAGAAAGGCTTTGTCGGCCACCGCAGTATGGGCGGCAACAACCAGTATTACCCACTGGTGTCAAAGGCCGACTACTCGGGCCGCATGCTGGGTTCGCTGATGGACAGCTACTTCGGCGGCAGCTACCGCCAGCTGGTCTCCTTCTTCATGGAGGACAAAGGCATCGGTCGCGACGACCTCGACGCCCTGGCGCGCATCATCGAAGAAAAGCGGAAGGAGGTGCAGTCATGAGGTATCTTTTGTTGGCTGCTGCGGCGACAGCTCTTTTTTTCGCCGCATACTGGCTGCTGATGCGTCGCGAAAAACGCCACACCATGGTGCGCTGGTATCTGATGGGTACCTTGCTGCTGTCGTTGGTCCTGCCGGCAGTGCATCTGCGACTGGTAGTTCCGCAGCACTATGTAGTTCGTAGCGAAGCAGCACTATGGCTGAATCCAAGCCAATCCAACCTAATCAGTCAGCCAGTCAACGCCAATCAGGCTGTCGAGGCCCGTACGGCCACAGACACTGGCAGCATCTCTGCATCCCAGGTGCTTCTATGGCTCTGGCTCGCGGGTTGTAGCGCTATGCTGGCTATATTGGCCGTACGGCTATTGGGGCTAAATCGCAAGCTGCGCTGCCTACCCTACAGCGAGAATGATGGTGTCCGCCTCACACTGCTCGGCGACTCTACGCCGGCCTTCTCGTTTGGCCGTCATATCGTGGTTGGCACCAAAGGTTTTTCAAATGCCGAGGTGCGGCAACTCGTGGGCCACGAGACTGTACACGTGCGCCAATGTCACACCGCCGACACGCTTTTCTGCGAAGTGGCCAAGGCAGTGCTCTGGTTCAACCCCTTCGTATATCTATATGCGCGCGAGCTCAAGCGCGTACACGAGTACATCGCCGACAGCACTATGATGAGTGCCGACTATGCCGAACTGTTCTACCACCAGGTAAGCGGCCGCTGCTACAGCCCGCTGGCCAACACTTTCGACTACGGCATGGTACACCAGCGCATCGCCATGATGGCACGTCGTCGTGGACACGGCGGATGGCTGAAACCGCTGGCGGCACTACCCGTGGCGGCTGCCATCCTGCTGGCCGCCTGCACGCCCAAAGCCAGCCCGCTGGTGGGACAGTGGGAATATGTCAGCGGCACGACCGAGCATATCTACCATGGCGACAATCCCTATCACAATTTAACAGCAAATATGGGCGAAGAGCATCTGTTGGACGAACTGGAATTTAACGATGACGGCACCGCTACGGTGATGGCGTGGAATAACACGACAGTGAACCACAAGTTTGTCTATGAACCCTGCGCCATCGAGTGGCAGATAGTGGGTGACTCGCTGCTGCTGCGCAACGAAAGGGGCAAAGAGGTGTGGCACATACTACAGCTCGACAACGACACACTCGTCTTCGTCGAGAGCAATATATTTACCTATCATGGTGGCGACGGCCACAAGCGCGACACATATACCTACCGACGCAAGAAGTAACCTAAATTCCACATAATCATGAAGCATACAGCAATCATGCTGCTGCTCCTCGGAGCGGCGGCGAGCGTGGGCTACGCCCAAACAAACGACACCATCGTTCTCGACAGCCTCTACATCCCCGAGTCGGTTCGGCAGCTGGAGGAGATGGAGATCACCGCAGAGCGGCCGCTCTACAGCGTCGACGGCGAGAAGCAACTCTACAACGTCAGCGACGACCCCAGCGTGCAGACCGGCACCGCCAGCGACGCCCTGCAGAATGCCCCGGGCGTGGAGGTCGACGCCGAGGGCAACATCACCCTGCGCGGCTCACAGAGTGTCGACGTGTGGATCGACGACCGTCCCTCGAACCTCAGCGGCGAGGCCCTGCGGCAGTACATCAAAAACCTGCCAGCCGGCGCCATCGACCGCATCGAGGTCATCACCAACCCCTCGGCGCGATACGGGGGCGGCGGTCCGGTGGTGAACCTCGTGATGCGGCGCAAGGTGAAGCGCAACGAGTTCCTCACCTTCGGCGCCAGCGGCAACCTGCGCCCACAGGTGTCGCCTTGGATAAGCTACGTCTATGGCGGCAAGAAGTTCTCCTTCAACGTCTACGCCGAGTACGACTATTCCCACACCTGGACCGACCAGAGCGGCAGCAACGTGATGCTCACCCCGCAGGGCGACACCAGTGCCGTGCGCAGCTACACTTCGCACAGCGACGCGCGGCGCCACGGCAGCTACCTGTGGCTCAGCGGCCACTACGACATCGACACCCAACGCACCGTCCGCCTATGGGGTGGCGCCTATCCGTCGGTATACTTCAACGGAAGCAACACTGACTGCCAATGGCGCGAGCTTATCTATGCGCCAGGCGACTACAGTTACCGCAACACCTCCGACTACCGCTTCCCGCAAGCAGGCGGCTTCGGTGGCGTGGAGTACACTCGACGCTTCAACACTGAAGGCGAGAAGCTATGGCTGCAACTCGGAGGCAGCACCTTCGGCTACCACAGCAGCGGCATCAACACGCGCACCTATACCTCCCTGGTCGGGCAGGACATCACCCTGCTGGACGACACCCGCAGCCACGGTGGCCTCAGCACCTACGTCGATGCCGGCTACACGCTGCCGATAGGCAAGCTGTGGGAACTGGAGGTGGGCCTCGGCGGCGGACGCGACTTCCCGAGCAGCTACGTCTACATCTCCGACAGCCTCATCGACGGTGTGACCGTACACGACGTGTTGCGGAGCATGAACAAAAGCGAGAGCAGCTGGAAATACCAGGCCTATGCCACCCTGCTGCGCCACTTCGGCGACCTCACCGTCCAGCTGGGCTTGCAGGCCGGTCGCAAACACGTGGAGGGCACCTGGGACGGATACACCACCGCCACAGTGGACCGCACATGGACCATGCCTGTGCCGTCGGTCCACCTTACCTACAGTACCAAAAGCATGCATAACTTCGCCCTCAGCTGGACGCGTCGCACAGAGACGCCTACAGCCGACAACCTCACCCCGTTCGTCAACTACTACACCGAGAGCTTCAACGTCGGCAATCCGGCGCTAAAACCAACCGTGACGCACAACCTCGAAGGGCGCTGGAACAAATACTACGACGGCTTCGGTTCGGTGGGGGCCGAGCTCTACTGGCGCGCGGCGCGGAACAGCATCAGCGAGCTCGGCGACGTGACCTACAGCGAGGTCTTCGGGCGCGAGGTATCGTTTACCATGCCCCACAATATCGGCGATGCCGACCTTGCCGGCGGCACGCTGAACGTCACCTACCGCCCCACGGCATTCTTCAACCTGCGCCTGTCGGCATCGGCCTATAACTACCACTATCGCCTGCAGTTCCGTCCTGGCGAGTGGTCGGAGGATGCCGCCTGGAGCGGACGCCTGCGACTCAACGCATGGGCCAAGCTGTGGGATGTGCTGCAAGTGTTCGGCACCGTGAGCTATACCACGCGGCAGATTGCCCCAATGAACATCCACGAGCCGGAATTCAGAACCGACCTTGGCGTCAGTGCCGACCTGCTTGACCGCAAATTGTCGCTCTACCTCAACGTGAAGGATGTCTTCGGCAGCGTCGGCGAACAGTGGCAGACCACCAACCCCTACTACCAAGGCGGCGGCCAACGTACCTATGGCTCGCGGTATATCTCGCTCGGTATCACCTTGCGTTTCGGCAAGATGGAACTTGAACAACAAGCCCGCACAGGCAATTCCAACAACTGATAAAACAAGAAGGCCGCCCAACAGGCGGCCTTCACTCACAGCTTTAAACTTACAGCTTAAAACTTAGATGATACCCTGAGCAACCATGGCATTGGCGACGCGCATGAAGCCGGCGATGTTGGCACCCTTCACATAGTTGATGGTACCGTCTTTCTCCTTGCCGTGTGCAACGCACATGTCATAGATGTTGTTCATGATGGTATGGAGGTTCTTGTCGACCTCTTCGGCAGTCCAGTTGCGGTGCTCAGCGTTCTGGCAGATCTCGAGGCCAGAGGTGGCAACACCACCGGCGTTGACAGCCTTACCAGGACCGAAGGGCACTTTGGCCTTCTGGATGGCGGCGATAGCGGCGGGCTGGCAACCCATGTTCGAAACCTCGGCAACATATTTCACGCCGTTCTTGAGAAGCATCTTGGCATCCTTCTCGTCGAGCTCGTTCTGGAAGGCGCAGGGCATGGCGATGTCGCACTTCACGCTCCAGCTCTTTTTGCCAGCGGTGAATTTGCAGAGTTTCGGGAACTTCTTGGCCATATCCTCAACTTTGTTGCGGTTGCTGGCGCGCATGTCGAGCATATAGTCAATCATCTTCTTGTTGATACCGTCGGGAATCTCGCAGACACCGTCGGGACCGCTGATGGCGACGACCTTGGCGCCCAGCTCAACAGCCTTGGTGGCGGCACCCCAGGCAACGTTACCGAAGCCCGAGAGAGCAATCTTCTTGCCCTTCATGGTGTCCTTCTGCTGCTTGACCATGCGCTCCACATAGTAGATGGCGCCGAAGCCGGTGGCCTCGGGACGGATGAGGGAACCACCCCAGCCGTAGCTCTTGCCGGTCAGAGCACCAGTGGAGTGCTCACGGGCGAGTTTCTTGTACATACCGTACATGTAGCCGATCTCACGACCGCCGACACCCACGTCACCAGCGGGGCTGTCCTGGTCGGGACCGATGTTGCGCCACAGCTCATACATGAAGGCCTGGCAGAAGCGCATGATTTCGGCGTCGCTCTTTCCGACGGGGTCGAAATCGGAACCACCCTTACCACCGCCGAGAGGCAGCATGGTGAGGCTGTTCTTGAAGATCTGCTCGAAGCCCAAGAATTTGAGCATGGAGACGTTCACAGCTTTGTGGAAGCGCAGACCACCCTTGTAGGCACCGAGGGCGGCATTGAACTGCACGCGATAGCCGAGGTTAGTGCAAACCTCGCCCTTGTCGTTCACCCAGGTCACACGGAAAGTGAAGATACGATCGGGCTCAACAATGCGCTCGACGATCTTGGCCTTCTCAAACTCGGGATGTTTGTTGTATTCTTCCTCGATAGTCTCAAGAACCTCGCGGACAGCCTGCAAGTACTCGTTTTCGCCCGGATGTTTGGCCTCCAGGTTAGCCATGATTTCTTTTACTTTCATGTTATACAGTGTTTTAAATGGTTAATTTGTTTTATTTCAGTTTGGCAAATGTACAACCTTTTTTTGAATGCACCAAATTTTTTTTAAAGAATTTTATAATAAAATACCCCTACGCGCGCAACACCGCCGTAGTTCAAATACCACCCCTTCTTCAATGTTATTTCGATATTTCTTCAATGGGCCGATTGAAGAATTATTGAAGAAATGCCGAGGAACGACAGAAGAAAAGCTATGGTCAATAGCAGGTGTCGACAAAGTTGGCCAGACGGGGCTTGAGGTATTCGCGCTCCTCGATGAAGGCCATGTGGGCTACACCTTCGAGGAGGTGCGTCTCGGAATGGCGCGGCAGCATGGTCTGCGACACAGCTACCTCGAGGGGTATGCGTGGGTCATTCTTGCCGTAGACAAAGAGCACCGGCACGTCGAGGTTCTGCAGGGTGGCTATGCGCGAATGGCGCTTGGCCATGCCGCGCTGGGCAGCAACTATGGATGCGGTGGTCATCTCTAGGCACTGGTCCTGCAGGTCTTTGATTTCCTTGGAGAGCGCCGCACGGCGGCTGTCGTCGAAGAGCTGCGGTATGAAACCGAGAATATAGTTGGCGCGGTTGATCTCTGCCTCACGGCAGGCCTCTTCGCGCCCATGGCGATGCGCTTCGCTGTCAGCCATTGCATGCGAGCTGATGAGGCCGAGACCGCGCAGTGTATAGGGATAGTTCTCGGCGAAGGAGAGAGCCACATAGCCGCCCATGGAGTGTCCCACCATGACACACTGGTCGACGCCGGCGTCGTTGAGCACTTCCTTCACTATGCGGGCCATGAAGTCCATGGTGTGGACGTCGCAGAAGCTGTCGGTAAGACCATGGCCGGGGAGGTCAATGGTGATAATCCGCATGCGGTTCATGTAGCTGAGCACATAGGAACTCCACACGTCGAGGTTCTGTAGGAATCCGTGCAGAAGCACGAGGGTATGGATGTAGTCGCGGCCTTCGTCGCGATAGTGTACGGTACGGCCGTCGACGGTGATGGTGCGGTGCTGTTCCATGGGCTCGGGATGTATATATTTTGGCGGCAAAATTACTACTTTTTACAAAAACAGAAACGGCGGATTCAGAAAAGAAATCCGCCGTCCATTGTTAATATCTCCTAACGATGCGTCTAGCGCTCGCGGAAACGCACGGCGACGCCGGGGGCGGTGCCGTTCTTGGTGTTGACGTTTCCGTAGGCCGACACAGTGATGCGCGAGGCATCGACACCCGCCGAAGTGAGCACGCTGCGCATCACGCGGCCGCGCTCGAGGGAGAGGTTGTAGCACAACTCGTCGTCGTGTCCGGCCACATTGACCACCAACTCCACCACACACTCGCTGTTGTGGTTGATGAACTGAGCCAACTGCTGCAGCTGCAGTTCGCCGACAGGCAACAGGTTGGCCGACTTGGGCTCGAAGTCCACCGCCAGCAAAGGCAGCGGCTTGTCCATAGCCACCAACACGGGGAAGGTGTAGCCTTTGAGGCGCTGTTTGTTCTTGGCCTTGGGCTCGATGATGACGGCGGGCACAAAATAGATACCGGCATCGCCAAGCACAGCATAGCGCTTGTCCTTGTGGATGCTGAGGTCCACGCTGTGGCCCTCGCCGACATACTCGACAATCTGCGTCACTGTCTGCAAGGTGAGGTCGGCCACACGCACGCGGAACAGGAAGTCCTCCATGCCGAGGATATCGAGTGAGTAGCTCTGGTACGAGTTGGATGCGTCGTGGGTGGCCTGCACCGAGTAGGCCGAGAAGCGGCCGAGGTTGTAGTTGGAAGTGTAGACAAGGGTCTTCTCGTCCTGGCCGAAGCTGACATTGGCTTCGGCAAAGCCGGTATTCACCTCCTTGCCGATATTGCGCGGGGTGCTCCAATGGGTCCAGTCTTCGACGCTGCTGCGCGTGGAGACGTAGATGTCGCCATAGCCGAGACCACGGCTGTCGGTGACATAATAGAGGGTCTTGAGGTTACGGCTCAGTATGGGGCTGCGCTCACTGTAGGCCGTGTTGATGTCCTTGCCGAGGTTGATGGCGGCGCCCCAGCCGTTCTGGGTGTAGGGGATGAAATAAAGGTCCGAAGCCAGGGCTGTGTCGCCGTGGAAAATGGATCCCGAGGGCTGCAGGTTCTGCCCGTTGGGACGGTCGGAAGCCAGCAGCAGGCCGCTGCCGTCGGGCAGCATATAGGCGTCGGTCTCTATGTAGTCGCTATTGACGGGATAGGGCGGTATGTCGGTAACACGCCATTCGTCGCCCTCCTTCTCGGCAATCCATATATCGCCAGAACTGCCGAGGAGCATGCGCTTGCCGTCGGCATAGAAACCGTAGATGGTAAGACCGTCGTTGTCGGTGTTCGAGAAGCGCACATCGCCGGCGGGACGCCAAGCCACGCCGTCCTTGACGGCGTAACAGATGCGGCGACTGGGACCGTTGACACGGGTGTAGTACATGCGGTTCTCAGCGGCATTATATGAGGGATTCTGAATGTTGTAGGTTGCCGTGAGCACCGGCACAGGACGGCGTCCCGTGGCGGGAGCGGCAAGGATGTTCTTGAGTTCCTCGTACTCGGTGTGGCTTTCCTTGTCGAAGCAGAGGTCGAACTGACGCACCCGGTCGAGGGCGCCCTTGTAGTTGTGCAGCGTCAGCTGCGACTGTATCATGCGCTGCAGGGGCACAAAAGCGATGCGCTTGCCAGTCATCTGACGCACATAGTTGGCATATTTGGGATAGTCTACCTCGATGAAATCTTCCATGAGATTGATGCGGTCGATCTTCTCGGCACGCTGCATGTCGGCCTCGACGGCACGCGGATACGGGAAGTTGGGGTTCTGCTCGCTGAAGGCCTTGATGGGAGCCACATTGCCCTCTTCGGCATGCCACGAATAGTAGCGGTTGTAGACGTCGTTGTAGTATTGGTCGAGCGTAAAGCGCGAGAGGTAGAGGCGGGCAGCCTCGATGCTGTGCTCCTCGTAGACGAGGCGGCGCAGCTGGGCGAGGGCTTTATCGGCAAGGTCGTTGTCGGCATTGGAATCGACGAAGTCGGCATATTCGCGCGGAGTGCTCAGCGAGTTGTACTTCACCTCAAGCAGCGTGGCCAGCTTTTCGCGGGCCTGCAGGTGTTCGTCGCTCGACGGATAACGGCGCAGGAAGTCGTTGTAGGCGGCAATGGTGTTGCGACCCGAGGCGTCAGCATAGGCCAGGCGGCTCTTCTGCTTCTCGGCGGCACGCTGCACCGAAGGACTCAGCGGGAACTTAGCGGCCACGGTGTCGACACCCGACTCGGAGGCGATACCCTCGAAGAGGCCGGGGGCGAGGCGCGACAGGCGCTCTTCCATCTGCTCGGCCTCGTGTGTGCCGGGATAGATGTCGATGAAGTGGTAGTACGACTCGGCAGTACCCTTGCGCAGGTCCTCGTCGTAGACCTGGTTGATGCGGCGCTGACGCAGCAGACGCACCAACTCGATGTCAATACCGAAGGCGTCGAGGTATGTGTCGAGTTCAACACGGCTCATGTCGGTGCGCACCTCAAGGGTGTTGTAGGCGGCGTCGCTGATAGCCTGCTTGGTCTGACGGATGGTGGTAAGGGTGATATTCTTGCGGGCCAGGCGCGTGAGCTCGCCGAGGCGGTCCTCTTCGAGCAGCACGATATGGCGCGCTTCGGCACGCTGGATATACTTCATGGCCATGGGCAGGTTACGCATGGGGTGCGAGTTGTCAAAGTAGAACTGCGCCATGTTGAAGAGATTCTCCACGTTGTCGGGCTCTTTGGCGTAAGCCTTATTGAGACGTGTGAAGCGGTCCTGATAGTCACCCATGGCATCCTCGGGCGACACCTGTGCCATTGCCGTTGCCATCATCAGGCAACCCATAACGGTCATCAATAGTTTCTTCATCGCTGCTATTTTAGTGATTCCAAAATGTCATTAAATTCAAACTCCATCTCCTGGAAGGTGTCCTTGGTGGTCTCCAGGCGGAACTCCACGGTGACGTCGCCGTCCTTGAAATAGGTCATCATGAACTGGTAGTCCTTCTGGTCGGAGGGGTTGGTGTAGGCTCCAACATAGCCCAAGCCGCCGCGCTTGGGGAGGCCGGGGCCGTGGGTGTACTCGTTGAGCGACTGGAAGGGCTGCTGCATGTAGCGCTCGTAGGCCAGCTCGTAGATGTCGCCGTCGTAGTCCTCGTTGACATAGATGCGCAGGAAGGGCAGCACGGTGTCGCCTTCGTCGTCGAGCAGCATCTGCCCCACATAGCAGTAGAGGTAGATGTCGGCGCCGTCGTCGAGCTGGAAGGTGCGCAGGTAGCGCCAGTCGTCGCCGTTGAGACGGAAGGTCACCTGCGTGCCGGGGATGCCTATCTGGGCCGAGGCAGCGGCAGGAACGGCTATCATCAGAGCCGTGAGAATGATTCTAAGGTATCGTTTCATCGCTTTATTATTTCCTCGTAAAACTTGATTAGTCGCTGCGAGAGCACCCTCTCGTCGTATTCCGCGGCCACCAACTGGACTGCGGCCTCTCCCACCCTGCGGCAGAGGTCGCAGTCGGCCGCCAGGCGACTTATCTGACGGGCAAACTGTTCGGGTGTGTCGGCAATAAGGAGGTTCTCGCCGTCGGTATAGTTGATGCCTTGGGCCCCGGTGGTGGTGGTCACCACGGCTTTGCCCATCGACATAGCCTCGATTATCTTCACACGGATGCCACTGCCACTGAGCAAAGGTACCACGTTGACCTGTTTGTCGGCAATGAACTGGCGTGCATCGGGCACCTCGCCGACGATGGTGACGCCCTCTATCTGCGCCTTCAGCCACCGCTCAGGCATCTTGCGACCGGCTAGGTAAAGCTGCGCCTGCGGCACCTCGCGGTGCACCACGGGCCACACCTCCTCCAACAGCCACCGCACGCCTTCCTGGTTAGGCATCCAGTCCATGGCACCGAGGTGGTAGAGTCTGAGTGGAAGAGTGGAAGAGTGGAAGAGTGGAAGAGTGGAAGTATCTGTTGTAATCCCGAAGGGGACCACAGTCACAGGACGGCGGCAGCCGTTGGCGCGGAACCAATCGGCGTCGCACTGCGTGATGCACACCACGCCGTCGTAGTCGTTGACATGCTCCACCTCATAGGAGCGCAATGTGAGGGCCAGATGTTTCAAGTACCAGCGCTTCAAGCCGTGGCGTGTGCTCTGCGCCACGCTACGCCAGATGAGGTTCTCCACGTTGTGGGCGCGGAGGATGACTTTGGCATTGGAAAGGCGGCGTATCAGCGGCACATAAGGGGTAAGGAAGATACTCTCCAAATGCACCACGTCGAACTCTTCCTGTTGCAGAACCTTTTTCAGTTTGTTGGTGAAGTTGATACTTACGTAACGCTCCACGTGGTACGACTCGCCGCAGAACATGGCCGCGGCGGCCTGCAGAGGTTTAACCCTCAGGTCAACATACACCGACTCGATGCCAGTGGCCTCGCGATAAGCCTCGGGCAGCAGGTCAGCCTGAAGGGGGTGCTTGTCGGTCTCTACCGTCAGCACCTTCACCTCACAGCCCTCGCGCAGCAGTCCCTGTGTGACGCTGTCCATAGCCATCGTGCCGCCGTCGACCGGCGGGTACGGGGGCTTGATGCAGAGCTGGAGAACCTTCAATTCAGTTAGGAGTTAGAAATTAGGAGTTATTCCTTCGGGAGGGCTTTGAAGCCGTAACCGAGGATTTCGCTGCTCTCCATGATGTTGACGAAGGCCTTGGGGTCGAGACGATGCAGGTTGCTCTTGAGTTTCACCATGTCGGCACGGTCGAGGGTGACGTAGATCATCTTGCGCTCGTTGCCCTGATAGAGACCTGTGCCCACCAGCAGGGTGCCACCACGCTCGAGGTCGTTGAGGATGTAATCGCGCACAGCTTCCAGTTCGTCGGTGACGATGAACATTGTCTTGTAGCTCTTCATGCCGTCGACCACGAGGTCGATAATCTTGCTCTCGATGTAGATAAGCAGGATGGAGTAGATTGGCAGGCGGATGTCGCCAATGATGAGGGTGGTGAGCGAGATGATGCTGTCGACGATAAGCACCAAGGTGCCAAGGCTAATCTTGGTGTACTTGTGGATTATCATGGAGATGATATCCGAGCCGCCACTGGTGGCGCCGGCACGGAAGATGACGCCGATAGCCACACCGTAAATTAGGCCTGCCACAATGGTGTTGAGAATCATGTCGGGCATGAACCACACCTCGGCGCCGTCGCGCATGAACGAGAGGGCGGTATGGGCGGGAGCGTCCATGAAGTCACCGTCGTGGATAAGCGGAGCATAGCCCCACGTGGTCTCCATGATGAAGGTGAACACCGGTATCAGGATGACCGAGATGATGGTCTTAAGACCGAACTTGGGACCCAGGATGATGGTGCCGATGATGAGCAGCGGGATGTCCATGCAAATGCCAGCCACCGAAATCTTCCACCCGAAAAGGGCATTGAAGACGTTGGCAAGACCGTAGACACCGCCGGGGGCCAGGTGGTAGGGATTGACAAACATTACGTCGCCTACGGCGAACAAGGCACTGCCAATAACCAGCAGGCAGTAGGACCATACTTCCTTTTTCCAATCTCTTTTTACAATAGTCTCTGTCATATTAGGTTGATATTTAATACATAATAGTTTATCCACACTATGGGATAGAAATGCAAATATACATATTTTTTTTCAAATATATAAAAAGTGTTTGCAACTCGACGCAAATGCCCGCTGTTTTTCAACCGTTTACCACTTGTTCTTCGGTTGTTCTTCGGTGGACCATCGAAGAAATACCGAAGAAATACCGAAGAAAAAAGAAACCCATAGACTACCTTGCAGTCACCTATGGGCATAAAAAGGAGCGATAGACGGGGTTCGAACCCGCGACCTGCGGCTTGGGAAGCCGCCGCTCTGCCAACTGAGCTACTATCGCAAAAGCACACCTATAAACGCCACCCGTGGCGCTTTATTGTATGTGATGCTATTTTTCAGGCAAAATATTCGTACTGGCCGTTCTCACTTTTGACAGTGACCTGTGCCTTGGGTCCTTCCTCGACGCGACCCACGATGCGGGCGTCGACATTGAAGGAGCGGGCGATGTCGATGATACCTGCGGCGGTCTGCTCGTCGGTGTAGAGCTCCATGCGGTGACCCATATTGAACACCTTGTACATCTCCTGCCAGTCGGTGCCGCTTTCGTCGTGAATCATGCGGAACAGCGGCGGCACGGGGAAGAGATTGTCCTTGACCACATGCAGCGGACAGCCGCCGATAAAGTGTAGCACCTTGGTCTGCGCGCCACCGGAGCAGTGTATCATGCCGTCAATCTTGGGGCGGTATTCGTCGAGCACCTTGCGGATGATGGGCGCATAGGTTCTTGTTGGCGAGAGCACCATGTGGCCTGCGTCGACGCCGGGCACCTCGGTGGGGTCGGTGAGGAGTTTGGAGCCGCAGAAGACCACGCTGTCGGGCAGGTTCTTGTCGTAGCACATAGGATACTTCTCGGCGTAGACGTGCGAGAAAACGTCGTGGCGGGCGGAGGTGAGGCCATTCGAGCCCATGCCTCCGTTGTAGGAAGTCTCATAAGAGGCTTGGCCGAAGGAGGCAAGACCCACTATGACATTGCCGGCCTTGATGCGGGCATTGTCGACCACGTCGGCACGACGCATACGGGCGGTGACGGTACTGTCGACGATGATGGTACGCACGAGATCGCCCACGTCAGCGGTCTCGCCACCGGTGAGGACGATGTCGATGCCCATGTCGCGCATCGTCTGGCAGAACCCCTCGGTGCCGTTGATGACGGCCGAGATGACCTCGCCTGGCACCAGCTGCTTGTTGCGGCCAATGGTGGAGGAAAGGAGGATGTGGTCGAGGGCGCCGACGCAGAGCAGGTCGTCGGTGTTCATCACTATGGCGTCGACGGCGATGCCTTTCCAGACGCTGATGTCGCCGGTCTCGCGCCAATACATGTAGGCGAGGCTCGACTTTGTGCCTGCGCCGTCGGCATGCATGATGTTGCAATACTGCGGGTCGCCACCCAAAAGGTCGGGAATTATCTTGCAGAATGCGTTAGGATAAAGACCTTTGTCGATATTCTTGATGGCGTTGTGCACATCCTCTTTGGTGGCGGAAACACCGCGCTGGTTGTATTTGTCCATAGTCATGTTGTTCGGTGTATGAAATCGGGTGCAAAATTACGAACTTTTAATGGATTGGCAAAAATAATTTACCTTGGTATGAAAATAATACGTATATTTGCAAAATACCAACCACAGGCACTTTACATCCAAAAGAATAACAATCAATAAATTAAACAATAAAAAGTTATGAAGAAAACATTATTCATCATTGTCGCTGCAGTACTCTGCATGCCTATGTTCACTTCGTGCGACCTCAGCGATATTATTGACTCCGGCGCCCTCGGCACCATCACCCTCACCACCAGCCAGACCGCCAATGGCGACCAACTCTATGCCGACGACAGCACCATCACCTTCAAGTCGGGTCTTTGCAACATCAACAACCGCGACATCCACATCGACATCGACACCCTCGACGTGGACTACGACACCACCCTGATGAATTTCAGTGCCGGCACCATCATCCTCGGCGTCAACGGTGTGGACGTCATGGAGAACACCGCCAACATCGACTGGCCCCTGTTCGGCATGAACCTGCGCGACACCACTGTGGGAACATATTATTTCTTCCTGCCGGTTCAGACTTTCGCCTTCTTGAACTTTATCGACACCACCAGCATCAACAGCCTCGTTGCCACAGGTCTCACCTTCCAGAGATTCCCCTTCAACCTCTTCGCCGTGGCTGCCGACAAGGACCACTTCTACATCGGTTATAGCGGTTCTGTGAACGTCACTACCTTCGGCAGCGAAGGTAGCATGGTGGAAGGCACCTTCAACAACGTGAAGGCCTACTATGTCACCACTGACAAACTCCGCGAGATGATTGCCCTCGGTGCCGCGGAATGGAACAACCGCACCCTCGCCAGCGAGCTGCCCACCATCACCTTCAACGGCAGCTTCAACAGCCGCCGCGTCAACATGACATCGGCTATCAACCGCCTCAACGAGATGGACGAAGTAGAGGTTACCAAATAACCTTTTACAATAGAAATAAGAAAGCCGGACTGAGGAGTCCGGCTTTTCTTGTTTTATTGCTTTACTATCCGACGTATTGCTTCGCCACACCGCAGCAGATAGACACCTGCCGGCAGAGCCTTGATGTCAAACACGACAGGGCCTTCGGCTGCCATAAGTTCGCGACCGCTGATGTCGCTAAGCGTAACACGTCCTTCGGCCTCGACGGTCAACTTATCGGTGGTCGGATTGGGATAGACGGCAACCGATGGAATGCCGTGGTCGTCGATACCTCCGTGTACATGGAATATGGCAGTGAACGTAGTGTCGGAGGTCACAATAAATGTACGCGGGTTGTCCACTACATAGTCGTTCCACCACCCAAAAACGTACATTCCAATTGGCATAGCCTCTATGGTCGCCACACTACCCGCTACATACCTGCCACTTCCCGTCACAGACCCCCAAGTGCTGTCATTGCACAGCACGGTGACGGTATACCACACGGTGTCGTCGCCTCCAATGCTGTCGGCCTCAAAAAGAGCCGTGATGGTCATATCTGAAACCACGGTGACAGTCAGCGGGTTGTCAGTAACGATATTCGCATAGCCAGGTTCTATGCTCCAGCCGGCAAAATGGTAGCCCTCATAGGCAGTGGCGGTCGCGGTGAAGGCGTCGGCACTGTCGACGAGAATTTCACCGGCAGGATTCACACTACCTTTAGTCGCATCGCAGGTCACGGTGACGGTGTAGCGCACAGTGTCGGCAACAGGGTCGGGAGTAGCGGGCATCGGAGCGCTGAGGTTTACATGGTACACCTTGATGGTGACGCCGTCCTCAGCGGTAATGGTGACGGTCACCTGCGCCGTGCTGTCGGTGAGACGGCTGGTGGTGATGACAGGCGTAGCATCGGCGGCCTGCGTCTGCACAGCGACCACGGCGGCAGAGAGGGCAGCGGTGTCGGCAAGGGTCACGTCGTAGTCGAACACACCCATGCTGAAGCCGTCGACGGTGGTGCCGTTGAGGGTCAGGTTGGTAAGCCAGGCGCTATAGATGAACTCGATGTCGTCGATGGAGAGCGAGTCGTTGGCACTACCACTACCGGCAACACCATTGGTGGTCAAGTTTATAAGAATGTAGTTGGCCGTGGAGATGCCACCATAGGTGAACGGCACCTTTACCTGCTGCCACTGCATAGTGGAAGACGACGAAGTGGTGCGAGTGAAGTTTGCCACAGCCGTGCCGCAATACAAAGCGGGATTGTTCTCGTGGTTAGGCGACTGGAAATTGGTGTTACCATGAATAATGGCTTTCACCTGCCCCTGCGAGCTGGTGCTGGCGGCATAGAAGCTTACCCACACATACATCGAGTCAGGCGTGCCGGTGAAAGGCTGGCTGTGGTCGCTGTTGCTCGTCTGGGTGTAGTTGTAGTTATTTGAACTCGATGCAGACATACCACCTGCATGGATACGTCCCGTGGTCATGTTGCCATTTGCAACGATGCCAATAATCGATGTCGCGTAGATTGTCAAATAGCTGCTGCCCGAGGTACCTGGACGGCCACCGTTGCGGTGGTAGTGGTGCGGTGTAGATGCCATAGAAGCGTATGTGCCATCCGCCGTAGCGAACGAGCTCCAATGCGTAGGTTCTGCGGTAATCGACGTGCCGTCCCACTGTTCGAAGCCCGGATTAGGCAGCTGGTACTGCGCATGAGCCTCAAAAGCAGCCATCAGCATGACCGCAACAAATAGTAGTGTTTTTCTCATAAGCGTTGGTCTTTATACATTTTTGCACTATATAACGCATAGGCATCGATTATATTGTACAAAAAAAGGATGCCCCTTCCTCGGAGCATCCTCTTGGTTTAAATGTTTCGCTGTAGGATTAGCGGCGGCGGCCTTCGCCGTTACCGGAGCTGCGGCGTTCGCCACCATTGCCGCCTTCGCGACGACCATGGCCACCACGGTCTCCGTCTTTGCGGGGACCACGGTCACCACCCTCGCGGCGCGGACCGCGGGCGGGCTTTTCCTCCACATAGCCTTCGGGCTTGGGCAGGAGGGCCTTGCGGCTGAGCTTGATCTTGCCGTTCTTCTCGTCGAAGGCGATGACCTTCACCTGGAACTCGTCGCCTTCCTTGATGAGGCCTTCCAGCGTGGCGGGGTGACCCCACTCGTACTCGCTGATGTGCATCAGACCTTCCTTGCCGGGCAGGAACTCCATGAAGGCTCCGAACTCGACAATCGAGACGACCTTGGCGTCGTACACGTCGCCCACCTCGGGCACCGTGCAGATATCCTTAATCCACTTAAGAGCAGCGGCGATATCCTCCTTGTTCTGCGAGGCAACGTCAACGATGCCAAACTCGCCCTCTTCTTCGATGTTGATGATGGTGTTGGTCTCGGCCTGAATCTTCTGAATGACCTCGCCACCCTTGCCGATGACGGCACCGATGAAGTCTTTCGGAATCTTGATCTGCTCAATGCGGGGCACGAAGTCCTTGTAGTCGGCACGGGGCTCGGGGATGGTCTCGAGGATCTTGCCGAGGATGTAGAGACGACCCTGACGGGCCTGCTCAAGAGCCTTGGCGAGAACATCGTAGCTGAGGCCGTCGACCTTGATATCCATCTGGCAGGCGGTGATACCGTCGCGGGTACCACAGACCTTGAAGTCCATGTCGCCGAGGTGGTCCTCGTCGCCGAGGATATCGCTCAGCACGGCCCACTTGTCACCTTTCGAAATGAGACCCATGGCGATACCGGCCACGGGCTTGCGCAGCTTGACGCCGGCATCCATCAGCGCCATGCAACCGGCGCAGACGGTAGCCATCGAGCTGGAACCGTTGGATTCAAGGATATCGGAGACTACACGGATGGTGTATGGACATTCCTCCTCAGTGGGAAGGACTTCCTTGAGGGCGCGCCAGGCCAGATGGCCGTGACCAACCTCGCGGCGGCTGGTGCTGCCGGAACGCTTGACTTCGCCGGTGGCGAAGCCAGGGAAGTTGTAGTGCAATAGGAAGCGACGCATGCCCTCGATGACGGCGCCGTCGATCTTCTGCTCGTCGAGCTTGGTGCCTAGGGTGCAGGTGGAGAGGGACTGGGTCTCGCCGCGGGTGAAGATGGCGCTGCCGTGGGCCGAGGGCAGGTAGTCGGTCTCGCACCAGATGGGACGGATTTCGTCGAGCTGGCGACCGTCGAGACGGGTGCGCTCGTTGAGCACCATGTCACGCATGGCCTCGCGCTCGGTGTCGTGATAGTAGCGGTCAATCATGAACTTCACCTCGTCGGTGAGGGTCTCTTCGGTATAGTTGGCATCGATAAACTCCTGCTTGATGGCGGCAAAGCCGTCCTCGCGCTGGTGCTTGTTGGCTATGCCCTGCTTGCTGAAGTCGTAGCACTTCTGATAGACGGCGTCGCGCACACGCTGACGCAGTTCCTCGTCGTTCACCTCGTGGCAGTACTCGCGCTTCTCGGTCTTGCCAACCTCGATGGTCAATTCATCGAGCACGCGGCACTGGATCTTGATAGCCTCGTGGGCGGCCTTGAGGGCGTTGAGCATAACGTCTTCGCTGACCTCCTTCATCTCGCCTTCCACCATCATGATATTGTCGGCGGTGGCAGCCACGATGAGGTCGAGGTCGGCACGGTCGATGTCCTCCATGGGGGTGTTGATGACATACTTGCCGTCAAGGTAGCTCACGCGCACCTCGCTGACAGGACCGTTGAAGGGGATGTCGCTCACGGCGAGTGCCGAAGCAGCGGCAAGAGCGGCCAATTGGTCGGGCATGGTGTCTTTGTCACCACTGATAAGGGTGATGTTCACCTGAACTTCGGCGTGGAAGTTGTCGGGGAAGAGGGGACGCAGGGCGCGGTCGACCAGTCGGGCGATGAGGATTTCATGCTCCGAGGGACGGGCCTCGCGCTTGAAGAAACCGCCAGGGAAGCGACCCATGGCGGCGTATTTTTCCTGATAGTCAACGGTGAGGGGCATGAAGTCGACGTTCTCGCCCACTTCCTTCTTCGAGCAGACGGTAGCCAAAAGCATCGTGTCGTTCATGCGGACAACGGCAGCGCCGTCGGCCTGCTTGGCCAACTTGCCGGTCTCGATTTCGATCATGCGGCCGTCGCCGAGGTCGAAACGCTTAGTGATAATGTGTTCGTTCATTTGTTTTTTTATTGTTTTCGTTTACTTTACCGCAGCCTCGGGGACCGTCCCCGAGACCCATAAAAGTGTTAATATTCAAAGTTCTATCTCCTTCGGCGGGCATCTACGGACCGGCAAAAAGAAAGTGCAAAGATACAATAATTTTCTGATATACAGAAAATAAATTTAAAAACAGAATAAAAAAGGACCCCCCACAGACTGCGGGGGATCCCAACCATAACCAAATAAATATGAAAAACTTTTCTTGTTTGAGGACAACTTGGTGCGCGGTTATTTACGCAGGCCAAGCTGTTTGACGATAGCACGGTAGCGCTCGATATCAGTCTCCTTCAGGTAGTCGAGCATCTTGCGACGCTTGCCGACGAGACCCACGAGGGCGCGCTCACTGACCTGGTCTTTCTTGTGCTCCTTCATGAGTTCAGTGAGGTGCTGAATGCGATATGTGAAAAGGGCAATCTGTCCTTCGGTGCTACCAGTGTCTTTTGCGGATTTACCGTACTGGGCGAAGATTTCTTCTTTCTTTTCTTTTGTCAGATACATAACGTGTTACGTTGTTTTATTCTCGTTTTTCGTTCTTGATTTCGGCTGCAAAATTACGTACTTTTTTTATTCTGGCAAAATATTTTTGCCATTTTCGTTGCATTTAACACTTATTAGGAATGTTCGCAGACCTCAAAACGAGTATTTTTAGATGGCAGCAGCTATTTCAGCTGCCAAAGCCTTAAGTTCATCGGGCGACATCTCGACATGATGACCGAAATTAAGGTCGCCGGGTTTGTTGAGGGGCATCAGGTGAATGTGCACATGAGGCACGTCGATGCCAACCACGGCTTCGCCCACCTTGATGCAGGGGCAAACCTTCTTCAGTCCCTTGGCCACCTTCTTGGCAAAGAGGTGCAGCTCGGTGAAGAGCTCGTCGTCGAGGTCGAAAATATAGTCGACTTCTTTCTTGGGTATGCAGAGGACATGTCCACGTACTACGGGGTTTATGTCGAGGAAAGCGAAGCAATGCTCAGTCTCGGCCACCTTATAGCAGGGAATTTCGCCCGCAACTATCTTGCTGAATATCGTTGCCATAACTATCTTTCTATTTTGGTCAGTTCAAAAGTCATCTTGCCAGCCGGCACATTAACCTCAACGATGTCGCCCACTTTGTGGCCAAGGAAGGCGGAGGCAAAGGGCGAAGTGATGCTGATCTTACCCTGCTTGAGGTTGGCCTCGCTCTCGGGCACGATAGTATACTTCTGGACCATTTTGTTCTTAGTGTTGCGAATGGTAATGATGGAGAGAAGCAGCACCTTGGAGGTATCTATCTTGCTCTCATCCAACAAACGGGCGTTGGCCACGAGTTCCTGGAGTTTGCTGATGCGTGCCTCGAGATGACCCTGGGCTTCCTTGGCGGCGTCGTATTCGGCGTTCTCGCTAAGGTCACCTTTATCGCGGGCTTCGGCGATAGCTGCCGATGCGGCGGGGCGCTCGACTGCTATGAGGTGGTGGAGTTCATCTTTCAGTTTTTGAAGGCCATCTTCGCTGTAATATTTTATTTCAGCCATAATAATGTTGTTTTTCTTTAGACGTTTAAAAAGTGGGAAAGGCTCGTGGAATAAGCCTTTCCCAATTTTGGATTATGTGCTCGATACTCTTAGAAGCGGAAGCTTGCGCCAATGGCGTGGGTGCCCTTGAGCGGCGAAGCCGTGCGGTAAGAGTAGTCGATGGTTAGACCAACGTTGGAATCTTCCTTCTTGCTAAGAGGCACGTCGACCGAAGCGCCAGCACACACACCACTATTAGTGGTGGCAGCATCACCCGTCAGGAGACCAGACTGCAACACATAGCCTGCACGGAGCTGCAGGATATTAAGCAGACCGTATTCGAGACCAAGAGCATAGTTGTCACGCAGGAAGGCATTGGAGGTGAAACTGGCAGCGAGGGTGAGGCGCTGATCCCACTTCTCAAACAGGAAGTCGTAGGAGACACCGATGTTGAGGCAAGTAGGAAGCTCCATCTCGGCAGCGCGGGTCTCAACGGTGAAGGTGTTGCCAGCATGGTTGGTCATTGTAAGCGAATGACCAGTGCCGCCAAACTTCATCGAGGGGCCCCAGTTCTTGAGGGAGATACCAAACTTCAACTCATCGTTCTCACCTGTCACGTACTGGATACCGGCATCAATGGCGAAGCCCGAACCGGAAACGTTGTCAGTGGACTCGGTAGCAAGTTTAAAAACGACACCACCATGAATGGTATTGGTGAAACTATGGGCGTAGGCCACGTTAATGTTCATATAACTGGGGGCAAAGGTACCATTGGCACCGGGCTCGGGGCTGTCTTCAGTGGTGACATAAAGCTCACCAAAACTTATTGCGGACACATAAACACCCAGAACACCAGCCTCAAAAACGCGGACACCAAGACCGAAGGTATTAAGGGTAGCACCGCTGCTCAGACCATTCTTACCACCGTAGAGCATGCTGTTGGTGTAAGCCACCTCAATATTTTTTACGAAAGCAAGGCCTGCGACATTAGAGAACATGGACTCTACACCACGAATGTTGGCATAGTTCACACCTCCCCAACCGTTGCTGCGAGCCCACGGGTTAATGAGCAACTCGGAGGCTCCTGCCGTTCCGCGGCGCTCATCGTTGCCAGCCCAAACAGACTGCACCGAAACTGCGGACAGAATCGCAACTACTGCAAATATCTTTAATATATTCTTCATTTCTGTGATATTTTAAGAGGTTACTTACACATATTAGAATTGGTACGAATTGAGGTCGACCGGACGCATTGTGCCAAACCACTTAATCACGCGTTCGCCGATGCCAGGCACAGAGACATGGATGAGATACATACCACCGGCAATAGGAATACCCGTGTGATTGTGCAAATCCCAGTCGGCCGTAGTGGAATTGACAGGCGTGGGACCAATGGCACGTACAAGAGTTCCATCGACAGTGTAGATACGGATGTAGCAGCCTTCCTTCTCACCATTCTCATTGACACCGGTGGGCAGGTTGATAATGCGCACCTTGGTCTCAAGCTGACTGGCGGTTTCATACTTGGAATAGCTGTAATAGGGGTTGGGCACAACATTGATAAGGCCCAGCAAAGAATCGGCATAAGTCTTGGCATCACTACCTGCAGTAGCCATGTTTTCAAGGACAGCATCCCGTTCAGTCAAACGGAACTGATATGCCGGCATATTGTTATTGATGTTTGTCAGACCGCAACTTGTATTTGTAGTACCGTTGTTCGACATGAAGCGGCCATACGGCGAACGCACGTCAATGTCAACAGTGACATCGCAAGGAATACCGTTGCTTGGTGATTCGGCATTGAGCGTGGCGTTGTCGCCCGGGTACTTGAATGTGTAACGTTCCGGAACAAGCGGCATATTAACCCAAGCCACCGAGGCATAAAGCATGGCGATAGAGTCGCGTACTGCATGCTGCATAGAGCCCTCGGCTGCGGAGATACCGTGATACAAATTGTAGAAGCCGGAAGGTTTATAGACAGTATCAAATACATTGTCTATCGAACGAAGCATCTTCATCGCCCAACGACCTGCATCATAAGAGGGAGTGCGGAACTTCACAATATTTCTGGAGTTGTTCACTTTCAAGTTAAAGAACGGCTGCATGCAGGCATTCATTACATAGATAAAGTGGCGACCACCCATGACATAGTTCTGTGTTCCGTCCATCTCATTATAAACAGGATTCCATATCATATCGCGGCCATTGTATTGCACATAGCGCGAATCCTCACCGAACATGATATTCAGGCGCTCACCGGTAACAGTGTTTATAGCATAGCCGGGGAACCATCCCATACCCTCGGCACTGATATATGCGGGGTTGGACGGGTCGTCGACGTCGGCAGTACCATTGTAAGCATAGTCACCTTCACCGCCTATGTAACGGCCAAGCTTATCGACCGATGCATGCTTACGGGGACTGAACCTGCGGGCATTGCCCTCAGACTGCGTGTGGTCGTCGCACATCTCGATAACGGGGCAGCGAGTCCACTTAGTGGTGTCTGCCGTGAAGACGATACGCACACTGGGCAACTGAGTAAGGTCATTGAGGTTGAGCGACTGGTTATTGAAGTTAGTCATCAGCTGACGTTCCAACTCATGTCCACCAGCCTTGACTTGATTAAGGTTCTTCAGGCTATCCTGAACCTTCTTGTCTGTCATGTAATACGTGTAGTTGAATCCCGGATGGAACGGCATGGTGGAGACCAGCGCGTAGGGTGACCACAAACCACCGACAACATCCTCGAATATCTGATCCTTATCAATAGCCTCAGACTGCGGATTGCCATTCTGAGCCTGATAAGTCTTGAAGTAGTCTTCATCAAGATAGGCTTCGTTGATATTGTATTGGGTGGAATTTAACTGGAACGTGTTATAACTATTGGCTGCATACTGCGCACCAGAACGTATCCAGTTACGAGTAAGGTACGAATCATTGTCGGCTATACCACTCAACCAACGGAGATTCTCGTTGGAATAAGTCATGCGTGAGCCAAGAAGCGCTCCACTCTTGACAAAACCCTGATAGTACAGCGAGGCACGGTTGTTGTTGTAAGCCGGGTCGGTCAGGTCAGAGGAAACAGCGGTGGGATTAACCAACGTGACGGCAAGACCAAGTTCAAGGAAAAGCTGCTCGTTGTAACGCGAAATGGAGAAGTCCGATTCTACCATATCTTTGTAGACAACTTCACCGCCTTCGC
This sequence comes from Bacteroidales bacterium, assembly GCA_045222795.1. Classification (GTDB taxonomy): domain Bacteria; phylum Bacteroidota; class Bacteroidia; order Bacteroidales; family P3; genus Colimorpha. The sequence continues at coordinate 69,990 of JBGUZF010000060.1, forward strand.
TGACAGGAATCTTGCCTCCATCGGCCGACACTATGCGCCAACGGGTATTCTCGGTAACACCGGCTTCAGCATCGCCACTGGGATTACGGAACAAAATGTTATAGTTGCCAACATGGATTTTCAAAGGATCAATAACACGGACATTGATAGGACCATAGTTCTCCTCATACTGCGGGTTGGCAATTATGCAAGGATTATCCATGTGCGACTGATCAGAGGATGCGGTCACCGATGAGACAAACACACCGGGTTCCTTGGCAGGACTGTTAGGTCCACCCATCAGTTCTGTAATAGAATTCTCGGTGAGGCGAAGCATCGAGCCTCCGTTGCCATAACCTTCAAGACGAATAATGTTGGGGCACATACCGAATTCGGCCTGAGCCACCTTACCACCATCCTCAGCCAAAGGACTATGCGGAATGGCAGTAATAGGAGCAATGCTACCACCGCGCTCATTCTTACGGCCAGCGAGATAAGGCTCCTTCTGACCGTCGAGGAACTCAGCATCGGTCTGGGAATATTCCTTGAAACGGTTCTGGGCATAAGCAATGGCCACAAAGTAGTATTCGCGGTTATTGACAAGACGGGTATTGGTACCGGAAGCAAACTGGTCGTTGGTGACACGGAACACATGCTGTATACCCTTGTTGGAGCCAGTGACCATTACTTCGCCGGTAAGAAGACCGGTGGCGGTATTAGTGGTGAAGTTAACCAGGGTACCGATAGGCAGTGCATGAGCCTCATCATAATAGTTCTCAAGGTCACACTGAGCCACGAGGCGAGCCTTGGTCACATCTCCGATATCGGCGATGGAAACGCTGGCATCTTTCAACTGGTAAATCTGATAACCTTCGAACTTGTAACTACGTTCATCGTCGGAGTAAGACTTCAACTCAGTCTTGGTAATAGGCATGGTTATCTGTTCAATCTCGCCATCGGAATTCACAACCCTGTAAATAGTATCCTTAATGGTGGAAACCATGTACGACTTCACTATGGAAGGATCAATCTCTGAATATTTCTCGCCATAGTTGTTCGATTCCCTGTTCTCATAGGTGAGATAAAGGATAACCTCATTGTTAAGTTCCTGACAGGTGAGCGTAGGAGCATCGGGACCATCGAGAACCTTGAAGCAGTTCTCGAACAATGCCTGACATACATCGTCAATCTGACGAAGCAGGTCGACCGATGCACGGGGACCGCCAGAGGAAGCCTGAGCAAAAGGAATACCGACAGTGATATAGTTCAAGGCACCGGGTTTCAGCGTGAAGGGGCCTGCCGACTGCATGAAGCGGCGATCACCAGGCTGGTTGGGAGCGGTGAACTCAGTCCAGTCGTCAGCATTTTCGTCGGGGACAATACCATTGGTACCCCAATGCCACGGGTCGCTGTCGCCCGGGAACATGAAGTCGCACTCTACAGTACCGGAGAGAGCATTGCCACCGAACTTCATGCGGGAATTGTCGTTCCAATAGCCACGCAGATAGTTGTAGTAGTCGGTAGCCTTGCGAGGTTCGCAGTTGATACCGGAAGTGGAGTTGTTATAGTAAACAAAGCGGCGCATACCGAAACGCTCGTCGTCAATGATATTGTTACCAAAATTCACACCGTTGATGGCACAGTTGCCTGTATAGTCACCCGGGACAAAGTACCAACTCATGGGATCCAAGGCAAAGAAGACGTCAGCATCGTCCGTCAAGGCGATGGTATCATAATAGGTTTGTCCGGCAGAGTTCGTGAGCTTATATTTCTCCAACTGCGACCTCAGGGGTTGATTGGAGCTATTGAGGATATAAGCAATATTTATCTTGGGGTTATCCTTGCCATCAGGATCCATGTACGGACCTTGGAAGAAGTCGATACCAACTGCCGGGGGATTGCCCGAGTAACTACCGGCACCGGATGCATCGTTGTCGTTACCGTTGTAGCAGTAGCCAAGGCCACGGCGCACATCGCAACCGACATAGTCGTCGTAGGCGTTACCAAGATCCGGGTCGACCCACTGACTGAAATAAGTCTCGCGGAGTTCATAGGTCGAGCGGTTGATAATCTCATACGAATAGAATGTCATGTTGTTAATCTCGTCGTTCGTGGCGAAGGCAAAAGCCTGAGCACGAATCTCAAGACCGATAGGCTGTCCGCCCGACTCGGTATGGGTGTTACCCATATCGTTGAAGATCCACCAGATTGTCTGGTCTCCCTTCAGCACCTGGTCGGAAAGGATACCGCCATATACAATATTAGCCTCTGTCTCCATGGTGGGGATAGTCACATAATTTCCTCCCGGAGGCAGGTTAGCCTTAAGAGTCTTGGGGCACAGCTTATTTTCGAAGTCATAGTACGGATAGTCACCATTGCGCGGATTGTACTCCAAGTCGCCATCGGCATCATAGAACGGTGCCAAGAAACTCGACAGATCATCGCCATCACCCTTAGCAGGCCAGTTAAGGATAGCATCGGTGAACACATTGTCAGGAGGGTTGTCGCCTCTCAGCGTGACAGTATGTTCCTCTTCGTCGTATTCGAAATACGACTTAAGATTGAGGACTTCAGTCTTGGTGATAATCCAATGCTTATCATAGGCATTGCAAATAGGCAGGTCAACAGATGCCGTACCGTTGATTTTCAGAGGACCGGGCCAGTAGTCGTCACCCTCGGAACCAAAACGGAGAGCGGCAAGGCGCAGCTGGTCGTTGACGTCGGTACCACCAATCCACAAAGCAGCGCAATACAGAGGACTGGTGTTGCTGTTCTTCGGGATATGATACTGCGTCACACTGCCGTCGTACCACATATTGCCATAGCCGTTAATCAAGGCACGCACATTGTTGATATTCAACTCTGCTGTGCTCTGAGCACGCTTACAAACGGCAGCCTTGGTCTGAACAACGGCATTTTTCGTGTTGGTCTTCTTGCACTCGGTGCACTCGCGAGCCGTTACAGACCCCGAGACCGTGGCGAGCAACAAGGATACCACTACAATTTTGCTGTATATACTTTTCATCTTCATAATTATTTATCGCGTTAAGATTAGAAGTTATAGGAGAGAGACAATCTGATAGTACGAGGGCTGGAATAGTTCCAGTAACTGTTGTTGAGATAGATTTGGTAGAATTCGCGGTAAGCGTCAGGATTCAACTGGCTGTTGATATTCTGCTGCGACTCGGGGTCGGTCAGATAGCCGTTGTCCTCGGGGTTACCAGTAACAGAGAACACTCCCGTAACATTGCGGATATTGAAGAGGTTGTTGATGGTGACAGCGGTAGTGATGTAAGTGTCACGTTTGCCGACCTTGACAGGCCATACCTTGTCGACAACAACATTGAAGTAGAAGCCCCACGGCAGACGGGCACCGCGGTAACCACCGACGATGGTCTGCTGGGCGTTGGAGAATGCGCGGGTGTACGGACGGCCCGACTGGGCAACAGCCATGAAGTTGACACCGAAGTTCTCCAACAGCTTGACTTCTTTCTTGCGCTTCTCGCCAGTCTCCTTGTCAGTAACAACGCGGGTGATGGTCGGGCCATTGTACTTGGCACCGCTGGCATAGCGGAAGTCGACATTGGCCTTGAACTCATGGCGGCGGTCGTCGCTGATGGGGTTAAGCATCTTCAAGGTGGTGTAACCTTCCTTGATAAGCTCAGTCATCGTGGTCGACGAAAGACCGGTACCCTCGGCATACTGCAGGGTGTAGTTGGCGTTGATACGGATATTCTTGGTCTGACGGAGGTCATAAGCCAAGGTGAGACCCTTGATCGTCTTGAAGTCTTTATTGTCGTAGCTGTAGTAGTTGTTGTTGGGGTCGGCACCGGCATACTGGACCAGCTGGATAAGGTCGCGGGTCTCTTTGTAGTAAGCCGAGGCACTGACAGCCGACGACTGATTGAGAGCCTGCTGGAAGCCCAACTCATAGTTGGTGATACGCTCGGGCTTCAAGTTGGGATTGCTGATAGTGGAGATCTGGCTCATGTAAAGGTAGCTGAGGTAGCTGGCCTCCCATCCCGACGAGGGACGGCGGGCGATAATATCATAACTGGCCTTGAACTGCGACTTGTCGCCAATGGGGAAGGAGAAGGCGATACGGGGCATGGCCACAATCTGCGGTTTGTAGCGCTCAAAGACGCCGTCGACATGGACGGTACCGTCGGAAACGGTCTTCTGCCCGGCTGGGGTACGATAAGGTGTGGGCTTACCGGAGATACCGCTGACATTGTTCGGAGAAGCGACCTCAACACCGTTGGCGTCATACCACTTGCCATTGGCATCGCGGTAACCCTTGATGGTGGGGGTGAAAGGATTGCTGTCGTCCTTCACGAAGTCGACATACGGCACCCAGTCATCACCGGCACCCGAATAGATGGCATTGGTCGCCATTACTTCGCCGTTGTTTATCTTCTCGCGCAACTGACCGACAGTGTACGATTCATACAACAGATAAGGGTCTTTCATCACGTACTGGTTACCGTCGAAGTAGTCGACACGGACACCGACATTGAAGATAAGGTCTTGGAAGTAGAACTTATCCTGAATATAACCAGCCATGTAGATGGGCGAGAAGGAAGGCAGGTACTGGTACTTGCTGTCGCCGGGGTTGAAGAACTCCTCAAGCGACCAGTTGGCACCGTTGTATTTCTTACCGGTATGGTCGTAACCACTGAAAGAGACGTAAGGCACACCACTGTTGAACAGTTCGTTGGCCGAGAACATGCTCAGACCGCCTGCTGCGACAAAGTCCTCAGGCATATAGCGGTCGATGTCCATCCATGTACGCTCGTCAATATTCTCGCCTTTACCCATCAAATAGCTGCGGAATGCGGCATCGAACGGAGTCTGCTGCTCCTGATTGAGCAGACGGTTATAGTCAACATAAAGGTACGCACCATCAGTGCGGTATATCGGGTTCTCCTTATCCAACTGGGAGATGTGGCGGTTGGCATTCTGACGCATAAGGGTCCAGAGACCGTGGGCATTCAACGAATAGGACGATTCCCACATCTGGTCATACTGGAAACCAATCTCTATTTCATGACCCAGCACATCGGCCGAAGCCTTGGCCTGCAAATAGAGGTAATCGTTGTTGGCCATGCTGATGCTGGTACCCTGCACACCGACATTGGAGAGCAAACCGTAGATGTTCGAGGGACTGTCACCATTGTAGAGACCCTTGAACTGACGGATATAGTCGATGGTGGTAAGTGCTCCGCGGATATCACGGAACTCATCGCTGGTGAACAACTGCTCGTTGTAGTTGGCGAGGATCCAGTTGGGGGTGTTGGAACCACTGCCGGGAACATACTCTACAACATCAATCCAGTCGTTCTGCACCTGTGCATTCTGGGTGACACCCATATAGTCTATCGTCCTCTGTTCATAGCTGCGTTCCTTGTTAGTGATGAATTTACCTATATAACCATACTTGAACACATCATCCAGACTGCTACCGAAGTTCTCATTATAAGCCTTTGCGTAATAGTTGTTGTACATACCGGTGATGTTGTACATCACGTTCTTGATGGGCGACGAGGCCTTTGCCTCATCCTCATTCGACGGCTCTGCATCGCGGAAGCGCTGCGTGAAGTCAATCGTGAACACCATATTGCGGCTCTCGGTGACCGAGGAGCCGGAATTGGTCATGTTCAACGGCGAGATGCTGTTGCTGGGCGAATGCACGGCGCTGAACTCACCGGTGAGGGTCAGGGTGGCATAATCCGAGAAACGGAAGTCCAAAGCACCCTCCAAGCCGATACTGTAATAGCGCAGGTTGGGCACACGCGAGGCATCACCGCTGAAATCCTTCTTGGTGGGCATCGTAATCTCGTGAAAGTCGCTGCCTCTCAACTGTGTCTCTGCGGCATAGTTGATGGAATAGCTCTGCGGGTCGTATGCCAACGGACTCTGTTCCAACTCCTGCACCTTGGCGTCGTCAACCACAAGGTAACGATAGCCGCGGGGACGGTAGAAGTTGTTATGACGGTAGTTGGCCTGACCTGTCAGACGGAAGCCCACGAGGGTGCGCTCCAACGAGGAACCGTCCTCGTTCTTGATATTCTTCTTGATAACGGGACCCGTCAAATAGACAACGAGAGTGTTGAGCAGACGATAGTCGAGATAACCCTCCCAACGCACCAAGCCTTTGAACTGGCTGGTCGGGGGTTTCAGGGTGATAATCTGCGTACCACCGATAGCCTCACCGATGCTGGCAGGCGTACCACCGAGAATAACCTGAATCTCAGCGATAGCGTCTTTCGGCACCGACACACCGGTACGTTTACGGACGTTACCCTGCATGGTGACCATGTTGTCCTCACCACGGGCCGAACCCGTACCACCGTCGTCGTATCCCACGCCACCGACAGCGGCGACGATGCTCTCGACCGAGTTACCCGGCATTCGGGCAATGTCATCACTCGAGATACGGGAACCCGACTCAGGTGTACCGATTTCGATAACGGGCACCTTCTCCTCCACAATCTCGACAGCTTCGAGCACTGTGGCCGAGGGGTTAAGTTCGACGTCCACAACGGTGAAACCCGAAGCGGTGACGTTGATACCAGTGCGGACATAAGTGGCATAACCCACGAACTTCACTTCGAGGTCATACTTGCCGACGGGCAGCGGCTTGATGGTGAAGATACCATCGAAGTCGGTAACACCGACAAGCACCTGTTTGCCATCTTGCTTGGCGATAACATTGACGAAAGGCATAGGTTCCTTCGACTTGGCATCGGTAACCGTACCCTTCATCGTGCCTTGTGCCAGGGCAGTCATCTCCGCCAGCAGCAAGAGTCCGAATGTCAATAGTACTTTTCTAAACATTCTCATTGCGTTTACATATTGATTATTTTAATTTTCACCAGTTATGTATTTGTTCGTCAAAACAGTTTGGTAGACAATGGCGCTGCGCAAGTCGAATGCCGGCGTAGCATGTTCCTCCTGTGAAGCCACCGTAGCCACCTCGACGACAGGGTCGACCTTAGTCTGTGGGGCCTCATAGGTAAAATAGGGCTCGGGGTCAGGGGCAACTTCTTCAGCCTCGGTCTCGCCGAAGTTGAAGAAGTCGTCCTCTTGGCTGTCACTATCGCTGCCGCCGTCGTACGCATCCTGCGCATCGTCGGCTGCCACGGCAGTCCTCTTACGCGCCATAAGCGACGGTATGAAGGACAGCGCCACGAATAGTATGATCAGAACCCATTTCATTTTGTCTCTCTCTGTTTTGCTGACAATACGTCTTTATGCAATCACCTTCTCCTCTTCGTTCTTTTTGCCCGAAATCTCATACACCACGGCACTGGCGATGCCGAGCGACGAGAAGACACCGACCAGCAGACCAACCAACAGGGCGAAGATAAATCCGCGTATAACCTCACCGCCGAAGATGAACATCATCAGCAAGGTGACGAAGGTGGTGCCGGACGTGTTGACCGTACGGGCCAAAGTGGAGTTGATAGCGTCGTTGATGTGAGTGCGGAAGGTGCGCTTGGGATAAAGCTTGCGGTACTCACGCACACGGTCGAAGATAACTACCGTGGCGTTGATGGAGTAACCGATAACCGTCAGCACTGCCGATATGAAGTATTGGTCAACCTCGAGGTTGAAAGGCAGCAGGCCGTGGAGCAGCGAGAAGACACCGATAACCAGGATGGTGTCGTGTGTCAGGGCTGCCACCGAACCTATACCGAAGCGCCAGCTGCGGAAACGCAGGCCGATGTAGGCGAACATCACGAGCAGACCACCGAGCACAGCCCAGATGGAGTGCACCAAGTTGTCATGGGCCACACCCTTGCCGAACTGGTCAGCCTGGATGATACCCAGCGGGTTGGTCTCCGTCGACTTGAACTCCTCTATCGAGACGGGCTGCTTGAAGAGATCCTTGGTGCCGGCATACAGCTTCTCCACAATCTCGTTCTTGACGGCGTCGTTGTCCTCGTCGGCTTTGTACTTGGTCGTGATCTTCAGCTGGTTGTTGCGACCGTAGGTCTTCACCTCGGGAGCCTCACCAAACTGCTCACGCAGGTCACCGGCCACCTTGACGGCATTGACAGGCTGGTCGAAGCGAACCACATAGGTGCGGCCACCGGTGAAGTCGATACCGAAGCTCAGACCCTTGAAGGTGAAGCTGGCAATACAGATGACGATGGCGGCGCCGGCAATGATGTAGAACATCTTGCGCTTGCCGAGGAAGTCGAAATGCACGTCGCGCAGGAAGTTCTCCGAGAAGGGGAACGAGAAGGTCATGTTGCGCTTGTGCTGCAGGTTGCCGTCGATGATAAGGCGGGTGATGAAGATGGAAGTGAAGAGCGAGGTGACGATACCAATGCAGAGGGTCACAGCAAAGCCCTGGACAGCACCCGAACCGAACATAATGAGCACCAGACCCAGCAGGAAGGTGGTCACCTGACCGTCGATGATGGCCGAATAGGCGTTCTTGAAACCGTTCTCCACAGCGTTGGCCAGACTCGACCCGGCGCGCAACTCTTCCTTGATACGCTCGTATATGATAACGTTGCCGTCGACTGCCATAGCCATCGTAAGCACGATACCGGCGATACCGGGCAGCGTGAGCACTGCGCCTATCGAGGCGAGCACTCCTATAAGAAGGAATACATTAGTAATAAGTGCAGCAACCGACACCCAGCCGGCGCGGTTGTAGAATATCACCATGTAGATGAGCACCACGATGAAGGCAAGGATGAACGAGATGAGACCGTTGCGGATGGACTCCTGACCGAGCGAGGGACCCACCACGGCTTCCTGCACGATGACAACAGGAGCCTCAAGGCGACCGCTCTTCAGAATGTTGGCAAGGTCCTTGGCCTCTTCGAGGGTGAAGTCACCGGTAATGGAGGAACGGCCACCGGCAATCTCGCCATTGACACGCGGGGCGGAATACACTTGGTCGTCGAGCACAATGGCCACACAGTTGCCCACGTTGGCGCCGGTGAGTTTCTTCCACTCGTTGGCACCATAGGCGTCCATGGTCATCGATATTTCGTTGCCACCGATATTCGAGAAGTCCTGACGGGCGTCGGTGACATATTTGCCGCTCAACTGCGAGGAGCCGTCGCGGCTGGTAATCTTGATGGCATAGAGGACATAGTTGTCGCCGAAGTCCTTCTCGGGCTTGGCCGACCACAGGAACTTGACCGAACGGGTGTCGAACACTTTCTTGGCGGCAGCCGTGGCCAGCATGTCGTTTATGGCGGCAAGGTCCTTGCCAGCGGCAATACCCACGATGGGAGTGCCGGGCACAGGCTGACCACCCCTGTCGACGTAAGGCGTCAACAAGTTGAAGAGGGGGTTCTCCTTGGCAAAGGCGGCTCGGTCGGCGGCGCTGACGGCAGTGCCGGCATTGTCGGCAGACAACTTCTCGACCAGTGCATCCACACTGTCGACAGCCTTGGCAGCGCTGTCGGCGACTTCGGCTTCTCCGGCGGCCTCAGTCTCTTCGGCCACACCCTGGCCAATAGAGGCAAGGTAGGTGTTGGCATCGAACAGGTACTTGACAGCGTCGGGGTTGTCGTAGCAGAGCCAGAAGTCCAGCTGTGCAGTACCCTGCAGGAGTTTGCGCACGCGGTCGGGGTCTTTCACACCGGGCAGCTCAACAAGGATGCGCTCCGATGCGGGGAGTTTCTGTATGGTGGGCTGGGCAACGCCGAACTTATCGATACGGCGGCTCAGTACCTGATAGGCTTGGTCGTAGGCGCCCGAGGCACGGTCGCGGACAATCTTATAGACCTTGTCGTTGGGTGTGCTGAGGGAGATACTGTCACGCAACTGGTTGCCAAAATAGGATGCAAGCGAGACCTGCGGGTCGAGCTCGGTGATAGCGTTGTAGAACAGCGAGACAAAGTCGCGGTTGGTGGTGTTCTTCTGACGGTCCAGGGCAATGTCGATGGCGTGGTTGAAGAGGGTGTCCGTAGTGTTGTCGGCAAGGGCGCGAACCACATCAACGGTGGAGACCTCAAGCATGACGTTCATACCGCCCTTAAGGTCAAGGCCAAGGTTGATTTCACGAGCCTGGCACTGGCGATAGGTAAATCCGAGATAGACCTTCTGGTCGGCCACCGAATCGAGATAGCGGCTCTCATAGGCGTTGCGGAGCGAATCTTCGACAGCCTCGGCTTCGAGGGCGTTGGTGGTACGGTTGGAGACAATTTGCTTCGCCTGGTCGGTTGAAATGTAAGTTTCAGCGGCTTTTTTTGCTTTGCGCTGGACGCTCGTTGTTGCAAAAGTAAACGACAATTGGAACAAACATACCAGCGCGAAAGCCCATGCTAAAAATCTGATAAGTCCTTTATTCTGCATAGTTTAGGTATAAATTTGTGTATTTTATTATATTCACTTTGAATGTGCAAAGATAAGAAAATTTATTTACATAGAAGTGAAAATTTAAAAAAAACATGTATTTTTGCACAAAAATTGAAGAAACACAGCAAGATATGGAAGTCAAAAAAAATCTCACCATCAAGGACCTTCCCGACGAGGACAAACCACGCGAGAGGATGATGACCTTTGGCAAGAAACAACTGTCTAATGCCGAGCTCCTTGCCATACTTTTGCGCACCGGCGTGCCGGGCAAGAGCGCCGTCGCCATGGCACAGGAGGTGCTGGCCTCGACGGGCAACAGCCTGACGGCTCTGTCACAAGCCGACGCAAAGCACTTCGCAACCATAAAAGGCATGGCCTTGGCCAAGACCGCCACCCTCATGGCGGCCCTCGAATTGGGCTGGCGCATGCAGGGCGAGATAGCTGCCGAACGCAAACTGGTGCTGAGAGAAAGCCCCGACCTCTTCAACTACCTGCTCCCCCTACTCGTCGACCTCGACCACGAGGAGTTCTGGGCCGTATATATGAACAACTCCCACAAAGTGCTTGGACGTCAGCGCATATCCATGGGCGGCCAGAGCGACACCAACGTCGACCTGCGCATCCTCTTCCGTGGCGCCCTCGAGCACAAGGCCACCATCATCTCGGTGGCCCACAACCACCCATCGGGCTCACTGCACCCCAGCAACGCTGACAAAACACTTACACGCCGCATCTCCGAAGCGGGCAACCTACTTGGAATCAAACTGGAAGAACATATCATCGTGGCCCTCGGCCTCGACGGCCGCGCCGACTACTTCAGCTTCCACGACAACGGTCTCGTCTAGCGGGCCATGGCCACCTCGACGCTCACCGAGTCCATCTGGCCGCCGAGGGGCGGGTTGAGCTTGTAGACCTTCACCTTAACATCCTCCACGGCAGGGAATTGTGCCAGCACTGCCTCCCCCACCCTGCGGGCCACATGCTCCAGCAGGTTCGAGGGCTTCATCATCTCGGCTTTCACCACCTGATAGACATCGAGGTAACTGACAGTATCGTCTATGTTGTCAGTCACTTCCGCCCTCGACGTATCTGTCGTGAAGGTCAGGTCGACACGGAAATGCGTCCCTATGGCGCGCTCCTGCTCGAAGCAGCCGTGGTGCGCATAAAAGCGCATATCGTTAATCGCTATCGTCCCCATCCCTAAATAATTAAAACACAAAACCCACCACTAACCTTTAACCATTAACCTTTAATCATTAACCTTTACCCCCTAAATAATGTTGTCAAACTGATGCAGGAAGCGCAGGTCGTTCTCGAAATAGAGGCGCAGGTCGCGTATCTGGTACTTCAGCATGGCCATGCGCTCCACACCCATGCCGAGGGCGAAGCCCGAGTACTCCTTGCTGTCTATGCCACATGCTTCCAGCACGTTGGGATCCACCATGCCGCAGCCCAGAATCTCCAGCCAGCCCGTCCCCTTGCAGATGTTGCAGCCCTTGCCGCCGCAGATGTTGCACGAGATGTCCATCTCGGCACTCGGCTCGGTGAAGGGGAAGTAGCTGGGGCGCAGGCGTATCTGCGTCTGCTCGCCGAACATCTCCTTGGCGAAGTAGAGCAGCGTCTGCTTGAGGTCGGCGAAAGTCACCTTCTTGTCCACATAGAGTGCCTCCACCTGGTGGAAGATGCAGTGGGCACGGGCGCTGATGGCCTCGTTGCGGAACACACGGCCCGGGGCTATGATGCGTATCGGGGGCTTGTGGGTCTCCATCACCCTCACCTGCACCGACGAGGTATGGGTCCTCAATGCTATATCCTGCTTCCCTTCCTCTTTCTGCACGAAGAAGGTGTCCTGCATGTCGCGTGCCGGATGGTCGGGCGGGAAGTTCAAGGCCGAGAAGAGGTGCCAGTCGTCCTCTATCTCCACACTCTCCTCGACGGTGAAGCCTATGCGGGCGAATATCTCGGCAATCTCGTTCATGGTCACCGACAGCACATGGCGCGAGCCGCGCTGGCTGAAGTCGGCAGGCATCGTCAGGTCGTGGGTGTCACCCTGTTCGGCCTGTTCCTCGACGAAGTTCTTCCATTCTTCTATCTTGGCCTGTGCTGCCGTCTTCAGCTGGTTCAGGGCCACACCCATCTCTTTCTTCTGATCGTTGGGCAGGGTCTTGAACTGCTCGAAGAGGTCGGCCAATATACCTTTGCGGCCCAGAAAACGCACGCGGAACTGCTCCACGCCGGCGGCGCGGTCTTTGAAGTCTTCTATGCGTGCCGCCTTTATCTCCTCAATATACTGAGCTATCTGTGTCTTCATATATGTCTGTGTCCTTGTTATTTTTCTATTTTCACCTTCAGTATCTTCACGTCCTTCACCGGACGGTCCATACGGTCGCACTCCACTGCGGCTATCTTGTCCACCACCTCCAGGCCTTTCACAACCTCGCCGAACACCGTGTAGTCGCCGTCGAGGTGCGGCGTGCCGCCCACGGTGGTGTACACCCTGCGCTGCTCGGGGGTGAACTTCTTGCCGAAGCGCGCCTCCATCATGTCGAGGGTCTTGTTGTCCCACACGTTGCCCTGCACTATATAGAACTGCGAGGCCGACGATTCTTTCTTCGGGTTCACGTCGTCACCCTGGCGTGCTGCACACAGTGCACCTTTCTTGTGGATATGGTTGGCGCGGAACTCGGCGGGCACCGTGTAGCCAAGGGTGCCGTCACCCAACGGCTGGCCGGGCTTGGCATCGCGCGACTTGGGGTCGCCGCCCTGTATCATGAAATTCTTTATCACACGGTGGAAAAGCAGGCCGTCATAGGTGCCGTCCTTGACCAATTTCATAAAGTTGTCGCGGTGCTTGGGGGTGTCGTTGTACAGCAAAAGCACTATGTCGCCCTCCGTGGTGGTCATCCTCACGGTCACTCCGTCGCGCTTCGCACCGTCATGTTTGTCAGCCGTTTGCGCCGACAACAGCGTCGCCGCCAGCAAAAAAATTGCAAGAAAAGTGAACTTTTTCATCCTATCTCAATTATTTTTACTAATTTTGCAATTGCAAAAGTAAGAATAAAAACAGAAATAAAGCGACAAAAAATCATACTTTTATGAACAAAAAACACATCCTGTTCCCTGCACTGCTGTTTATCAGCCTCTTAACGGCAGCCGTTTTTTCGGCATGCGACAAGGACACCAACTGCTATTTGGATGTTATGGTGGTCGAAGAAGGCACCCGCACGCCCGTTCCGAACGCAAAAATTGAAATTTATCAGGAGCAAGGCTCCGTCCATGACGAGGGTACCACCGACGCCAACGGCAAGTACTCGACCCACTTCCCCGCCCCCGCCATCCTCACCGTCGACGCACGCCTCATCGTTGACGAAGAGAACAACGGCCACCGCGACGGTTCCACCACCGTGCGCACCGCCGACGGCGAGACCGTGACGGCCATCGTCACCCTGGCAAGCGAAATCTCATACATCTAACCCAAACATCACAGGTCATGGTATTTAACCCCACCGGCCAAGACCTCGCCCAGCTCGAAGGTCTTGGTCTTACCATTGAGCGCGTGCAGGCGCAAATCGACAATTTCAAGGAGGGCTTCCCCAAGAGCCGTCTCGATGCCCCCGCCACCCCCGCCAACGGCGGCATACGCGTGCTCGACGACAAGGAGATAGCGCGCTACGAGCGCCAGTACTGCACCCTCGGGCGCGGCAAACGTCTGCTCAAGTTCGTCCCCGCCTCGGGCGCGGCCACGCGCATGTTCAAAGACCTCTATGCCTTCGCCTCCACCTACTTCGGCGTGGCCACCAACTTCGACCGCGAGTTCCCCGAGGTCAAGCTCTTCCTCGAGAACCTGCGCTCCTTCGCCTTCTGGAACGACCTCAAGGCCTGCATGGCCGCCGCCGACCTCGACATCGAGGACTACCTCCAGCGCGGCGACTACAGCACCATCATCAACTTCCTCCTCAAGGAGCAATACCTCGCCTACGGCAGCCTGCCCAAAGGGCTGCTCAAATTCCACCGCTACGGCGAGGTGCAGCGCACACCCGTCGAGGAACACATCGTCGAGGGAGCCCTCTACGCACGCAACACCGACGGCACCGTCAACCTCCACTTCACCATCTCGCCCGAGCACCGCGCCGCCTTCCGCCGCAAGGTCGCCGAGGTGAAGCACTACTACGAGTCCACCTTCGGCATCAAGCTCAAAATCACCTTCTCCGAGCAGAAGCACTACACCGACATCATAGCCGTCGACGAGCAGAACAACCCTGTGCGCGACGACGACGGCCGCCTCGTCTTCCGCCCGGGCGGCCACGGCGCACTGATAGAGAACCTCAACGAGCAGCACGCCGACCTCATCTTCATCAAGAACATCGACAACGTGGTGCCCGACTGGATGAAGCACACCACCGTCATCTACAAGCAGGTCCTCGCTGGCATGCTCCTCGAGCTCAAGGCCAAGGTCGACGACGCCCTGCGCACCCTCGACGCCCGTCCCGACGACAAGACCGTCAGCAAGCTGGCCGCCTTCGCCGCCAAGGAACTCAACATCACCGTCCCCGACGGCTGCACCGCCCGCCAGCTCCACGACCTCCTCAACCGTCCCATGCGCATCTGCGGCATGGTCAAGAACCTCGGCGAGCCCGGCGGCGGTCCCTTCTACACCATCGACACCCGCGGCCGCCGTTCGCTCCAGATCGTCGAGTCCGCCCAGGTCAACCACAACGACCCGCAACAGGAAGCACTCTTCCAAGGCTCCACCCACTTCAACCCCGTCGACCTCGTCTGCTGCACCCGCAACTACCGCGGCCGCTACTTCGACCTCCGCCGCTATGTCGACCCCAAGACCGGCTTCACCAGCAAGAAAACCAAAGGGGCCGTCACCCTCAAGTCGCAGGAGCTGCCGGGCCTCTGGAACGGCGCCATGGCCGACTGGATCACCCTCTTCGTCGAGGTCCCCGTGGCCACCTTCAACCCCGTCAAGACCGTCAACGACCTATTAAGAAAAGAGCACCGCGAAGGCTGAGAGGAGAGGGAACTCGTTCACTATCCCGAAGCGCAGCGGGGAAGACGTAGTCAGCACCGCGAAGGCTGAGAGGCAAGGAAGCTTGCTTACTCGCCCGAAGCGCAGCGGGGAAGACGCAGTCACCACCGCGAAGGCTGAGATAAATCGCCTTGCCGCTGACGCGGCAGAAATCTAGTAAATCTAGTAAATTATTGCGCTTCGCGTAATGGTTTGCTTCTTACCGCCGCAGGCGGAAAAAATTTATAAGATTTACAAGATTTCGTGAGCCGCAGGCGAGCAGGCGAAACAAGAAAAAAGCCCCTGAAATGTTAAAATTTGGGGGCTTTTGTCACATTTCGACAAAAAAATGGTACTCTATTATATAGAGGCACACACTTCCTCATGCCGAAGACCGACATACAAACCGCCGACAGCACCGTCGACATGCTGCTGCGCCACCGACACTTTATCTGGTGGCTCTGCCTGCGTCATGCCCTTGGCGAGGTGGCCTATGGCGGCGACCTGGCACAGGAGGTCTTCGCCGTGCTGAGCCGCTGCCACCCGCAGCTGCCGGCCAACGCCAGCCCCAGGGTGGAGCGTGCATGGCTACGCACAGCCACACGCAATGTGCTCAACCATCTGAGCCGCCATCCCGTGGTACACACAGTGCCCCTGACCGCAAAACACGACCATGCCGAGGACGACGGCTACCGCCGTCGGCACGAGCTGGTCGACGAACTAGCCGCCTACCTCGACGACGACGAACACCAGCTGCTGCAGCTCCACCTCGACGGTTTCTCCAACGACGAGATAGCCATCATCCTAGGCATCAAGACCGACGCCGTGCGCCAGCGCATGCACCGCATCGTCGGCAAGATGCGCGCCACATACGAAAAACTTTATAATACCCACATACAATGAACGAGCAAGAAATCACCCTCCTCCTCGAGAGCCTGCGTCGGCAGCAGCCGCGACCGGCCGACTCGCGTCTGCTCGATGCCATCGGCGGCTACCGCCGATGGGGTCGCAGCGTAAGTCGCTGGCGCGCCCTCGCCGCCGTTGTGATGCTGGTGCTCATCACCGCCGCCACCGCGGCTTTCGTGCCCGAGCCGCGCTACGCATTTGTCGAGGGCGCCGCCTCGGCCACCGTCGCCTGCCAGCATGTAGACTTAATACTCGCCAAAGCATGAAACGCCGCATCCTCCTCTTCTCCCTTGCAGCCCTGCTGTGCGTTGCCGCCGTGGTGGTATGGAAATACCGCGCCGCCATATTCCGCAACGGCGACGTCAGCGAGCTATACCTCCGCTATGCCGACACAGAGGGAATCGACGCCACCTTCATCAAAGACTTCCATGTCAACGACACCGTCTACGTCGACGTCACACTGCTGCAGGCTACAGACTCCGCAGGGTGGGAGACACTGTTGAGCAATGTAAAATTACCAGAAGAGATGCACGA
>JBGUZF010000061.1:0-3627 GCA_045222795.1 Bacteroidales bacterium
AAGATTATCTCCTGCCACCTCGGCAGCGGCGCATCCATCTGCGCCATCGACCACGGCAAGAGCTTCGACACCACTATGGGCATGACCCCGCTCGAGGGTCTGCTGATGGGTTCGCGTCCCGGCGATGTCGACCCCGGCGTCATCGAGTTCATCATCAAGAAAGAGATTGTCGAGAACGGCAAGGACTGGAAAGACATCACCAAGATACTCAACAAGCAGAGCGGCTTGGTGGGCATCAGCGGTGGCAAGCAGGACATGCGCGACATCCGCGCCGGTCGCGATGCCGGCGACGTGCGTGCCACCTACGCCTTCGACATGTTCGCCCAGAGAGTGAAACGCTACATCGGCGGCTACATGGCCGAGATGGGCGGCTGCGACCTGCTGCTCTTCACCGGCGGTATCGGCGAGAACGCCTGGTTCATGCGCCGTCCCATCCTCGAGAACATGGAATGCCTCGGCATCAAGATCGACTTCTCGAAGAACGACAACGTGATGGGCGAGGATATTATCCTCTCGACCCCCGACTCGAAGATGGCTGTCGTCGTTGTCACCACCGACGAGGAATACGTCATCGCCAGCGACACCTACGCTTTGGTAAAGTAACTAGTTGACAGTTGATAGTGGGTAGTTGGTAGCACACATGTACAAAGGCTACCCGCTACCCATTTTTACTATCCATAAAATAGAATCATTATGGAAAATACGCCAAACGCTCCCGGCAGGCCGCAGATAGACAAGGGAGGGAATCTCTGGAAGACGCTTCTGCTCACCTTCCTTGCCACCACGCTCTCCATCATCCTCACCTTCGGCACCAGCCAGCTGGTGTCGCAGCACCGCCAGTCGAAAGACCGTAAGATGACGGTGCTGATGGTGATGGGCAGCGTCGAGAAGTTTGCGCAGAAACTGGATCAGAGGGCCAGTGAAATGGAGAATTACGACACTCTGGCCACCTATCTGTTGAATATACCTGTCGATTCGTTCGAAAGTCCTGAGTTCCAGCGCAACATTAGGTTGATAGGGACTCCTAGCGGTATCACCTACGACAAAACAGCCGAGTCGGTGTTCATCAACAATACGGCAAAATGGAGTAGCGCCAAATACTTTGACTTCATCAACTGGGCTGGGGTATGCTTCTACAACATGAGGGATATAGAGAACAAAAACAACGCTTATATTGAGGAATATGAAGCGGTTACGGATGATATATGGAACCATCCCGAGCTATGCCCCGGCAATTCAATGAAAGCCAAATACATGCGCGACAAGAAATATCGCGAGCTGCTCGAAGGAATGCATAATAAGGCGGCGTATTACCGATACCTTGCAGACAAAATGCGGGATCATAACCGCGTAAGCATGGAGATGATGGACATTAGCGAAGAGGAGTTGATGAAGTTTGTCGAAGACAATGAGGCCGTCACCAAACTGAAAAATGAATCAAGGACACTGAAGCAGTACATCACCCCGGAACTCAACATCGACAGCCTCCCCGCCTTCGAGGAGTGGAGGGACAAATAGTATGAGACGAGCCATTGGGCTGTTGCACAAGGCTATAGATGTTGCCCCCAACAATGCTAAGGCCTATAACAAATAACATCATTATGGAAGAATTACCCAACATCCCCGACAAGCCGCAGATGGACAAAGGTGGAAAACTATGGAAGACGCTTTTGCTCACCTTCCTCGGCACCACGCTCTCCATCATCCTCACCTTCGGCACCAGCCAGCTGGTGTCGCAGCACCGCCGTGCACAGGAGCGCCATCTCACGGCCCTGATGGTGATGGGCAGCATTGAGAAGTTCGCTCAGAACCTGGAACAAAACGCCAATAATTTGGCCTGGCACGACACCTTGGCCACCTATCTGCTCAACATCCCAATCGACTCATTAGACAGCCCCCAATACGATTCCATAGGCAAGTACCTTAGCCTGTTGTTGGCCTTCAATACCCTGTCGCATGACAGGTCAGCAGAAAGCATTTTCTCCAATTCCATTGAGACATGGAAAAACCTAGGCAACTTTTCTTTCATTGAAAATGTGGGCCACTGCTTCGCCCACATCAATCTTATTGAAGAGCGCTACGCGAAGTTTTTTACTGACGAAAATGATGAAATCGAAAACCGTATTAGAATGAATCCTGAGGCATACCCCGGCAGGACCCTGGCATCCAAATTCATGCATGACGCCCAGTTTCGCAAATACTTGTCGAGAATTCACGGCCAAATGTCACAATGTCACTATTATGTCGCATTCATTCGGCAGGAGAACGCCGTCAACATGAGACTGATGAATATTCAAGAGAAAGACGTGAAAGATTTTATTGACAAGAACGCGCAAGGGATAAAGGCCGACGAAGTGGTTCAGACCGACTTCTACACTCCTCATATAAACCCCAACAGCCTCCCCGCCCTGGAGGAGTGGATAAAGAAATAGTATGAAACGAGCCATTCTGTTGTTGCTTCTGCTGCCGATGGTGGCGGTGGGGCAGACGCCGAAGAGCGAGCCGCTGTTTGAAAGGGCGGTGGAGAAGAGCGTCGTGGGGCAGTACGAGGAGGCTATCAAGCTGCTCCACAAGGCTATTGACATCGATCCCGGCTATGCCGAGGCCTGGCTGCTGCTGGGCAACCAGCACATGGCGTTGGGGCAGTATGCGTTGGCCCGCGAGCAGTACCAGCACTGCCTCGACCTCAACCCCAAGAGCAGCCGATGGCAACAGGAGGCCCGCGACGGCATCCGCACTGCCGAATGGCGCCAGCATGCCGTGGAGAACCCCGTGCCTTACCACCCCATCAACCTCGGTCCCAACATCAATACTGCCGACGACGAGTACATGCCGGCTCTGACCGCCGACTACCGCACGCTGGTCTTCACGCGCCGCTCGCCGCGCAACGCCCTCACCCAGCGCGGCCTGCCGCAAGAGGAGGACTTCTATATCTCCTACTACGACACCATGGAACTGGTGTTCGGTCCTGCCGAACGCATGCCCGAGCCGCTGAACAGCCACGGCAACGAAGGTGCCCAGACCATCTCGCACGACGGGCGCATAGTAATCTTCACCGGCTGCGGTCGCAACAACGAACCCACGGGCTGTGACCTCTATATGAGTGTGCGCCACGGCGCAACCTCGGCTTCCGAGGGCCACGGCGACCGCTGGGGCAAGCCGCGTAACCTCGGGGCGCCTGTCAACTCGGTCTACTGGGAGTCGTTCCCCTCGCTGAGCATCGACGGCTACACCCTCTATTTCGCCAGCAACCGCAGCGGTGGCTACGGCGGCACCGACATCTGGTACTGCACCCTCGTGGAGGGGCGCTGGAGCAAGCCCAGGAATATGGGTCCCACGGTGAACACCAAGGGCAACGAGACGGCGCCCTATATCCATTTCGACGACAAGACGCTGTACTTTGCCTCGGACGGGCGTATGGGTATGGGCGGCAGCGACCTCTACCTGGTGAAGCGCACCAGCGACAGCACCTGGGGCACACCCGTCAACCTGGGGTACCCCATCAACACCCCTGGCGACGAGAACAACCTCATCGTGGCCCCCGACGGCCGCACGGCCCTCTTCAGCAGTGACCGCGCCGACGGCTACGGCCAGCAGGACATCTACTCGTTCGTCATGCCGGCACCG
>JBGUZF010000062.1:0-7773 GCA_045222795.1 Bacteroidales bacterium
TCGGAAGGCACCTACAGCAACCTCGTGGTCATCAGCCACAACCCCACCGAGATTATTCTCGACTTCGCCCAGATACTGCCCGGCATCGACGGTGCCGCCGTGCGTCAGCGCATCATCATGAATCCCATCCATGCCAAACGCACCCTGGCAGCCCTGAGCGACAATATAAAGAAGTACGAGCAGCAGTTCGGCACCATCAACGAGCCCCGCATGCCCATGCAGAGCGACACCGTGCCCTATGATATCATCGGCAAAGCCTGACCTGCGCTGGGCTATAGAGGCTGGCGACTGGCGCACCCACAAAGAGCAAAGTGAAGCCGCACGACGTCTGCTACGCTATCTGGCAGGCTACGACATCGTGGTTGAACACGATGACCACGGTGCACCATATATCCTCAGTCAACCCAAAATGCATATAAGCATAAGCCATTGCCGCAAGGCGGTGGCTGTCGCCGTTTCCGAAAAATATCGCATAGGTATCGATATCGAGAGCCGCCGCAAGGTGAGCCCCTCTCTTATGGAGCGAGTGTGCACAGACGACGAACTGGCCAAGATACGTTCTTCTGCAGATCCCACAATGACCTTCCTACGTTTTTGGACACGCAAAGAAGCCGTACTGAAGATGCAGGGTACTGGAATACGCGGTTTTGGCAGCATGGTGGAAGTCTCAGAGGCTGCCAATTGTACAATAGAAGAAATCGACTGTGGACTCTACGACACCGTAGCCGCACTGGCTACGGCCTTATAACTGTTTCGCTGCCGTCAGCATTTATCTTTATTATTCGGCTGCCCTGAGTGACACCCGAGACAAACTCAGGCAGCGGTGGCACACAATAGTCCACGCGGCGTTTTAATTCATCATCAATATCATCGTATGTCGCAGGCGACGGACGTCCGCTGAGGTTTGCACTGGTGCTCACCAACGGCGCCCCAAGGCGGCGTATCACCTCTTGGCAGAAGAAATGATTAGGCATACGTATGCCCAGCGAGCCGTCGGCAGCAGGTAGGTTGTCGGCGATGTCTTCGCCCAGCATGGCCTGCCACCGTTTCCGCGGCAGTATGTACGTTGTCGGCCGCTCGCAACCTTCCACTTTCCACTTTCCATTTTCCACTAAAACAAGCATGCTTTTCGAGTGGTCGCGCTCCTTGATGGCATAAAGCCGCTCCGCGGCATCGCGGTTGCGGGCATCGCAGCCTATGCCCCAGATGGTATCGGTGGGGTAGAGAATGGTGCCGCCACGGCGCAATGCCTCGACAGTCTGTTGGATTATCTGCTCCATTTTCACGCTGCAAAAATACAAAAAAAAACGGCATACTCTTGGCAGTATAAGATTTTTTTTGTACCTTTGCACATTGATATATATGATTCACCAAGTATTAAAATCAGTTAAATAAATTATAAACCAAAACATTACATCTATGGAGTTCATTACAAACCTATGGAATGCCAACACACCGCTGTTTATGCTCGTGGCGGGTCTGATTGTTGTCACTCCGTTCATCATCTTCTATGTGCGCAAAGCACTGAAGGAACACCCCAAGGGACTTATCCCCGCCGCATTGAGCAACATGGGCGAGCGTTTCGGCTACTACATTATGAATGCCGTGCTGACGCTGTTCATATGCTCCAAGTTCGGTGTGCCCGACGGTACGGCTGCCATCATGTTCGCCGTGTTCTATTTCCTCATCTATGTGCTTTCGCTGCCTGGCGGTATAATTGCCGACCGCACACAGAACTATAAGGGTACCATCATTGCCGGTATCATTGTGATGGCTGTGGGCTACGGCATCCTCGCTATCCCCGTGTTCAGCGGTCACGGCTTCTCGTGGGTCATGGTGCTCACCATGGCTGCTCTTGTCATTATCGCTTGCGGTAACGGTCTCTTCAAAGGCAACCTGCAGGCCGTGGTGGGTCAGATGTACGACGACTTCGAGGCTGAAGCCGCTAAGAAAGGTCCCGAAGCATTGGCAAAAGCACAGGAGAAACGCGACTCTGGCTTCCAGATTTTCTATGTATTCATCAACATTGGTGGTGTTGTTGCCCCCTTCATCGCCCCCATCATCCGCAACTGGTGGCTCAAGGCCCACGACATGGTCTACAACGCCCAGCTACCCAAGCTCTGCCATCGCTACCTGACCGATGGTATGAAGGACAACGACATGGATAACCTCACCGCCCTCACTGCCCAGTATTCCGATTCTGCCGCTAACCTCAATACTTTCTGCGACAGCTACCTGAACGTCTACAACACTGGCGTACACTTTGCTTTCATCGCTTCGGTGCTCGCCATGCTTATCTCCCTCACTATCTTCCTCTGCACCAAGAAGGGTATGCCCAACCCTGTGAAGAAAGCCAAAGCCGAGACTACCCTCACCGCCGAGGAGAAAGCCGCAATGGCCAAGGATGTGAAGACTCGTATGGCCGGTCTCTATGCCGTGCTGGGTGTCTGCATGTTCTTCTGGTTCTCGTTCCACCAGAACGCCGAGTCGCTCTCATTCTTTGCACGCGACTTCGTTGTCAGCAGCTCTATTCCTCCCGAGATTTGGCAGTGTATCAACCCCTTCCTCGTCATCATCCTGACACCCATCATCATGTGGTTCTTCGCACGCCTTGTGAAGAAAGGCAAAGAGGTCTCAACTCCCAAGAAGATAGCCTTCGGTATGGGCATCGCTGCCTGCGCCTACATCTTCCTGGTGGCCCTGTGCGCCAGCATCGGCTATCCCTCGCCCAAGGAGTTCCTCGGAATGCCTGTTGGCGATCAGGAAGCATTGAGGGTTGGCCCGTGGGCGTTGATCGTCACCTACTTCTTCCTCACCGTCGCCGAACTCTTCATCAGCCCGCTGGGTTTGAGCTTCGTGTCGAAGATTGCTCCCAAGCACCTGCAAGGTATCTGCCAGGGTCTGTGGCTCAGTGCCACCGCCATCGGCAACCTGCTCATCCTCATTGGACCCTACCTCTACAACGGTATGCCCAAACTCTGGATGTGCTGGCTGGTCTTCGCCCTGGTATGCATCGCCGCTATGACTGTCATGTTCGGCATGCTCAAGTGGCTCGAAAAGATTACCTCCGAGGCAAAGTAATATTGCCTTGGACATAAGAAAACCCCTGCATCGGTGATGCAGGGGTTTTCCTTTTCAATGGCGTTGCTCCTAATGTGGGAGTTCCATGCTCAGGCTTACTTGTCGAGCTCTTGCTGGCGCAGGTGCTGGACGTAGATGGCCTTCAGATGCTTCTCGCGATTGATGACACTGGGTTTGGTGAACTGCTGACGACGGCGCATCTCCTTCACAACACCAGTCTTGTCGAATTTGCGTTTCAGCTTCTTCAGAGCTCTCTCAAGGTTTTCACCTTCTTTAATGGGAACTACGATCATTGCTAATACCTCTTTCTTTGTTAAAGGTTAATACTAATTTATTTAAGACTGTTTGTCTTCGTTGTTAGAATACCAGGTGACCCTGGGCGGCGGCGTCATTCAGAGCAGCGATGATGCCCTTCTTGTTGATGATGCGCATGCCTTTGGCAGAGACCTTCAGGGTAATCCACATATCCTCTTCGGGGATGTAGAATTTCTTGGTCTGCAGGTTGGGGGCGAAGGTACGTTTGGTGTGGATACGGGAGTGCGACACGTTGTTGCCCACGATTACTTTCTTACCGGTGATTTCACATTTCTTTGACATTGTAGTATAATTTTTGTTGTTTTATTACGTTATTTTTTCGTCGAAACGAGGTGCAAAAGTACTACCTTTTTTCATACTGACAAAAAAAAATGCATCCCTCGGCCGCATTTTAATTTTTTTTAACATATCGTTAATCGTACTACACTGTATCACAAAATATTACATTAAACTACATTTTGCTATTTAACATAGTTTTTTCAGGCAGTTATGTACGCCAAGGACATCTTCATTTGGTCATTTTGAAGTTTTTTCGTAATTTCGCATTCCAATTTTTTCGACAACATACATTATCACGAATCAACGAAAAAAGACAAAGTATGACTGGTGTAAACAAAGTAATCCTTGTAGGAAATGTAGGCAGACTTCCCGATGTAGTAACTTTCCCGTCCGAAGGAGCCGCCCCCGTCAAAAAGGCATCCTTCCCTTTGGCAACTACCGAATATCGCCGCAATCGCGAAAACGAAAGAGTAGAGATAACAGAATGGCACAACATAGTGTGCTGGCGCGGTCTGGCCGACGTGGCCGAGCGCATACTTACCAAAGGTGCACAGATATATATTGAAGGCCGGCTGCAGAGCCGCACATGGGAGGACAAGGAGGGCAACAAACGCCATGTCACCGAAGTGGTGGCCGACAACCTGCTGCTTCTCTCGAAACGCCAGCAGAACGATGACGGCAACCGCAGCAACCCCCTTATCGATATCCTTAACGCCGATACCGAGCCACTGGGAGACCTCCCCTTCTAAACTATTTTAATAGAAGCACCGTACCCACCTCGACCTGATTGGCCGTAGGGTAGTCTATGCCCCGGTATTCCAGTTTCCAGACGTAGTTACCCTGATGGCACCCTTCGCCAGTCCATCCTTCGCCGGTGAAATCTTTGGTGCGGTACACCAAAAGACCTTCGCGGTTGTAGATGCTCAACTCGCCGTCAATCACACCCTGCACAAAGAGGACGAAGCGATTATTGTCCTCCTCATCGGGAGTGAAAACATTGGGGGCAAACACCGCCACCTTGCGGATCGGCACAAGCTGAACGACGGTATCCCAACACTGACTGTTGAATACACTGAGCGCCACGGACACTGTGTCGTCGTGCATATCCGCCACCGTCTCCAACTTACGTGAGGTCTCACTCTGTGCCATCCAATCGACATACCATATCCTTTCGTAGTATTCTTCCGAGATATCGTATGCACTAAACTCCAGATTCCTATAAGAAAGCACATCGGGAGTCACATGAATCTTTGCCTCGGGGATAGTGATTTTGCGTAGTGTTATCTGGTCGGTCAAGGGGCATCGGAGACCTTCATGGTAGGCCACAAATATCATATAGTCTCCCGTTGATTCGGGCGACACCCTTACCTGCCGCTGCAACTCTTGTCCGTCGAGCATGGTGTCGTATGGTGCCGACGACCAAACGCTGTAACCGACGTCCGTAGTGACACTGAGGTTATACCACAGGTTTCCACAATCGATGTCATAATCGAAGACGATGGTCGGCTTGGCCAGTTTGGTAAGCAGCATTCCCACCACCGAGTCGCACTGCCATACAGTGAGCAGCGTGTCCGTCAAGGGATAGTCGATGGTGGAATACTCGTCGTCGCTATGCACCGTGAAACCGTGCCATGTGTAGGTCTCGTCAAAGCAGAAGGTGTCCACCTCCGCCGTGAATGCCGAATAATGGACACTCAGGTCGAGGCTGACAACAGAATCGCAGCCACCCTTGGTGACAAGCGTATCGACAGGACCCACGACAAGTCCGCTACCCAGCTGACCTGCTGTGCCTATAGTGTCGCGATGGTACCACTCGTTGTTTATCCACTGCATGCTGTCGCACGCCAGCTGACGGTCGGTGTACCAATGGGTATAGTCGACCGTGAGGGTGAGGTGGCGCACACTGTCGCAGCCCCAATGGTTTTGCAGCAGAACCCACGGCGCTGTAGTCGAGGAAGTATAGATCACCCCATCGCGCCATACCAGCGAATCGCAACTGTGCTGCACATCGTAGGTGGCCGATGTGTCGCGGGCTACGACAGTCATGACAACCAGCGAGTCGATATTGTCGAGACCCAGCAGATGCACCGAGTCCTTGATGGTCTGCCATTCGGCTCCACGCACCCCTTCACCTTCCTGGAACACCACCTGCAGCGGTGTATTGCCGCGCATGTGGTGCCACGTCAGCGGCAGGCTGTTCTGACAGATGACGGAATCGACATACGTACGGCGGTTGCGTTGCAGATGCAGGGTACGCAGCGAATCGCAGGCAAACACCGCCCCGAACAGGCGCGGATAAACGCCTGTGGTATCGTAGACCACCTGTTCGAAGGTGTATGTGTCGCCGTCGTATATAGTGTCGTAGAAATGCATGTTGTATGTGGGATACACCTTCAGGTGCAAAGTCCTGATGCTGTCGCAGGCAAGCGAGCTCTGGGCGGTGACAAGCGAGGAGAATTGGTGCTGATAATCACCTGTGACGGTATAAGTACCCGACTCGAACCTGTAGTCGCGCCCCTGCCACTCCGGTGTGCGCCCAGCCTGCCATCCCGCGTCGCACATAGTGTCGCGGTAGTGCAGGTCGTAGGCAGGCAGCAGCCGCAGATGAAGCGACGAGAGCGAATCGCACAAGTGTACCGACGACAGGTGGTCGGTAAACACAGTGTCGGTTACTGCCACAGTCTCAGCCACGGCGCTATCCGACCCATGCAGCCACAACGTGACGCTCGCTGGCGGCGCCATGACCCTTTGCGGCGTGCCCCACGTGTAGGACTGATTGGCGCACACCGTGTCGTACAGATGATGGTCGAAGGTGGGCCATATATCAAGATGCAGCGTCGACAGACTGTCGCATCCGCGGATGGAATACAGGCTGTCGGTATGGTCGACATGCGACGCCACTCCGCTGAACAGACTGTCACCGAAGGTGTAGCTCTGATTGTCGCAGATATTTACCGAGAGGTGATGGTCGTAGAGCGGATGCACCAGCAGACGCATGGTGATGGTGCTGTCGCTGCCAACGTGGGTAGGGATGACTACGGTCCGCACCATTGTGGCCGATAACGCGAGGATAGTGTCGAAGACCGTAGGCACGCTCACGTTTCCGAAGCTTTGCGTCCACGTCAGTGGCAGCATGTCGTTGCACACCGCACTATCGAGCACCGTGTCACGGTTCCAGTGCACAAAGAGAGAATAGTCTATCACACTGTCGCACCCCGCAGCATTGACGATTGTCACGGTGGCATGACTGATGCTGTCTGCGAAACTCACCCCGTTGAACAAGCGTGGCAGAAGGTTCTCGACAACAGTGTCCATGTATGCGGACACAGTACTGTGGCGCAGGGTGAGGTGCAATGTGGTAGTGCTGTCGCAACCGACCGCATTGGTCGACAGGTGCGTCGCGACATTGCCCGGCACAGCATAGTCGGTACCGTACCACATAAAGTGGTCACATTTATTGGCAACGGTGTCGCCTACGGTGGTAGCCCTCACCTGCAACTGCAGCGTACGCACACTGTCGCAACCGAGACTGCTGACAAACGTATGCGGATGGCTGCCGGCGGCTGTATAAGGAGTACCCTCAAACGTATAGGTCTCGTTATCGCAGATGGAAGCCTCGACGGCGATGTCATACGTTGGGTTCACGTACACCGTGGTGGTCACTGTGCTGTCGGCAAGATGGATGGTATACAGGTTGTCGACCGCTGTACCTGCCGAGGAGAACGGATGCCCATTGAATGTCAGCGGCAGCGCATCGTCGCACACTGTGGTGTCGCGCAACGTTGTCTGATTCCACCACACCTTCAAGTTATATGTCATTGTGCTGTCACACCCCTGCGCATTTGTGAGGTTGAACACTGTACCGGAGGCATCACCTGTAAACACTGCTCCGCAGAACTGATAGGGTAGCTGGTTCTCAACGACTGTGTCAAAATACACACGCTCGGTACTGTACCTGATGGTGAGGTGCAGGTATTCGGTGCTGTCGCAACCTGCGACATTGGCGCCTGTCATCAGTGCATCCTCGGCAGATGCGGTATAAACGGTGCCGTGCCAAGTATAGCTGTCGCAAACATTAACGGAGGTGTGGTGAATCGT
>JBGUZF010000063.1:0-8345 GCA_045222795.1 Bacteroidales bacterium
ATGGCCATCACCTACCGCGAGCGCAAAGGCCTCTACCTGCTGTTTGGCAAGAAAGACGTGCCGACAGTGACCATCCACGTCGGCGAGCCCATCATGCCCGACAACAGCAAGCCTCGCCGCGACGAGCTTGAACGTCTCCGCGACGAAGCCCACAGCCGCATCGTTGCCCTGGCCGGCATCAAGCACAACCCCTGGGACTCCGTCCCCGACGACGAAAAGAAAAAAGATTAAATAAATGGGAGTTAAGGGAAGTTAAGAGAAGTTAAGGGAAGTTAAGGGACAAATGTGCAATACGATGCTATTGTCTTTAACTTCTAGCGAGCGATAACTCCCTTTAACTTCTTTAACTCCCCCAAAAGATAAACACTATGAAGACAAGCAACATGATTGTGCCGAACCTGCTCCTCGGAATGGCAGGAGGCATCCAGTACCGCGCCCTCCTGAAGGCCACGAAGAACCCCCGCAAAGCCAGCGAGAAGACCCTGCGCGAGATACTGACCTACGCCAAGGACACCGTCTACGGCCGTGAACACAAGTTCGACTATATCCTCGAGGCTCAGAACGACACCGAACTCTTCCGTCGCTACCGCGAGAACGTGCCCGCCAACGACTACGAAGATCTGCGTCCCTACGTGGAGCGCCACAAGCACGGCGAGGCCGACATTCTCTTCCCCGGCAAGCCAGTGCTCTACGCCACCACCAGCGGCTCAACCGCCGAGCCAAAGTGGATACCCATCACCGAACGCTACCTGAAGACTATCTATGGTAAGATGACCAAGGTGTGGCTCTACAACTTCATACAGAACCGCCACAAGGTCTTTGCAGGCAAGATTCTCTCCATCGTGGGCAAGGTAATCGAGGGCTACGCCCCCGACGGCACGGTGTACGGCAGCGTGAGCGGCGTCACACAGCGCGACTGCCCAGGCTTCGTGAAGAAGCTCTACAGCAATCCACAGTGCGTATACGGCATCGCCGACTACACAGCACGCTACTACGTACTGATGCGCATGGGCATAGAGCAGGACATCACCCTCATCGTCACCGCCAACCCCTCGACCATCGTCGAACTGCAGAACAACGTCAACCGCTACTACGACGAGTATGTCAACGACATCGAGCACGGCACCCTGAAGGCCGACCTCGACATCGACCCCGAAATCCGCAAGGAACTCGAGGCCTGCCTCAAGCCCAACCCCAAACGCGCCGCCGAACTGCGCGCACTCAAAAAACAGTACGGCAACGTGCTGCCCAAACACTACTGGCCCAACATGCAGTTGCTCAACACCTGGAAGTGCGGCAACACCAAGGTCTATCTCGACAAGTTCAAAGACTCGTTCCCCGAGGGCATGCTACACCAGGAGTTCGGCTACTTCGCCTCGGAGTGCCGCTTCGGCTTGGTGATGGACGACACCAACTTCAGTGTGATGTTCCCTCACATGCACTACTACGAGTTCGTCAAAGAGGAGGAGATGGACAGCCCCAACCCCACCTTCTACCAGCTGCACGAGCTTGTGCAGGGCCAGCGCTACTGCCCCTACGTGAGCACCTTCGCCGGCCTCTACCGCTATAACATGAACGACCTGCTGGAGATAGGTCCCAACTTCCGTCACACACCCACGGTGCAGTTTATCCAGAAAGTCCACGGCATCATCACCATCACCGGCGAGAAACTCTACGAACGCCAGTTCATAGAGGCTGTCCACAAGGCCGAGGAGGTGACGGGCCTCAAGACGCGCTTCTTCATCGGCTTCGCCGAACTGCCCGAGAGCCGCTACAACTTCTACTACGAGTTCAACGACCTCACCACCACACAGGAGCAGGCCGAGCAGTTCACCAAGGCCGTCGACGCCGCACTGATGGAGAGCAACATGGAATATAAGGCAAAGCGTGAATCGCTGCGTCTGAAGGACGCCGTGACCTACCGCCTGGAGCGCGAGTCGTTCGAGCACTTCAAGGAGCGCTGCATCAAGGAGGGCGCCCGCGACGGACAGTTCAAGCTCAACCTGCTGCTGCAGGACGAGGTGCGCCACGCGAAGTTCAACGACCTTGTACTGAAATAATAATTTCCCCGCCTGCGGCGGAAATCCTGTAAATCCTGAAAATAGATTATACAAAACAGATTTCTAAGATTTTGCAATAAGTAAATCTTGGTAAATCTAAAGAAATCCAGGTTTCAAAGATTTCCACGATTTCGCGAAGAGGGAGAGAAAGGCTGATTATGGAGACCAAGACAATGATTATCGCCAACACGCTGCTAAGTATGGTTGGCGAGATATACTACAGCGAGCTGCGCCGCGCTTCGCGGAACCCGCGCAAAGCCGCCGAAAAGGGGTTGCGCCACATACTTGACTACGCCAAAGACAGCGAGTTTGGCCGCAAGCACGACTTCGCCTACATTCTACAGGCCAAAGACGACACCGAGCTCTACCGCCGCTACCGCGAAAAAGTGCCTGTGTGCGACTACGAGGATATGCGGCCAATGGTGGAGCGCCACAAAAACGGCGAGGAGAACGTGCTCTTCCCCGGCAAGCCAGTGCTCTACACCACCACATCGGGCACTACGTCGAAGCCCAAATGGATACCCATCTCGAAGGAGTACCTCGACAATATGTACGGCAAGATGACCAAGGTGTGGCTCTACAATTTCATCAAGAACCGCCCCAAGGTATTCAGTGGCAAGGTATTCTCAGTTATCGGCAAACTAGTCGAGGGCTACGCTCCCGACGGCACCGTACTGGGCTCCATATCGGGCTACACCCAGGGCAACTGCCCAGACTTCCTAAAAGTCATCTACGCCAACCCGCCATGTGTGTCGGGCATCACCGACTACGACTCGCGCTACTATGTGCTGATGCGTATGGGCATCGAGCAAGACGTGGCCCTGATTATCGCCGCCAACCCGTCGTCAATAGTGGAGCTGCAGAACAACGTGGAGAAGTACTTCGACGACTATGTGAACGACATCGAGCACGGCACACTAAAGGCCGACATGAAGATAGAGCCCGAAATACGTGCCGAGCTGGAACCTCTGTTCAAACCCAACCCCAAACGCGCCGCCGAACTGCGGGCTATGAAGGAAAAGTATGGCGAGGTGCTGCCCAAGCACTACTGGCCTAATCTGCAAATACTGAACACCTGGCGCTGCGGCAACACCAGCATCTACCTCGACAAGTTCAAGGCTTGGTTCCCCCAGGGCATGATGCACCAGGAGTTCGGCTATATCTCGTCGGAGTGCCGCTTCGGCTTCCCTCTCGACGACACGCTGAACAGCGTGCTGTTCCCGCACTACCATTACTATGAGTTTGTCGAGGAGTCGGAAATTGACAAGCCCAACCCGCACTTCCTGCAAGTCTACGAGTTGGAGGAGGGCAAACGCTATTGCATATACATAACGAACGCCAGCGGCTTCTACCGCTACAATATGAGCGACCTGCTGGAGGCCGGCCCATGCTTCAAGAAAACACCGACGGTACACATGATACAGAAGCTGCACGGCATTGTAACCATCACGGGCGAGAAGTTGCACGAACGTCAGTTTATCGAGGCCGTACATAGTGCCGAGAAGACAACGGGGCTCAAGGCCACATTCTTCATCGGCTTCGCCGACCTCGACATCAAAGGTTACCGTTTCTACTACGAATTTGCCGACGCGTCGGTGTCGCAGCAGCAGGCCGAGAAATTCACCGAGGCCGTGGACGCAGCACTGAAGGAGATAAACATGGAGTACAAAGCCAAACGCGACTCGCTGAGACTCCCCGTTCCCGAGACCTACCGCCTCGTCCCAGAAGCCTTCGACAAGTTCAAGGCAAAGTGCATCGCCGAAGGAGCCCGTGGCGAACAGTTCAAGCTCAACCTGCTGCTGCAGGACGAAGGCCGCCACGCCAAATTCAAACAACTAGTACTTAATTAACCGCCAATGGAACTCTCACTAGACGGAATAAGAGCAGTAATCTTCGACCTCGACGGCACCCTCTACCTCAAACCGGGGCTGCCGTTGAGGCTGATAATGGCCGACGTGCGCCACATGTTCATCCTCGGCAACGAGCGCAAGGCGCGCGCCGAACTTAAAGGACAACTCTTCGGCACCGCCGAAGCCTACTACAAAGCTCTTTTCACCCGTGTGGCGGAGCTAAGCCGCTGCACGCCAGAATACGCCCACCACTGGTACGAGGAGAACTATATGCCCAACATGCAGCACATCCTGCGCCACCACTACCACCTGGAACCCTGGGTGCCCATGGTGCTGCACGAACTGCGCCGCCGCGGCATCAAGACTGCCGTCTACTCGGACTACGGCTGCCTGCGCGAGCGGCTGGAGGCTTTGGAGTTCGACTGCCGCTGGGTAGACACTATCGCCGACGCCCCCTCGCTCGGCGGACTGAAGCCCTGCAAGGAGTCGGCCCTGAAGATTTGCGAGGAACTGGGTGTGGCACCCGAAGAGACGCTGCTCATCGGCGACCGCGACGACACTGACGGCGAAAGCGCACGCCGCTGTGGCATGCGCTTCCTATTATATCACAAAGAAAATATCACTTTACCTTGAGCCGCAATCGCAGCGGCAGATGGTCGCTCAGGCCACCCTCGTAGCGTAGACCTGAATTGGTTCGCTTGGGACGTTGGCCCGTTTTGCCTTTCTCGTCGGTGAGCAAATGGTCGAAGCGCATCAGCTTGAGGTCGGCCACCAACCAGCGCTCGCCGGCCAAGAGGAACACCTGATCGATATAATTCCACACCCCCTGGTATTTGTGCGAGCCCCACTCCTTGGGCAGGCGCTGCGTGAGCAGACGTATGCCGTCGGGGTTGATACTGTCGTTGCCAAAGGCCATGCCCTCGGTGATGGGAGCCTCATTGGCGGTAGCATTCATATCGCCCATGGCGATGACGGCGGCATCGGGGTGCTCGTCATGCAATTCGACCATCAGACGCCGCAGGGTGTCGGCGACACGCAAGCGCTGCGCCTCGGCCTCGTCGCCACCGCGTTTCGAGGGCCAGTGGTTGAGGAGCAGACATACGGTATCACCGCCGAGCGTAGTACCCTCTACGACCAATATGTCTCGTGTAAAGAAGCCCGCGGCACTGTCGCTGACATTCACGCGACGACTATTATTGACGGTGAAACGGTCCTGACGATAGATGAGGGCCACATCGATACCGCGACGGTCGGGCGAGTCGTAGTGCACATAGCGGTACGGGACCTGCGCCAATGGTGTCCCCTGGCACAGTTCCCGTAGCACAAATTTGTTTTCCACCTCGGCTAGTCCCACCACATCGGGCAGGTCCATCAGCGTGAGAGTCTTGTGGATGCCCTGCAACTTTATGTCGAGCTTGCGGCGCGTCCAATGCAGGTCGCCCTGCGGCGTGAAGTCGTCGTCGTTGATCTTCGGGTCGTCGCGTGTGTCGAAGAGGTTCTCCACGTTCCACCACGCGGCGGTGAAGACCGTCGCTGTGTCTTGTGCCTGCATGGTCATAGGCAGGAGTAGAAGTAGCAGCGTTAAACGGTGCATCATTCGGCAGCGGGAGCAGCCTCCTCGGCAGGTGCTTCGACGGCCACAGTATCGGCAGGTACAGCCTCGGGCACGACGCTGTCGACCACCTCGGCAACGGGCTCATCGACGGGCTTGGGCTGCCACGGCCAGCGGTGCTGCGTGAGCTTGAAGATCAATATGAACAGCACAGCCAGTATCAGCACCCAACAGAGGATGCGACGCCACAGCGGAGACTTCTTGTCGGCGAAGGGGTCGGCGGCGACAACCTTGGGGTACTTGGCCATGGAGGTGAGAGTCTTGCCGAAGGTGGTGTTGACTTTCACATCGCTGTTGATGGCCCAGCCGTTGGCGTTCAGCACCGGACCGAGGTTGCGCTTGCGCAGCTTGAGCCATGCCAACAGCATCGAAGGTCCGCTGATGAGGATGATGACAGCGGCGATGAGCAGGATGACGTTGTACCATTTGGCCACCACAAAGCTGCCCAGCATGCCGAGGGCGGCACCAATGGCACCAAAGGCCAAGCCGATGGCTGCAAAGATACCGGCAAACTTGGCGATGTCAAACGGCGCGGCCTTCTTCTCGGCGGCGGCACCCTCCTCGGGTTTGGCGGTGAGGTTGGTGCTGGCGGTGTCGGCCTTCGAGGTCATCTCGTCGAACTGTTTGCTCTCTTTCTCCGAGGCACTCTTGGTGATCTTGTCGGTCACCCAGTTGCCGAACTTGCGGTAGGGACTCCAGAAGGCCTGACGAACAGAAATGGGGTTGTCGACAATCTTGGTGATGGTGGCATCCCAGTCCTGACCCGTGCGGTCGTAGAAGATTGCGTTCTTGCCTTCGTGCAGACCGCCAATTTCACCGTCGGTGAGAGCAGCCACAATGTCCATCTGGGCACCGCCATTCTTGGAAATGCAGTGGCAGTAGAGCAGGTACATGCCGCTCTTGCCCGCCGTGGCGGTGCTCTTGCCCATGTCGCTCACCTTGACGCAGAGGTCGCAGCAGCGTTGGTCGATATATAACTTACCTGCTTGGAAGACGGCTAGGTACTTGTCATCGCGGCGGTAGAAGTCTTTAAACACAACATAGTTGTGCAGCAGGCGGAAGTAGTCGCGGCAGTAGCGCAGCAGCTTCTCCACAGGCTCGATGGCGGCAGCATGCTCGCCCACTTGGGCGGCGATGGCTTCGTTCATTGCCGTCTCGCCAGCGGTCTTCCATGCACTATAGGCGTCAATCTTGGCAACGATGGCGTTCCACTCTTCTTCGCTGACAGTGTCCTTGCCCTGCAGGTCAGACACTGCGGCTACCACGGCAGCTATCGGTGCCTGCCAAGCGGGGTTGAGTCCCTCGGTCAATGGCAGCATGGCATCCTTACGAGGACGCGCCAGCGGGTAGGCCGATATCTCGGCGACGTTGTCGTTGAGGTTGCCGTCGCTAATTGCGGCAATCTTCTCCACTTGCACGTCGAGGGCTCCGGCGGCATCCTCGTCGAACTGCACCAGTTTGCAGCGCATGAACCAGTCGGCAATCTTGAGGCGCACAGCATTCACAGCCGCTTCAGCATCATCGCTACCCTCGCCGTAGGGAGGCTCGTAGGGCTCAGTCTCACCAGCAGTATACTCGGCCTTGCATTTCTCCTCATACACGGCCATGTAGGCATTGACATCGGCCAGCGATATCTCCTCTTTCTTCACGTCGAGCTTGCCGAGAATCATCTTGGCGGCATCGAGGGCCTGCTTGCCTTCGTCGGTGCTGCTGTTGATGGCCGAGAACTCGATGTGGTCGTTGCCCTCGGTCAGGTAATCCATATCCACCAGCACCTTCTTCAGCCACTGCGACGCGGCAACGACCTCGTTGACGCGTATCTTGCCGTCATTGTCTATGTCCATCAAGGCGAGCGTGCGTTCGTCGAACTCAAGGCCCTTCACGGGGCAGCTGAGCACTGTCCACAGTTTCTGGTCGAGTGTTTCGAGGTGGGCAATGTCCTCGCCTGTCTCGATGTTCACACGGGTAACGCCACCGACGGTACTGAATTTCCAGTCGTAACCGTCCTTGCTGATCAAATTGGTAATCTTTGCCATATTGTTGTGTATTTAATTATTCTTAACAACTATCATTCAACACAATACAACGAACTCCGACTCATTTGTCGCTACTGCAAATATATGAATTATTTCTATTCTTTGCAAAAAAATCACTCACAGCGGCAATTATGTCGGAAAAAAATAGTACTTTTGCATTCGCAAAACAAACAAAAACAACACTTGTTATGGCCCTTTCACGCAAAGCAAAAATCATTACTATCGCCAGCCTCGTCGTCCTGCTGGCGCTCACATTGTTCATCTATTTCCGCTTCTTCTTCGTCTATAGTAGCGGCGTCAATGCCGGTGAGCTCAACTATTTCCAGAAGGAAGGTGTCATCTTCAAGACCTACGAGGGCAAGATAATACAGGGCGGATTCCGCTCTACTGGCAAAGGCACCGACGGCCTGCACAGCAACGAGCTCAAGTTCTCCGTCACCGACGATAAGGTCGCCGACACTCTGATGCGCTGCACTGGCAAGCAAGTCGAGCTTCGCTGGAAACGCTACATGGCCACCCTCCCCTGGCGCGGCAACAGCCAATACGTCGCCTACGAGCTCCTCTCGGTAAAATAATTTCTACAAAATAGAATTCACCTCATCAGTCGTCAGAGCCAACTCCCACGCATATAAGGGGAAGAGGTATGGTATGCTACCAATAATAAAAAGGGAACCGCATTTCTACGATTCCCTTATAAAAAATTGGCGGCGACCTACTTTTCCACAAACAAGTGCAGTATCATCGGCGATGTGAGGCTTAACTTCTCTGTTCGGAATGGGAAGAGGTG
>JBGUZF010000064.1:0-2840 GCA_045222795.1 Bacteroidales bacterium
GAGGTCGTTGCTCCATTGCTCGTCTTTGATGAGAACGTAGGCCTCCTGCGAGCATTTCAGGCCGTGCAAGGCGTCGTCGTAGTTCTCGATGGGACCGACAACGAAGTCAAGCTTCGAGTCTTTCATGTCCATCCACACCATATCGCTCTCGAAGTAGTCGTCGGTACGGAAGGCCTCGCGGCGTGCTTCCAGATACTTCTTCAAGCCTGCGTTCTCGGCCAAGCCGATGGCTTTCTCGAGCAGGGCGTCGACTTTTGCGAGCTCTTCTTTGTAGGCCTCATGATAGGGAAGCACATAGAGCTTGCCTTCGGCATCGCGGCGGATGACGCTGTACTGGCTCTCTTTCAGCGGGTCCTCAAGGGCGGCATACTCTTCCTCAGTCATATCTACGGGGTAGAAGTTGGCACCCAGCGGACGCTCGCCGTAGCCGGGCACGAAGGGCTTCTCGCTGTCCAGACGGTCCCAGGCGCCGTACTGTATGTTGGCGAAAGCGCGGACGGCAGGGTCGCTGAGGGTGTCGAGAGCCGCACGGTTCTCATAGCCGAAGTACTGATCCCAGTAGATTTCGTCCATCACCTGGCTGATCTCGATGAAAATCTTGACCAGCTCTTTCTCGTTGGCCGAGAGGGTCTCGACGAGATCCGATGTCAGAGAGAACTCGGCGTACTCGTCCACTTTTTGTTGAATTTCCGATTTCGGTTCGGTTGCTTTCTTGCCTTTGCAACCGACGGCCAGTAGCATTGATGCTGCCATTGCGAAAATGATTAACTTTTTCATTATTAAAGGTTTTTGTGTGTTTTGTCTCCCGTTTTGAAACTACAAAGATACATTTTTTTTGCCATATTGGAAAAAAGTTGTACTTTTGCACCCGATTTTGCGCAAAAAATCATCCACGGAAAGGTGCTCGAGTGGTTGAAGAGGCCCGCCTGGAAAGCGAGTAAGCGTTAACAGCGCTTCAGGGGTTCGAATCCCCTCCTTTCCGCTCATGGAAAGTAAACCCGACAGGACACGTTCTGCCGGGTTTCTCACTGCAAAACACCATATGGCAAACAACGCTGTAAAAGAAAAATACATCACCCCCGAAGGTGAACTCTACAAGGCTTATCTCATCGAGCAGATGGAGTCTTGGCGCTGGCGTTGGCGCAAGCAGTGGTACCTGTTCAAGGTCGAACCCGAGACCTTGGTCGAACGCGCTGCCCTCGTGGAGTTTATCTACGATTTCTCGCTCACCCACTGTGTCAACCCCTACAAGGCGGTCGACCGCATCTCCGACATCTTCGAGGAGGGTCGCGGCGAAGCAGGCGGCATAGAGGAAACCCGCGAACTGGCTCAGACCTACCACACGGCGCATTCGGCCTATTGGCTCCGCAAGACCGAACATCGTTTCCTTTTGCGTTGGATCAACGGTTTGATACTGGGTGTCGTGCTGGCGGCAGGCGACGCTATTGTGCGCGGCACACATATGTTTGCCCGCCCCTATACCATTTCGTTTATCTCGCTGATAATGTTGGTAGTGCTTCTTGTGGCTTTCCCTCTCATCTTCGCATGGCTCACCGGTCCCCAACTCTCGTCCGAGGAGCGCATCGTGGGTTGGCGTATCCTGTAAGTTTTTCTATCGGTTGACGTTCTCTCTGGCCAATGTGGTCAGCTGCTCGTCGCATCCAAGGATGTCTGCAATTCGCAACGCCTCCTGCGGCACATTATCGCTCTGGTCTTCGGTAAGAGAATAGTCGATGAAGCGGTTGATGTTCTGCGGATTTAACGGCACGTCGGCCATATCCTCTACGAACCCTTTCACCCTCAGTCGTCGGCAGTCGGTACCCAGTTGACTGTAGTGGGTGGTGATGAGGGTTGTGGAATTCATGGTGTTGAGGATGGTAATGATGGCTTGCACCAAAGCTTTGCCTTCCACAGGATTGGTGGTGCGGGCGGGCTCGTCGATGAGTACCAGCAACTCGGTTTTGCGGCACTCTTTCAGTATATTGCTTATCTTTATTATCTCTGCCGCATAGGATGAGAGGCCGTTCATTTCGTCCTGGTCGTCGCCAATGGATGTGGCGATACCTTCCATGAGTCTCACAATGGCTTTACTTGCAGGTACATACATACCGCACTGCGCCATAATCTGTGCTGTGCCCACGCTTTTGAGCAGCACTGTCTTGCCTGCCATATTGGCACCGGTGATGAGACACACCCCCGGACGCAGCGTTATGTCTATCGGTTGATAGCGCAATTTGTGCTTCTCGTTGTGCTCTTTGAGCCTTGGGTTGATAAGTCCCATGTATTCAGTGGTTTCTCCTATCTTCGGTCGGGTTAGTTCCCAACGGATGGAGATGTCGGCTTTTGAGAGCAGGTAGTCGGTGTAAGCCATTTGTTCCATGGCTGTTACAAGGGTGTCTGTCCAATGTGTGAGTTTGTCCGAAAGACCTATGCAGACGGTGTTCTGTATCTCGTTTTGCTCTGCCAGCAGTTCGCTGATGCGTACGGGGTCGCCACCTGCTGTCTGAAGCCCTTGCAACTCACGCCTCAGCGGTGCTAAACGAGCATCGTAACTATCATAGATGTAGAAGTTTGCGATGCCAGTATTGTCGGGGTCAAGCACCTCGAACACCTCTTTGGTGTCGGGCAGCGGAAGCATCTCCGATAACGCCATCTCGGAAATGGCACCAGAGGCAATCTGGCTCAGTTGGGCAAGACTCTTGATTTCAAATAGTTCTATCTCGTTGAGTGAGGTATGGTTGGCCAGCGACACTAGCGTGCCCTGCAGGTCGTGAAGCTGCATAAGGCAGTGGCGCAGTTCTATATACGGTTTCTTGTATTTGTACTCCCTAGTGGCTGCA
>JBGUZF010000065.1:0-13507 GCA_045222795.1 Bacteroidales bacterium
GTGGGCAGCCGCACGCTGATAAGCAACACCCTGCGCATAGCGCGCGGCGAGAAGAAGGACATGTGGGAGGTGGTGGAACGCCTGCAGGAGCTGGGCTTCGAGCGCGAGGACTTCGTGGTGGAACCCGGCCAGTACGCCGTGCGCGGCGGCATAGTGGACGTCTACAGCTACGCCTCCGACCTGCCCTACCGCATCGAGTTCTTCGACGACGAGGTCGACTCGCTGCGCACCTACGACGCCGTCTCACAACTTAGCGTCAAGCAGCTCGACCGCTTGGAGATTGTACCTAATCTCCAGGGAGTGCAAGGGAGTGCGGAGGAGTGCAAAGGAGTGCACGTAAATAGTAAGGTATCTTTATTGGAATATTTCGCCGAGAGCGACACGGTGTGGGTGCAGAGCCTGATGCAGGTGGCGCAGCGCATCGACGCCCTGATGGACGACACGCGCAAGGCCTACAACGAGCGCCTGGCCGACAAGGAACACCCAATTGCTGGCACCCTGCCCCAACCCGAGGAGATGAGCTGCACAGCCAACGAGTTCCTGCACCGCATGCTGGAGATGAAGATTGTGGAGTATGGAAATAGTCACTATTTCAGCAACGAGGAGAAGATAGTAGCCAACAGCGAGCCGCAGCCGGTGCTCAACAAGCAGTTCGACCTGCTGACCAACACCCTCTGCCGCTACTCCGACGAGGGCTACCAACTGCTCATCACCGTCAGCAACGACAGTCAGGAAAAGCGCCTGCGCAAGATACTCGACGAAGCTGAAAACGCCTCAACTTTGACTCCCGAAAGTCGTCGACCGCAGTTCAACTTTCAACTTTCAACTTTCAACTTAACCCACGGTTTCATCGACCACGACGAGAAGCTCCTCTGCTTCACCGACCACGAGATCTTCGAGCGCTACCATAAATACACCGTCAAAGACCTCCGTTCCACCCATGAGGCGATGACCCTCAAAGAGCTCTTCGAGCTCAAGCCCGGCGACTACGTGACACATATCGACTACGGCGTCGGCCGTTTCAGCGGTTTGGAGAAGGTGACCAAAGACGGCAAAAGTCAGGAGCTGATACGCCTGATATACAAGAACAACGACGTCCTCTACATCTCCATCCACGGGCTTCACAAGATAAGCCGCTATGTGGGTCGCGAGGGCGAGGCACCGCAACTCAACCGCTTGGGAAGCAACACCTGGCAGGTGCTGAAGGCCAAGACCAAGCGGCAGGTGAAGGACATCGCCAAAGACCTCATAGCCCTCTACGCCAAGCGCAAAGCCTCGCGCGGCTTCGCCTTCAGCGGCGACTGCTCGATGCAGACAGAGCTCGAGGCCTCGTTCATCTACGAGGACACCCCCGACCAGCTGAAGGCCACCGTTGCCGTGAAGCACGACATGGAAGAGCCCTACCCCATGGACCGCCTCGTCTGTGGCGACGTGGGCTTCGGCAAGACCGAGGTGGCCATCCGCGCCGCCTTCAAAGCCTGCTGCGACGACAAGCAGGTGGCGGTGCTCGTCCCCAGCACCGTGCTAGCCTTCCAGCACTACAACACCTTCTGCCAGCGCCTGAAAGGGATGCCCGTCCGCGTCGAATACCTCAACCGCTTCCGCACCACCAAGGAGAAGACTCTGATATACAAGGACGTCGCCGACGGCAAGATAGACATCCTCATAGGCACCCACGCCATCACCAACAAGGAGCTGAAGTTCAAAGACCTCGGCCTGCTCATCATCGACGAGGAGCAGAAGTTTGGCGTCAGCGCCAAGGAGAAGCTGAAACAGATGAAGGTGGGTGTCGACTGCCTCACCCTCACCGCCACGCCCATTCCGCGCACGCTGCAGTTCTCCCTTATGGGTGCCCGCGACCTCAGCGTCATACAGACGCCGCCGCCCAACCGCCAACCCATCGAGACAGAACTCTCGGACTTCAGCGAGGAGCTGATACGCGACGCCATCATGTTCGAGATGAGCCGCGGCGGACAGACCTTCTTCATCAGCAACCGTGTGGAGAACCTGCCCGAGATGGCTGGCTTGGTGCAGCGCCTGGTGCCCGACGCCCGCGTGGCAATGGCACACGGACGCATGGACGGCAAGGATGCCGAAGAGACCCTGATGCGCTTCCTCGAGGGCGACATCGACGTGCTTGTGGCCACCTCCATCGTGGAGAACGGCCTGGACATCCCCAACGCCAACACCATGATTATCAACAACGCCCACCAGTTCGGCCTCAGCGACCTGCACCAGATGCGCGGCCGCGTGGGTCGCTCGAACCGCAAGGCCTTCTGCTACCTCCTCATCCCCTCCTACCTCACCCTCACGCCCGATGCCCAGCGGCGCCTTAAAGCCATCGAGGAGTTCTCCTCCATCGGCAGCGGCTTCAACATCGCCATGCGCGATCTCGACATCCGCGGTGCGGGCAACATTTTGGGCGCAGAACAGAGCGGCTTCATCTCCGAGATAGGCTACGACATGTACCACAAGATTCTCAACGAAGCCATCGAGGAACTGAAGGAGAGCGACTTCGCCGAGCTCTTCGCCGAAGAGGCTGCCGAGCGCAAGGAATATGTGCGCGAATGCACTATCGAGACAGACCTCGAGGTGCTGATACCCGACGAATACGTCACCTCCGTCAGCGAGCGTCTGCTGTTATATAAGGAATTGAACGACCTGTCGACCGAGGAGGAGCTCTCCGAATACCGCCGCCGCCTCGAGGACCGCTTCGGCCCTGTGCCGCAGGAGGTCGACGAGCTGATAGAGACCATCACCCTGCGTCGTATGGCCAAGGAGTTCGGCATCGAGAAACTCATACTGAAGCAGGACCGCATGGTATGCCACCTTGTCTCCAACCAGCAGAGCCCCTTCTACCAGAGTCCCAACTTCATGAAGCTCATCCAGTATGTGCAGGCCTATCCGCGCCGCGCGGCCCTCAAGGAGACCCCCGAGCGCCTGAGTCTGAGCATCGCCAACGTCAAGAGCATCGACGCCGCCCTCGAGCAGCTGCGCCTCCTTATGGCATAAAAAAAGGAGTCAAGAACACTTGTCTTAACTCCTTATCTCATTAACTTCTTAACTCCTTACTGCACGTCGCGCTCATCCAGGGGCTGTGCCAGCTGGCCTGTGTAGTTACCTTTGCTGTCGAACTCCATGCGGATGAACTTCTTGTCGCGCGTGCCTTTGATCTTCTGACTCACCACAACGTAGGTGTAGGGTTTCGGCTTCTTGCCGTCGGCGCCGCGGAACTTCGAGTTGTACTCATAGACGACCATCTTCTCGACGCTGTACTTCTCGCCGTTGAACTTCTCGGCCAGGAACTTCAGGATGCCGTTGTTGTAGCGCTCCTTGAGGAGGGTCTTGCCGGTCATGATGGGCTTGTTGTCGTTGATGCTGTACACCGACTCCATCTTCACCTTCTGCACGTTGGTGAAGTAAGCCACAGCGTAGTCCTCACCGTTGAGCACGCGGTATACCCAGTTGACGGCACCCTTGGTGCGGCGGCCCATCGACTTGTCGAAGTCGGCCAGGATCTCCTGGCTGGGGGTGAACTGCTCCACCTGCGGCTCGTCGACCTTCGGGGCGGGACGCTTGCGCTCGCGGCTGCTCTCGGTGCCGGTCTTCTTGCTCACCTTCTCGTCGTCGGCGTCGGGGTTGTTATGCGTGTAGTAGTCGCGCTTCACGGCATCGGGGTCGGGGGCGTTGCTCTTCATCAGCTTGCCGCGGGTGTCAAACACCATCTCGCAGTCGTTCTCGGCGATACCCTTCTTCACTATTATCATGCGGTAGTAGTTGTCGCCGTTCATCTCCTCGACATACTCGATACCTTTGACGCGGTAGCCGGGGTAGTTGTTGACGAAGTACGAGTTCATCATCGTGGGGCACTCCTCCTCCTTCACGGGGAAGCTGCTGTACTGCCAATCGCCGCCTGCGGTGAAATAGGCGCGGCCGTTCTGTCCGTCGATGACCAGCTCGGCGATATACTGGCCGGGGGCCTGGTACCACGTGCGCACCTTATAGCTGTCGTAGGTCTTCTCCAAGGCCAGCAGCACGCTGCGCGGCACAGCGGTTTCCTTGATTTTGGTTTGCGCACCGGCCACCAACGGTAGCACCATGAGCAGGGCAATGATTATCTTTTTCATTATCTCAATATTGTTTGATTGCTTTATTGTTTGATTGTTTGAGTAATTAGTATCTCCAACCCTTGTTTTATTGCATCTG
This sequence comes from Bacteroidales bacterium, assembly GCA_045222795.1. Lineage (GTDB taxonomy): Bacteria > Bacteroidota > Bacteroidia > Bacteroidales > P3 > Colimorpha. Next base: position 4,207 of record JBGUZF010000065.1, read on the forward strand.
TTCGACTGCGTCAGCCCACTTACAGCTTACAGTTTACAACTCTCAGCTTTTAAATAGCACATCCTTGCGGTCGGGGCTGATGCTGACGGCGGCAATCTGCACGCCCGTCTGCTGCTCGATGGCGGCGAGGTAGCTCTTCAGCGCTTCGGGCAGCGCGTCATACTTAGTGATGCCCTGCAGGCTCTGCTGCCAGCCCTTGAAGTTGGTGAGCACCGGCTCGATGGGCAGCGTGTTGTACTCGAAGGGTATCTCGGCCGTCAGCTCTCCGTTGACGTCGTAGGCAGTGCACATCGAGACGGTCTCGAAGTCGTTCATCACGTCGGGCTTGGTGACGTAGAGCTCGGTGACACCGTTGATCATGCAGGCGTAGCGCAGGGCGGGGATATCTATCCAGCCGCAGCGGCGCGGACGACCCGTGGTGGCGCCGTATTCGTGACCCAGCTCGCAGAGGCGGTGGCCCGTCTCGTCGAACAGCTCCGTCGGGAAGGGACCTGCGCCCACACGGGTGCAGTAGGCTTTGGTGATGCCCATAACACGGCCTATGGCGCTGGGGGCCACGCCGAGGCCCGTGCATACGCCGGCGGTGATGGTGTTGCTGGAGGTGACGAAGGGATAGGTACCGAAGTCGATGTCGAGCATCATGGCCTGTGCGCCCTCGGCGAGCACCTTCTTGTCCTCCTTCAGGCACTGGTTGATGAAGTACTCGCTGTTCACCATGCGGAAGCGCTTCAGCGTCTCCAGGCTTTCCATCCACACCTTCTCGTACTCCTCGAGGCTCATGCCGTCGATGCGGAAGGCGGCGATGTCGAAGCCCAGCGTCTGCGCCTGGCGCACATGCTGCTCCTTGAGGAGCTCGTAGCGCTCGCGGAAGTCGCTCGACAGCGTGTCGCCCACGCGGATGCCCGAACGGGCAATCTTGTCGGTATAGGCGGGGCCGATGCCCTTCAGGGTCGAGCCAATCTTCATGTTGCCCTTGGCCTGCTCGTTAGCAGCGTCCATCATGCGGTGCGAAGGCAGGATGAGGTGCGCCTTCTTCGAGACGAAGAGGTTCTGCGTGGCGTCGACGCCCTTGGCGGACAGTTCCTCAATCTCCTGACGGAAGATGCGCGGCTCTATCAGCACGCCGTTGCCTATGAGGTTAATCTTGTCTTTGTGGAAGATACCGCTCGGGATGATATGCAGCACATGCTTCATACCGTTAAACTCGAGCGTATGGCCAGCGTTGGGGCCGCCCTGAAAACGGGCCACAACATCGTAGTTCGGGGTCAGCACGTCGACAATTTTACCCTTGCCCTCGTCGCCCCACTGAAGTCCAAGAAGGACATCTATCTTTGTCATTTTCTGTCTATTATCTTATTAAAACAACTCACTGCCCACTACCCACTACCCACTTAATTGCGATGCAAAGGTACATATTTTTTTTCAATCGCACGCAGAAAATATAAAAACATATCAACAGCCTGGGTTAGTTGGCGCCCCGACACATCCTCCCTCTCATTTTACATCATGCATCTTCCATCACACATCAAACATCTTTTTTGGTATTCAAAAAAAACTTCGTATCTTTGCAGTTTGAAATTATTCAAGAATATGAACACTAACCCCGCGTTACCATACAACATCAAAGACCCCTTAAGCATCTTTGAATACAGCAAAGGTTTGTTGGGAAAGACCTTGCGTGACTTTGCTTGGGAGGACTATAAGCCAAAGCAAGGCAAAGGTAGCCTTGGGCAAATGGTGGAGAATATCTTTTTCCTCCTCGAGACGAACAATTATCCCGGTGCCGATTTCTCTGAGGCCGGAATGGAGTTGAAGTGTACCCCGCTGAAGAAAAGCAAACAGAACGATTATCTCATCAAGGAGCGTCTTGTGTGCAACATGATTAACTACTGCGAGGTTGTAAAAGACGACTTTGAACACTCCCATTTCTATCTGAAATGCCAGTTGATGTTGTTGCTCTTCTATCTACACCAGAAGAATTGCGACAACCTCGACTTGGAATTCATTTTCTCCGTTCTATGGAAACTGCCCAAAAAGGATTTATTAATTATTCGCCACGATTATGAGGTCATTATTGACAAGATAAAGCAGGGGAAGGCCCACGAACTCTCTGAGGGTGATACGATGTACCTTGGTGCCTGTCGTAAGGGGCAGAAGGGTGATAGTTTGATGAAACAACCCAACAATCCCAACATTGACGCTCCCCGAAGAGCTTTTAGCCTCAAAATGGCCTATATGCGCACCGTATTGGAGTACGTTATGAAGAGTGGGAAAAACGCTGTCTCTAACGTCGCAGGGGCAAAATCGGAACTGGTCAGCACAAGCGCTCTTTTGAAGAATTCCTTCGACGATATCCTACTCAATCGCTTCAAACCCTACATAAACATGCCGTTTGCGAAGATTGCGAAGCGGAAGAAAGTAGACATCTCAAACAACCCCAAGAATAAGTTCGCAATGGTGGCAAATGCTATTGCAGCCTCTACAAAGTGTGCCAATGTGAATCGCTCGGAAGAATTTCTCAAAGCAGGACTCACAATGAAAACCATTCGTGTACAAGCCAATGGTATCATCAAGGAGGCAATGTCTTTTGAGAACATTGACTACATCGAGGTGGCTGAGTGCGAGGAGTGGATTGAATCGCGCCTGTACGAACTATATTCCAGCCGTATTATGTTTGTGGTATTTAGGGAACAAAACGCAGGCAAAGAGGATTATGTGCTGGACGATGTATTCTTCTGGACAATGCCTCAAAAAGATTTGGAGTGGGCAGAAGTGTACTGGAACCATATTAAAGACAATATTTTGGCAAATCATATTTCTGAGGAGTATTGGTGGAAGGGTGCGGATGGAAAGAAATTCCACGTCCGTCCAAAAGCTCAAAAAGCAGTAGACCTTGCACCGACTCCTGACGGCAAGGGAGCGAAGAAGTTCTGTTATTGGTTCAACAATGATTATGTTCGTGAGATTGTGGAAAATAGAAGAAAGGAGAAACTGAATGGCCAAGCATAAAATAAAGGTAGTAGAACTTTTTGCCGGTGTGGGCGGATTCCGCATTGGACTTGAAGGTGCGTCAGATGCCTATGACACCATCTGGAACAACCAATGGGAGCCTTCGACATTACATCAGGACGCATCGCTGGTATATAAGGCTAGATTTGGATTCCAAGGCCATGTGAACAGAGACATTAACCTTGTGAAAACCGAGGAGATTCCTGACCACGATTTATTGGTGGGAGGATTTCCCTGTCAGGATTATTCCGTAGCAGCAACCCTCAGCCGTTCTGGCGGTATTGAAGGTAAAAAAGGAGTGTTATGGTGGCAGATTTATCGTATTCTTGACGAGAAAGGCGATAAACGTCCCCAGTACATATTCTTCGAGAATGTTGATCGCCTACTGAACTCACCTGCAACTCAGCGTGGCCGTGACTTCGCCATCATCCTAGCTTCTCTTGCCGATTTGGGTTATGCCGTCGAATGGCGTATCATCAACGCTGCTGACTATGGGATGCCACAACGTCGCCGCAGAACCTACATTGTTGGTTACCGCAAGGGGTCCATCGTCGCCAACAAAATTGATACGATGGAAAACTGGGTTGAATACGATGGCGTTATGGCAGAGGCATTTCCCTTCAAAGTCAGCGAAGGGACACAATCGGAATTCGACATCAAAGGAACTATTCAAGAGGTTTCTGCCAAGTTCAATAAAGGAGAGAAAGAGACGCCATTCGGGAATGCCGGTATCATGATTGACCGTCACGTCTATTCTGTTGATGCGATTCCTGTTCATGAGGGAACTAGCCAAATGTTGGGTGACATTCTTGTAGACGAGGACTTCGTTCCAGAAGAGTTCTTTATTTCAGAAGAGGATTTGCCCAAATGGCAATATGAGAAAGGTTCCAAGAAGATTAACCGCGTCTCGAAGGAGGGCTTTGAATATGTGTTTTCTGAGGGGGGAATGGCGTTCCCCGATTATTTGGACAAACCATCCCGCACAATGATTACCGGTGAGGGTGGCTCTTCTCCGTCAAGATTCAAGCATGTTGTACAAACCCCGTCTGGCCGCTACCGTCGATTGATTCCCATCGAGATGGAAAGACTGAATATGTTCCCCGACAACCACACCTATCATCCCGATGTGTCGGATGGACGAAGAGCATTCTTGATGGGCAATGCGTTGGTGTGCGGTATCGTTCAGGAAATTGGACGAAGCTTGTATCGTTTCATTTACGACGAAGCCCCGGTGTCGACCCGTCCTATCCACATGCAGCGCAATCCTCGTCCAGTATTGACATTGGACCTCTTCTCAAGCGAGGAGAAAAACCTCATCTACAACAAGCCAAAGAAAACCTATCAACTTGACACCTCAAAACGTTTATTGGTGGGTCTTGTGAAGAAGGACAATCAAGAGTACTTCCTTACCGAGGAACCGACGAAACTTTATTACACCGACTCAATCCGTAAATTTCCCTCGACCATTGCGCTCAACAAGCTGTACTACTTCATGCCTTATATCAAGGGTAAGGGAGTACGGGATATATACCTCATCAAGCTCCTGCGTTTGGGGAGCAAGACCGAAGTGCACCCCGAAACCAAGAAAGACCTTAAAGCCCCCCGTTTTGTCCTCGAACTGGAATACCTCGAAAGCCTCCCCGAATACCAAATGCTGACACTACGATTCCAGCGAGCATTTACAGACACTTTCCTTGGCAGGGTTATGATTGGTAAATAATTCTAATACCAAAATCAGTATGAAATTCAAAGTAGAAATAGCAGAATCACTATATAGGGTAGTAGAAGTCGAAGCAAAATCCGATATAGAAGCATACGAGATGGTTGATAAACAGTACCGAAACTCTGAGATAGTATTAGGCGGAGATGATTTCACCGACTATACTGTCAAAGTGTTGTGAGACCATTTATCTGTATGCAAAAGGGGATACGGTCGTGATGTCAATTTTCAAGCATTTCACAACTATTTTATTGCCAAATCAAATTTTATTCGTACTTTTGCATCGTCGTTTTGGTTGCTGTGTAACTCTCCTAACGGGCAATGGGCCAACGGGCTGAAACAGGGTGGTCGCCATCCGTCACGAAGTGATGCGGCTACTGTTTCCTTCAATTCGACATTTCTAAAAGCCTATCACTTCCTAGTGATGGACTTTTTTATTCCAATTATGGTTGGCTATTATCATTGTTTACTCCTCAAGCAATTCGCAACGACGTCATAGTAACTTTTTTTTTGCCATATTAAATAATATTCGTACTTTTGCATCGTCGTTAGGTCATACACAGCAGACTTGTAATAGTGACAGCGTCAACGATTTTGTCACTTCCGACATAATAAAAGTAGCAGGAGAATCCTGCTACTTTTAATTTGTATGATGCCCTGTGCTCACGGGCTGTTAGAAATCCACCAAATAAATTATAACTCCAACCACTTGCGGTTGAAGTGCATGTACCACAGTTCGCAGGGGCCGTTGGGATTGAGCTCGACATAGGCGCCTACGGAACCGTCGGGGAGCAAAGTCATGGAGGAGTATACCGAAGGCCCTTCAAATAGACTCACGGGACTGTGCCACGAGGCGCCCTCGTCGTTGGAAAAGAAGACGCTCACGTTTTCGCGCTGGAGCGAGTTGGTGATGCTGTGCAGGATGGTGCTGTCGTCGAGACGCAGCAGCTCGCCGTTACAGGCGTTGACGGTCATCTCGGGCCACGTACCTTGTGTGCCCCAGGTCTCGCCGTTGTCTGACGAATGGTTGTAGCCGCGAGCGCCGTTGCGGCGCACGGAGATGAGAATGCGGCCATCGTTGAGCTGAATGAGCTTGGCTTCGTCGCCACCCTCGAAGGCCATCGCCGAGCGGTGCCAGGAGTGGCCGTTGTCGTCGCTGTATATGACGTAGTTGTCGCTGACGGTGCTGTTCTTGCGGCGCACGGCGGCGGCGAAAAGAATACGGCCGGCGTGGTTTCCCTCGGTGAGGCGGAGGCCGTTGCCCGAAGCCACAAAGGCGGCCTCGTAGTCGCCCAGCGAGACGTCGCCCCAAAGGGCGGAGGTGATGTTGGAGGGCTCACTCCAGGTGCGGCCACCGTCGGTGCTGCGCGCCATATAGACGCTGATGGGGTTGGTGGCGGATGACTGGAAGTAGCCGTTGCCACCGGCGAAGAGACAGAGGAGGTCGCCATCCCAGGTGGTGACGAGGGCGGGGTCGCCGAAGCCGTGACCCACACCGCTGCCCTGCGCTATGGTGACGGGCGCGCTCCAAGTGCGGCCGCGGTCGATGCTGCGACGGCAGACGATGTCGATATCCTGCGGCAGGTCACCTTCGTTGTATTTGCGCTTGTCGTTGACGGCCACCAGCGTGCCGTCGTCGAGACAAATGATGGCGGGGATGCGCCAGTTGGTGGAGCCGTAGTCGCCGGGGGCGTAGAGGCGCTGCTGGTAGAAGAAGGCTGTGTCGACGACCACCTCGGTGGTGTCGGCGGTGGTGTCGACAACATGCGTGGGGTCTTTATGGCAGGCGGTTACTGCAAGCAGCAGGAGAATTGAAAAGTAAAAAGTGAAAAGTGAAAATTTATGCTTCATATTAACGGCGAATTATGCGAATTAAACGAATTGCTACGCAGGTCAATTATAGACTAATTACTCGAATGGTTATGTCCAATTGAATTTACGGTTCCAGAGGTGGCTGTTGTAGTCGGCGTTGAGGCGGTTCATGATGTGGTAGGTGGGTGTGTCGCCTTTCTTGTAGCGTATCCCGCGGCGGTCGGCCTCGCGGTAGATAAAGAACGTGGTGTCGAAACCACTGAAGGTGAGCAGACGCAGCCAAAGGATAAGCAGCAGGATGGTCTGCATGATGGGGATGGACCACCACGAAATATCACCATCGATGACCAAGTATACGAACACCGCCGTCATCGGCACCATAACGGCTGCACAGATGATGCTGTTGGTCTTGAAAACCTGTCTGCGGTATGCCTTGTCGTCGCCCTCACGCACGCTCTCTGGCCACACGGAGCGCAGCCGCTCCAAGTCGGCGGCGAAGGCTTCGATGTCGTCCTCCGCATAGTTGGTGCGCAGATGCCCCTGGCGCCGCTGCGCCGAGGTGCGGCGGCGTGCACGCTGGCGAGGGTTTTGGTTTGAGGCCATAGGGCGCGATTACTGGTCACGCTTTGCCTTGAACCACTCTACGAACTTGGGCAGGTCGTCCAATGCCTGGAAGCCGGCCTTGAAGGGCTCCTCGGGCACGGGAACGGTCTCCATGTAGCCGATGAGGGTGGCGCAGTCGAACTCGCCCATCAGGGCCTCGAGGGTGACGTAGACGCCCACCTGAAAGTCCTCGTCGTCGGGCTTGCTACCCTCGACGGCGATGCGCAAACCAAGCATTTCGGGCTCTTCCTCGCATTCAAGCTGCTGGAAGTACATCTTGCGGGTGTCGAAGAGATAGCGGTCGAAGCGCACCTTGAGTTCGGTGCCCATAGGCTGCTTGAAGGCCACGAACTCCCACCAGTCGAGGTCTGGGGCGTTGTCGACGAGCTCCACCACATAGCGGAAGAGGTCGGTGTCGCCTTCGGCGGTGAAGGTAAGTGTGCGGCCGTTGGCGGTGGCGTCGCCTATCTCGTAGCTGAGGCCGTCGCAGTATTTCGTGAGCTGATACTGCAGGGTGTTCTCGAGTTGCGCGCGCTCCTTGTCGTCGAGCTCACCGAGGGCCACCAGCTGCTCGTTGTGGTCCTGGAACCACTGCCAGAATTGTTCTGTTTTATTCATAGTTTTAAGACAATATTCTTTTCTTTTTTTAAAGACAATCCTCTTTATTTTTCTAAAGACAACATAGACAACAAAGACAACTTAAAAACGCACACGCGTTTTTCTCACTTCTTTTTCTTTCCTTTCATTAAGACAATATTCTTCTCTTTTTTAAAGACAATCCTCTTTACTTTTCTAAAGACAACATAGACAACAAAGACAACTTAAAAACGCACATGCGTTTTTATTATCTTACGCTGTTGAAAGTTATGTTGTCATCATATTTGTTTCTGATATATTTCCCCTCTGTATTGACTATCTGGTTCGTTTTGCTGTCATAAAAATATCGTTCAACCTCAGCATACAAAGGCGCAAAGTTGACAAGTATGCCCACCTTTGGCTTCACTATATGCATATAGTTGAACAACTGCGCCCGATGTTCCATATCAAGTGTCTTGACGGATTTCAGCTCAACTATGACAGTACCTTTGCAAAGGAAATCGAGATAGAACAGCGACTCCATCTTTTGGCCGCGATACGTAGGATGCACCGGAACCTCCCGTTCAAAGGGAATCTCCATCGCTTTCAGTTCAATCCCCAACCCCTCCTGATACACCTTCTCGTTCAAACCAGGTCCGAGTTCATTCTTGACATTGTAGATTGCACCTACAACATCAAAGCATTCATCTTTATATTCCTCTATATTTATCATTCATTAAGCCTGCGTAGCCGAAACGCCTTGTTGGCGTTTCCCTGTTGTCTCCGTTGTTTCTGTTGTCTTCAAAATAATAACCTTTGTCTTCAAATAATTATCGCTTCGGGGGTGAGGGTGATGTTGAATTTCTGCTGGATGTCGGCGACGATGGCGTCGGCGAGGGCGCGTACCTCGTCGCCCGAGCAGCCGCCGGCGTTGTATAGCACAAGCGCATTTTTAGGCCATACACCTGCCCTACCCATCGTCTTGCCCTTCCAGCCAGCACGGTCTATCAGCCAGCCAGCGGAGAGCTTGTAGCAAGGTGAAAGGTGAAAGGTGAAAGGTGAAAGGTGGGCTTCTGGCATGTCGGGGTACTGCTCGCGGAGGCGCAGGTAGGTCTCTTCGTCGACCACGGGGTTCTTGAAGAAGCTGCCTGCGGAGCCGTGCTCCTCGGGACGCGGCAGCTTGCTCCACCGGAGGGCGGTGATACTGTCGCGCAGCTGCTGGGCGCTGTCGTGGGGCAGCCCCTCGAGGGCTTTGTAGCTGAGGTTGGGCGTGAACTCACGGTGCAGACGGTAGGTGACGCGCAGGATGAGGTAGCGCCCGGGGTGGTGCTTAAAGTAGGAGTCGCGGTAAGCGAAGCGGCACTCCTCGTTGCTGAAACGGCAGAGGCGCCGCTCCTCGAGGTCGTAGGCCTCGACACTCTCGACAAAGTCTTTGGCTTCGGCGCCATAGGCGCCCACGTTCTGCACGGCCGAAGCACCCACGGTGCCGGGAATAGCCGAGAGGTTTTCCAAACCGTAGAGGCCGTTGTCGAGGGTGTGCTGCACGAGGTCGTCCATCACCATACCGGCCCAGGCGGTGAC
>JBGUZF010000066.1:0-12565 GCA_045222795.1 Bacteroidales bacterium
GTGGCTTCGCGGATAGCGGCGACGGTGGCCTTGGGGTTGACCATGATGTACTCTTTCAGCCGGTCGTCGCGGGTCTCGCCGCCGTGCTTCGGGTCGAAGAAGTCGGTGTAATGCGGGTTGATCTGGAACGGCACCAGACCCATGCAGTCGAACGAGGCGGGCGTGACGATGGGCATGTCGTTGGTGGTGCAGAGGGTGGGGCCTGCGACGTTGCTGCCGGCGCTCCAGCCCATGTAGGGCATGCCGTCGAAGGCGCGCTGGCGGATGGCCTGCATGAGGCCTGTGCGCTGCAGCTCGCGGACGAGGTGGAAGGTGTTGCCACCGCCCACGGCCACGCAGTCGGTGTCGTAGACGGCGTTGACGGGCAGCGCCTTGTGGTGCACTGAGGTGAGCTTCACACCGAACTCTTTGTAGACGGCAGCCACCTTGGCTTCGTAGGCGTCGTAGCTCTTGGTGAGGCCGTTGGGAGCCAGCGAGACGCCGGCATAGGGCACGAAGAGCACCTTCTTAACGTTGTGCCGACGGCAGAAGTCGGCGATCATGTCCTTGCACCAGCCGAGGTAGGCTTCGCCGCGCATGGTGCTGTTGCTGATGAGGAGGAGGTTACGTTTATCCATAGGATTATTATTTAGGGGAGTTAAAGAAGTTAAAGAAGTTATCGCTCGCGTTGCTCGCTAGAAGTTGCCTCATCAAGTTCGGCAGCCATAGCAAAAGACAATAGTATCATCTGGAACATTTGTCTTTAACTACTTTGACTACTTTTAACTACTTTAACTACCAATTTTATGCATCTATATTCGCGTAGGTGGCGTTGGCTTCGATGAAGGCGCGGCGGGGCGGGACGTCTTCGCCCATGAGGAGGGAGAAGATGCGGTCGGCCGAGGCGGCGTTCTCGATGGTCACCTGGCGGAGTTGGCGGCCTTCGGGGTTCATGGTGGTGTCGCGCAGCTGGTCGCTGTTCATCTCACCCAGACCTTTGTAGCGTTGCACGTGGATGCCCTTGTCGCCGAACTCGAGGAGTGCGCGCTCGCGGTCGTCCTCCGTCCAGCAGTAGACCTGCTTGTTGCCCTTCTTGACGAGGTAGAGTGGGGGAGTGGCGAGGTAGACGTAGCCGTTCTCGATGAGTTCGGGCATATAGCGGAAGAAGAAGGTGAGCATGAGGGTGTCGATATGTGCGCCGTCGACATCGGCATCGGTCATGACGATGACCTTGTGGTAGCGGAGCTTGCTGAGGTTGAGGGCCTGCGGGTCTTCGGGGGTGCCCACGGTGACGCCGAGGGCGGTGTAGATGTCGCGTATGGCCTCGCTCTCGAAGGCGCGGTGGCGCATGACCTTCTCGACGTTGAGAATCTTGCCCTTGAGGGGCAGGATTGCCTGGTAGCGGCGGTCGCGGCCCTGCTTGGCGGAGCCACCTGCCGAGTCACCCTCGACGAAGAATATCTCGCATTCGGCGGGGTCGTTGCTCTGGCAGTCGGCGAGCTTGCCGGGCATGCCGGCGGAGGAGAAGACGTTGCTGCGCTGCACCATCTCGCGTGCCTTGCGGGCAGCCTGGCGGGCGCGTGCGGCGAGGATGACCTTGTCGACGATGGTGTGGGCCTCGTTGGGGTGTTCTTCGAGGTAGTTCTCGAGCATTTCGCTGACGGCGTCGTCGACGGCGCCGCGCACCTCGGCGTTGCCGAGTTTGGTCTTCGTCTGGCCTTCGAACTGAGGCTCGGCGACCTTGACGGAGATGATGGCCGTGAGGCCTTCGCGGAAGTCGTCGCCGGTGATCTCCACTTTGGCTTTCTGGAGGAGGCCGCTGCGGTCGGCGTAGTTCTTCAGCGTGCGGGTGAGGCCGCTGCGGAAGCCGGCGAGGTGGGTGCCGCCTTCGTGGGTGTTGATGTTGTTGACGTAGGAGTGGAGGTTCTCGCTGTAGCCGGTGTTGTACTGCATGGCTATCTCGATGGGGATGCCTTTGCGCTCGCCCTCGATGTAGATGGCGTCGGGCATGAGCTTCTCGCGGTTCTCGTCGAGGTAGGCGATGAAGTCGCGGAGACCGCGCTCGCTGTAGAAGTGGTCGGCGCGCACGGGGGTGACGCCGTCCTCCTTGAATTCGCGGAGGTCGGTGATGTCGATGGTGATGCCCTTGTTGAGGTAGGCGAGCTCGCGCATGCGCTCCAGCAGAGTGTCGTACTTGTACTCTGAGACGGTGAAGATGGTGTCGTCGGGGTGGAAGGTGACCTTGGTGCCACGCTTGTCGGTGACGCCCACTTCCTTGACGGCGTAGAGGGGTTTGCCCTTGGAGTATTCCTGCTGGTAGATCTTGCCGTCGCGGTAGACGTTGACGATCATGTGGTCGCTGAGGGCGTTGACGCAGGAGACGCCGACGCCGTGGAGACCGCCGGAGACCTTGTAGGAGTTCTTGTTGAACTTACCGCCGGCGTGGAGGACGGTCATGACGACCTCGAGGGCCGAGCGGTGCTCCTTCTCGTGCATGTCGACGGGTATGCCGCGACCGTTGTCCTCGACGGTGATGCTGTTGTCGGGGTTGATCTTGACGTCGATTTTGGAGCAATAGCCTGCGAGGGCCTCGTCGATGGAGTTGTCGACGACCTCGTAGACGAGGTGGTGGAGGCCGCGTTCGTTGACGTCGCCGATATACATAGCCGGACGTACGCGCACGGCTTCGAGTCCTTCGAGTACGGTAATGTTACTCGCACTGTAGTCAATGTTCTGATTTTCTTCCATATATAGTTTTCCTTGTTTTCTGTTTAAAGTGCAAAGATACGACAAAAAGCCGAACCTGGCGGGGTAAAAGTGCTAAAGTTATTAACAATTTGCGCACGCGCGTGCGCGCACACATGTGAATGAGAATTTATTTTGCCCAAATTTATAAAAAGTTGTATCTTTGCAAGGTGAAGTATAGTGCGGGTGAGTGATTAAAACATTATGAATATGAAGATTAGAAGGAAATCGGCATTGCCGGTGATATTATTATTGTGCGCTGTGACCTTGTGTGCGTGCGATACGTACTACTACGGTTTGAAGGAAACCAAGCACCGCACGAAGATGAACGGCGACAAGACCATGATGGTGCACAAGCAGACGGTCAACGGTGCGCGCGAGTTCAACCGCAGCCGCACCGCGAAGCCGGCAGCCATGTACAAGCAAACAAAGGTTATCCGATAGGGCTTGATGCGCAAGGTGCTGTCCATAGTGCTTACGATGATGTGCCTCTGCACGGCGGGGGCGCAGGAGTTCCGCTGCACGGTGCAGGTGAACCCGCAGAAGCTTATGACCACCACGCAGGGGTATGAGTCGACCGACAAGAAGGTGTTCGAGACCATGAAGCAGGCCATAGAGGACTTCGTCAACGGGCGCCGCTGGACGAACCTGCAGTTCGAGCAGCAGGAGCTTATCGACTGCTCCATAGCCCTCATCCTCAACAGCCGCACGTCGGCCACAGAATTCGGTGCGCAGCTGCAGATACAGATGCGCCGTCCGGTGTACAACTCGACCTACACCTCGGGTCTGTTCAACTACATCGAGCAGGGTACCTTCAACTTCAGCTTCAACGAGACGCAGCCGCTCGACTTCGACCTGGGCAACTTCTACAGCATCCTCTCATCGACGCTGGCCTACTACTGCTACATCATGCTGGGCATCTATTTCGACAGTTACGCCCCTGCCGGCGGCGACCCCTACTTCCAACTGGCGCAGCAGGTGGTGCAGGCCGTAGACGACTCGAAGTTCGCCGGGTGGAACTCCAGCGCCTCGCGCAACCGCTACTGGTTCATGGAGAACCACACCAATAGCGCCTATGCGCCGCTCCACGAGGCCTACTACCAATACCACCGCCTCGGGCTCGACATGATGACCAAAGACCAGCCGAAAGCGCGTCAGGCCATCATAGAGTCGCTGCGCAAGCTGCAGGCGGTCAACAAGAAGAAGAGCAACCTGGTGTCGGTGCAGCAGTTCGTCGACGTGAAGATACAGGAAATTGTCTCCATCTTCACCCCCGCGCCGCAGGAAGAGCAGAGGGAGGTGTACACCATCATCAAGGACATAAGTCCCATCAACGTAGTGAAACTGAAAGATTTCAATGTAAAATAAAACATATAAATCATGTCACAAATACCCATACAGAAAGAGACGATAGACCGCATTGCCGCGGCCAACAAGATCCAGAACCCCGGCAAGGCCAGCATCCGCGAGATGCGCAAGATGATCCAGGATGTGGAGGCCGAGACGGGCATCCGCTTCGTGAAGATGGAGATGGGCATCCCCGGCCTGCCTGCCCCACAGGTGGGTGTGCAGGCCCAGATTGAGGCCCTGAAGAGCGGCGTCGCCAGCATCTACCCCGAGATTTACGGCACCGCCGACTTCAAGAAAGAGGCCGCCCGCTTCGTTAAGAACTTCCTCGACATCGACGTCACGCCCGACTGCTGCGTGCCCACCGTAGGTTCGATGCAGGCAGGCTTCGCCAGCTTCCTCACCCTCACCCGCTACGACGCCAAGAAGACCAAGGTGCTCTTCATCGACCCGGGTTTCCCCGTGCAGAAGCAGCAGTGCCGCGTGCTCGGCATCCCCATGAAGGCTTTCGACGTCTATGAGTACCGCGGCGACAAGTTGCGCGACAAACTCGAAGAGGAGCTGAAAGACGGCGATGTGGCCTGCATGATCTTCAGCAGCCCCAACAACCCCGCCTGGTTCTGCTTCACCGAGCACGAGCTCAAGATCATCGGCGAGATGGCCAACAAGTACGGCGTTGTGGTTATGGAGGACTCGGCCTACTTCCTGATGGACTTCCGCAAGGACTACTCGGTTCCCGGACAGGCCCCCTTCCAGCCCACCGTTGCCAAGTACACCGACCTCTACGTCATCATGATCTCCGGTTCGAAGAGCTTCAGCTATGCCGGTGAGCGTATCGCCATGATGGTGTGCTCGCCCAAACTGTTCAATATGGAGTGCCCCGACCTGGCGCGCTACTACAGCCAGACGCAGCTCGGCCGCGCCCTCATCTTCGGCACCCTCTACTGCCTCAGCAGCGGCACCGCCCACAGCGTGCAGTACGCTATGGCCGCCATGCTCAAGGGCGCCAATGACGGCACCTTCAACTTCGTCAAGGACATCAAGGAGTACGGCGAGAAAGCCGGCATCATGAAGAAGCTCTTCACCGACAACGGTTTCTTCATCGTCTACGACAAGGATATGGGCGAAGATATCGGCGACGGTTTCTACTTCACCTTCTGTTATCCCGGCTACGAGGGTGTCAACCTGCTCAACGAGCTCATCCGCTACGGCATCTCTGCCATCGCCCTCGACATCACGGGCAGCCACAAGCAGGGTATCCGCGCCTGTGTGGCCCTGGTGCAGCGCGACCAGTTCCCCGACCTCAAGGCTCGCCTCGAGGCCTTCCACAAAGATCATCCGATAAAATAAATAATTTATTAATCATCAAACAAAAAATCGAACAATGAAAAATTGCTTTAAGTATTTCGGCATCGCCCTGCTGGCCTGCGGCCTCATGATGGCTTCCTGCGACAAAGAAGAGACCCCCGACAACAACAACACCAACAACGGTGGTGAAAACGGTGGCGGCAACAACGGTGGCAACAACGGCGGCGGCAATGTCGATACTGCCTATGTCACCTTCAAGTGGGACAACGAGGTCAAGCAGCTCAAGTCCATCGACCTTCAGTACTACGACATGGGTGAGAACGCCGTCCAGCTCTTCCTCATGGCCTCTGGCGACAAGACCCAGTCGGGCGACCAGACTCTCGTCGACCTGCCTTCCTATCATGTCGAACTCTGTGAGATTGGCGAGCAGTACACCAACGCCCAGCCGCTCGATATCATGACCGACCGCGTGAAGATCTTTTCCGAGGAGGTTATGAGCGACGACGACCACATGAGTGCGTTCACCACTCCGCAAAGTGGCAACATTGTCACCCTGACCACTCCCGACTTCGCCTATGTGAGCCACACCAAACAGAACCTCTCCTACGACTACGAGAAACACGAGCTCACCGGCACCATCACCATCACCCTCAAGAGCGTGTGGGACGAGATGCAGAGCGTTACTCCCCGTCAGAGCGTTCTGACCATCACCCTCAACAAGTATCCCGCCGTTCCCTTCTCGCAGGGTCGCAAACTAGTCTGCCGCAAATAAGGCTATAAAGGCACAAAAACAAGAAAGGCCGCTCGGATGAGCGGCCTTCTTCTTTTATCTCTTCTTTATTTTTGTTTGAGGTATTCCTCCACGTGGTCGAATACTATCCCGCCGCGTGCTTCGAAACTCTCCTCTGTGGCGAAGGCCACATGGGGCGTGAGGAGGCAGTTTTTTGCCTTCAGGAGCGGGTGGTCGAGTGGCAGGGGAGGTTCCTGCTCGAAGACGTCGAAGGCGGCGCCAGCGAGGCGGCCTTCCTCGAGGGCTTTGGCCACAGCGGCGATGTCGCACACGGGGCCACGGGCGGTGTTGACGAGCAGGGCTGAGGGTTGCATCAGGGCCAGCTCTTTTTCGCCTATGAGGCCGCGTGTGTCGGCGGTGAGGGGAGTGTGGAGGCTGACGATGTCGCTCTGCTTCAGGAGGTCGGCAAGGGGCATGTATTCCACGCCGAGGGCTGCGACTTCGGGGCGCTGGGTGCGGCTGTAGGCTATGACCTTGGCGCCGAAGGCCAGCAGGAGGCGTATGGTGGCGGTGCCTATGGCTCCTGTGCCCACCACGCCGACGGTCTTGCCCCTGAGTTCGCGGCCGAGGAATGTGCCGCGTCCCTTGCCTTCGCGGATGATGCCGTCGAGGGTGGTGACGCCGCGCAGCAGGTCGAGCATCATGCCCACGGCGAGTTCGCTGACGGCGGTGGTGCTGTAGCCTGCTGCGTTCTGTACGGTGATGTCGTGCTTGCGGCAGTATTCGAGGTCTATGTGGTCGAGGCCTGTGAAGCCTACGCTGAGGTACTTGAGGTTGGGACATTGGCTGAGCACCGCCTCGGGCAGCTTGATGTTGCTGATGACAACGATGTTGGCATCGCGCATGTGCTCGGCGAGGGTGGCCTCGTCCTCCTTGCGGCTCATGTGGTAGGTGAAGGTGTGGCCGAGGTCGGCGAAGCGGCGCTGCTGCGCCATGAGGTAATTCTCGGGGAGGCCGAGAGGTTCTACACAGACGATGTTCATTTTTTTAAAGTGAAAAGTGAAAAGTGAAAGGTTGCTTTTTGGAAGTGAAAAGTGAAAAATGATGATGAACGGTTATTTCCGCTTTTTTACGGAGAAGCCGAAGCCGCCGAGTTTCTCGCCGAGGGCGTAGTATTTGCCGTGGGAGTAGGCGAGGGGACCTGCGTGGTTGAGCTGGAACTGGCCGGTGGTGTGGTCGATGAGTGTCTCGTCGGCGTCGACGGCCACGACGTTGGCCACGAACATGTCGTGTGAGCCGAGGTGGCGCACCTCCACCACCTTGCATTCGATGTTCAGTGGGCTTTCCTTGATGAGTGGTGCTTTGACGAGCTGAGCCTCTTCGGTGTGGAGACCCATCTCGCGGAATTTGTTGTATTCGCGGCCGCTGCGTACGCCGCACCAGTCAGTTTGGCGAGCGAGTGCTTCGGTGGTGAGGTTGATGACGAATTCGCCTGTGCGGCTGATGAGAGCGTGGCTGTGGCGTTCGGGGCGCACGCTGATATAGCACATGGGCGGGTCGCTGCAGAGCGTACCCGTCCATGCTACGGTGATGATGTTGTAGTTCTCGGGGCTGTCGCCGCAGCTCACCATGACGGCGGGCAGCGGGTAGATCATCGTCCCGGGCTTGAACGCTACTTTCATCTATTCTTTGAGTTTTTTCTCGAGTTCGTCAATCATGGCGCGCATGTGGCGGTCGGTCTGGCGCAGGTTGTCGATGGTCTTGCAGGCGTGGAGGACGGTGGCGTGGTCCTTGTTGCCGCATTGCATGCCGATGACTGCGAGGCTCGACTTGGTGATTTTCTTGGCGAAGTACATGCTGAGCTGGCGAGCCTGGACGATTTCGCGTTTGCGCGAGGTGTTCTGTATGGTCTCCACGGGCAGCTGCAGGTAGTCGCACACCACTTTCTGGATGTAGTCGATGGTGATTTCGCGGGCGTTGCTCTGCACGTATTTGTCGATCATCTGCTTGGTGAGCTCGAGGGTGATCTGTTTGTGGTTGAGCGAGCTCTGGGCCATGAGGGAGATGAGGGCTCCTTCGAGTTCGCGCACGTTGGTGTTGATGTTGTAGGCGATGTATTCGACCACCTCGTCGCTCATCTCGATGCCGTCGTTCTGCAGTTTCTGGCGGAGGATGCGTTTGCGGGTTTCCACGTCGGGTGCTTGGAGGTCGGCGTTGAGGCCCCATTTTAGGCGGCTGATGAGGCGGGGTTCGAGGCCTTGCAGTTCGCCGGGGGCTTTGTCGGAGGTGATGATGATCTGGCGGCCGCGCTGGTGGAGGTGGTTGAAGATATGGAAGAAGGCTTCCTGGGTCTTGGGTGCTTTGCCTGCCCAGAACTGTATGTCGTCGACGATGAGCACGTCGATCATCTCGTAGAAGTGGAGGAAGTCGCTGGTGTTGCCTGTGCGGCCTGCCTCAGCGTACTGCTGCATGAACTGTTCGCTGGTGACGTAGAGGACAACCTTGTCGGGGTGCATCTCTTTTGTCTTGAGGCCAATGGCGTTGGCGAGGTGGGTCTTGCCGAGGCCCACGTTGCTGTGGAGCAGCAGGGGGTTGAAGGAGGTCTGTCCGGGTTTTTCGGCCACGGCGTAGCCTGCCGAGCGGGCCAGGCGGTTGCAGTCGCCCTCGACGAAGTTCTCGAGCGTGTAGTTGGGTGAGAGCTGGGAGTTGACGCGCTGTTTGTTGAGACCCGGGAACACGAAGGGGTCGGGTATCTCGCGCGTGTTCTCTTTATTAATATTAATAGGGAGGTCGGTGAGGGGGTTGCGCACGGTGTTGCGGGCCTGCGAGGGCAGGGTGGTGGCGATGGGGTTCCCCGGGATTGTCTGGTCGACCATGACGCTGTACTTGAGCATGCCTGCGGTGCCGAGCTGCATGCGAATGACGCGGCGCAGGAGGTCTATATAGTGCGTGTCGAGCCATTCATAGAAGAAATGGCTGGGCACCTGCACGATGAGGGTGGTGCCGTCGAGTTGCAGCGGTACGATGGGGACGAACCAGGTCTCGTAGGCCTTGCGGTTTTCGGGGCCGAGGGTATCCTTTATAATCTCCAGGCAGTTTGCCCATACTTTCTTGTAGTCTTCCACGATGATGTTGTTTTTTCTGTTCACGTTTATCAATCACTTACGAACACAGTGTGTCGTGTTCTCTGCTTGCAAAGGTCCATCTTTTTTTGTGAGTGGAAAGTGAAAAAAAAAATTGCATCATTCTATTTTTTTGTGTAAAGAACTACCCCCCTTGGGCACCCCCTTTTCACCACTTATTTCAATAACTCTTTAATTTTCAAAAAATACTTGAAAATTTTAACTTTTGGCAATGCCCTTAAAGATACGAAAATTTTTCTGATGTTTAAATTTTTTTTTCAAAAAAAGCGCCTTGCGCGGGTGTTCTTGTTGATAAGTGGGCAGGGGGTTGAAGATTAACCCCTTGTGTGTTGAAAACGTTTGTAGGTTGCTGTATTGCAAGGTGTTGTAGCAATTGTTTGAAAATCAAAAGCGATATTTTTGAGCACCTTTTCTAAGTGTTTGTTTTTGTGTTTTGTCGCCAAAGGGGGTGCATAACTTAGTTGATAAGTGCAGGCCCAGGGAGCACTTTTTTTCTTTTGAAAAAACGAAGAAAGATTTTTCTTGGTTAGGAGTTGGGAGTTAGGCGATGGTGCCATAGGAGAGGCGGGAGTGAGAGTTGGGTGAGAGTTAGGTGAGAGTTAGGTGAGAGTTATGATGTGGAATGTATGATGTATGATGAACGGCGAATTACTCGAATTAGTGGGGTGTTTGGGGAGTTTTAACGGTTGTTGGGAGTTCCATAGGAGAGGCGTAGAGGTGGCGAAGGGGATGCTTGGTTTACCGTTTACAGTTTACTGTTTTCTCTTTGGAACGGCGAATTTAACGAATTAAGCGAATTGCTGCGCAGGTTAATTATTGGCGAATTACTCGAATTGATTCGAATTTGGATGGGGTTTTTCCATCTTTCGGAGCCTTTTAGAGGGGAATTTTGATGCATTCTGTCCAGTTTTCGGGGTTAGGCATTTGGGGTGCATTGGGTTTTGTGATGTCGTATTTCATTGGTTGTTTGCTTTTTAGAGATTATTGACGAGTTGATTTCTGACAACTGACAGTCTGACAGTCCTTTTTTGAGGGGTGACAATCCTTATGTTCTATATGTATATTATTAATTATTAATTAGTTATATAGTATATAAGGGGGTGTCAGGTATCCTTTTTTTTGATTGTCAGACTGTCAGTTGTCAGATTTGCGACTTTAAGTTTTAATCATTATTCTTCACTACGAGGCCTTTGCGTTTTTTTCTTGAGGATGGTGTGTGTGTAGTCTTACAGTGAGCTGGTGAACGGTGAATTCAATTTTTTTTGGTCATGTCGAGAAAAGTTTGTATCTTTGCATTTTGTTAATAGAATAAATATATAAATAAAATACACATTATGAGATACGATTTGATTGTCGTCGGCAGTGGGCCGGGAGGCTATGTGGCTGCCGTGAAGGGTGCCCAGCTGGGCCTGAAGACCGCCGTTGTGGAGCGCGAGAACCTGGGAGGCATCTGCCTCAACTGGGGTTGCATACCCACCAAGGCCTTGATGAAGAGCGCGCAGGCGTTCAACTATGCCAAGCATGCCGCCGCCTATGGCGTGAAGGCCGAAGGTGTGGAGGCCGACCTCAACGCTATGGTGGACCGTAGCCGCGGTGTGGCGTCGACGATGAACAAGGGCGTCGAGTTCCTGCTGAAGAAGGCCGGCGTGGAGGTTATCATGGGCACCGCGAAGGTGATGCCCGGCAACAAGGTGAGCGTGGACGGCACGGAATATGAGGCCGACCATATCATCATCGCCACGGGCGCCCGCTCGAAGGTGATGCCGGCGATGCCGCAGGACGGCAAGCATATCATAGGCTACCGCGAGGCTATGACTTTGCGCCAGCAGCCCCAGCGCATGCTGGTGTGCGGCAGCGGCGCCATAGGCTCGGAGTTCGCCTACTTCTATCAGTCGATAGGCACGCAGGTGACGCTGGTGGAGTTCATGCCGCAGATATTGCCCAACGAGGACGAGGAGGTTGCCGCGCAGATGAGCCGCTCGTTCCGCAAGATGGGCATGAAGGTGATGCCTTCGTGCTCGGTGGAAAAGGTAGAGATAGAGGGTGACGTGTGCCACGTGACTGTTAAAGACATCAAGAAGAACACGGAGACGGTGATAGACGTCGACGTGGTGCTGAGCGCCGTGGGCGTGGTGACCAACCTGGAGAACCTGGGTCTCGAGGAGACGGGCATCAAGTATGAGCGCGGCAAGATAGAGGTCGACGACTGGTACCGCACCAATGTGCCGGGCTACTATGCCATCGGCGACGTGGTGCACGGTCCTGCTTTGGCGCATGTGGCGTCGAAGGAGGCCATCTGCTGTGTGGAGCACATAGTGAGGGGTGAGGCCGTAAAGGTGAACTACCTGAACGTGCCCGGATGCACGTATACCACTCCCGAGGTGGCCAGCGTGGGTCTGACGGAGAAGAAGGCTGTGGACGCCGGTCACGAGGTGAAGATAGGCAAGTTCTTCTTCAAGGCCAGCGGCAAGGCCACCGCTGCCGGCAACACCGACGGCTTCGTGAAGGTAGTTGTCGACGCCAAGAGCGACGAGATACTGGGTTGCCACATGTGTGGCGACAACGTCACGGAGATGATTGCCGAGATAGTTGCTGCCCGCGAGCAGGGCCTGACGGCGCGCCAGGTGGCGCAGGCCATCCATCCGCACCCGACGATGAGCGAGGCGGTGATGGAGGCGCTGGAAGCGGCGCACGGGGAGGCGATACATGGATAACGTTGAACGTTGAATGTTGAATGATGAACGGAGTTCAAGAAGTTCAAGGAGTTCAAGGAGTGAACGACACAAACAATAACTAAGATGACAATTTTTCCATATAAGCGCGTGAAGGTCACAGAGGGCCTTTACATCAAGCAGTCGAAGCATTTCTACTACACCGATTTCGGTGTGCGCGACGGAGGCAACGGCCAGTATGGCGGCCGCCGCTATGTGAATACCGGCGTTCCCGGCACGGGCTTTATAGAGCGCGAGAGCGAGAGCCACAGCTACCACGAGTTTGTTCGCAAGCAGATAGCGAAGCAGAAGCCCAAATACTGGCGTCTGCTGCTGGACCTCGAGCCAAGCTATGCCAAGGAGCTGGAAAAGGCCCGTGTGGCGCTGGCAATGGCCGACGACCCGTTGAAGCGCCGTATACTGGATTGTTATGTCAACGCATTGGGCGTAGGGCGCACGGAGGAGCGTCTGGAGCGCGTGGTGCGCGGCATCAAGGACAAGATAGGGCACCGGAGCAACAAGTTCCTGGTGAGCGTGATGAGCCACTACAAGAGCAAGATCAGCCAGCTGGGTCACGACATGCGCTCGGTGGAGCTCGACGT
>JBGUZF010000067.1:0-9842 GCA_045222795.1 Bacteroidales bacterium
CCCGCGCCAAAGGCCACTTCGAGACCTACGAGATTGACAACATCTCGGCCGACTGCTCGTTCCTCGAGATGCTCGACCAGCTCAACGAGAAGCTCATCAACGACCACATAGCGCACCCCGTCTGCTTCGACAACGACTGCCGCGAGGGCATCTGCGGCATGTGCGGCCTCTACATCAACGGCCGTCCTCACGGCAACGACGACGGCGTCACCACCTGCCAGCTCCACATGCGCCGCTTCAACGACGGCGACGAGATATGGGTGGAACCCTGGCGTGCAAAGGCCTTCCCCATCATCAAGGACCTGGTGGTCGACCGCACCGCCTTCGACAAGATAATACAGGCCGGCGGCTACATCAGCGCCACCACCGGCGGCGTGCCCGACGCCAACAACATCCTCGTCCCCAAGCATATCGCCGACCAGGCGATGGATGCCGCCCAGTGCATAGGCTGCGGAGCCTGTGTGGCGGCCTGCAAGAACGCCTCCGCCATGCTTTTTGTCGGCGCCAAGGTGAGCCACCTGAACCTGCTGCCGCAGGGACAACCCGAGGCACTCGACCGCGCCCGCAACATGATCATCAAGATGGACGAGCTGGGCTTCGGCGGCTGCACCAACACCTACGCCTGCGAGGCCGAATGCCCCAAACAAATCAAGCGTCAGAACATAGCACGCCTAAATCGCAACTGGATAGGCCAGGCCTTCGGACGTGACCGGAATGAATAACAGCAATCACGTCCAAGCATCCGGTTGCATCTGTAATTAACAGTATCATTTACCGACCACTCAACGGTGTTTCTTCGGAACTTGAAGAAACACCGTTAATTATTTAATTATCAAGATTATTCCTCAAGGCTTTTAGCGGATAAGGAATAAGCGTTAAACTTTTTTTGGTCATATTACGGAAAATATGTATCTTTGCATTTTATTTTGTAATACACGTATTATATGGCCAATATATACAATATCTTCAAGCAAAGCGTCGGACAGGTGACGCACTACTATATGCTGCTGGTGGAAGAGACCAAGCAGGAGCGTTTGGTGGGCAGCACCAACGAGTGGGTGCTGGACAACTACTATATGATCAGCGAGCAGGAGAAGGTGCTGAAGCCCGAGTTGAAGGGCATGCACCACGGCAGCTGGAGGGTGGACCGCAAGCGTGCTGAGATGCTGTGGAACCTGCTGACGGGCTTCCTACGCAAGTGCCACTACCAGGTTGACAAGAACCTCCTGTTCCGCTACCTCGCCCAGGTGCAGCAGCGCCAGAAAGACTTCCTCTCCTACCCCGAGGCCACCATACTGCTGACGCTGATAAAGACGATATTGATTAGCGAACTGGCCGACCTGTGCCGCCAGCTGGAGGCGAAGAAATCCTACCACTACTCGCCCACCGACAAGACGCTTGTCGACGCGGAGCATCTGAACGACGCGGCACGCGACAACCTGGTGATGATGAACATCTGGACCTCGCTGAGGAAGATGACGAAGCTGCAGATGTCGGAGCTCATCGACGCCGTAAGCTTCTCGGAGAAGATGCTCAAGGGCGAGAACGCCGACATGTACGACCAGATGTACGACAAGACCAAGGACGACTACCGCGCGAAGATTGTCCGCCTATGCCACAAGCAGAAGGTGAAGGAGTATGACCTGGTGAAGGGATTGGTGGCGAAAGCCGACGAGAAGGGCGAGCATGTGGGCTGGCAGCTGTTCCCGCCGAAGAAATGGAACACTAGGGCGCATTGGTATGTGTGGATAGTGGTGCTGGCAGCGCTGGCGCTGGCGGCGGTGTTCGCCTTGGGCGCCACCGATGAGCCCAGCTGGATAACCGCGGTGCTCGTTGTGCTGATGTGGGTGCCCATGAGCCAGATAGTGATAGACCTCTTCAACTGGCTGCTGGGCAAGCTGCACAAGCCCATGGGGACCTTCAAGATAAAGTTCAAGGACGGCCTTATCCCGAAGGAATACGCCACAATGGTCATCATGCCCACCATCCTGAAGAACAGGGCGAAGACCATCGAGCTGCTCGAACAGCTGGAGGTATACTACCTGAGCAACATAAACCGCGCCAGCGAAGGCGAGCGCCTGGAGAGCCGTCCGCAGAACCTCTACTACACCCTCATCGGCGACGCAGCCTCGTACAAGGAGGCCGACGCCCCGTGGGACGAAGAGGTGGTGGAGGCCGGACTGGCGAAGGTGAAGGAGCTGAACGAGAAGTACGGCTCGCACATCTTCAATTTCGTCTACCGCAAGCGCGCCTGGAGCGACGGCGAGCAGACGTGGCTGGGCCACGAGCGCAAGCGCGGCGCCATACTGCACTTCAACGACCTGGTGCTGGGACAGACCTCGGAAGCCGACAAGCAGAAACGCTTCCGCTGCGAGACCATCAGCGAGTGGCAGAAAGGCGCTGTGCCCGACATACAGTTCATCATCACGCTTGACACCGACACCGAGCTGGTGCTCTATTCGGCACAGAAGCTTATAGGCGCAATGGCGCACCCGCTGAACCGCGCCCAGCTGAGCAAGGACGGACGCCGTGTGGACAGCGGCTACGGCATCATGCAGCCTAGGGTGAACGTGGACGTGGAGGTGACCAACAAGAGCCGCTATGCGCAGCTCTTCGCCGGCTTGGGCGGTCTGGACGTCTACACCACCGCCAGCTTCGAGCTGTACCAGGATATCTTCAACGAAGGCTCGTTCTGCGGCAAGGGCATCTACGACCTGCGGGTGTTCCAGCATGTGCTGAAAGGCACCTTCCCGGAGAACCTCATCCTGAGCCACGACCTTATAGAGGGCTGCCACATACGCTGCGGACTCATCAACGACCTCGAGCTCTTCGACGACAACCCCTCGAACTATATCGACGACGCCAAGCGCCACCACCGCTGGACACGCGGCGACTGGCAGATTATAGGCTGGCTGAAGAACACCGTGAAGAACGAGAAGGGCGAGAAGGTGAAGAACCAGGTGAACGCCATCGGCCGCTGGAAGATATTCGACAACCTGCGCCGCTCGGTGCTGAGTCTGGCATTGATGGTGATACTGCTGGTGGGCTTCAGCGGCCTGACATGGATAAACCCCGTGTGGTTCCTCGTGGTGGCGCTGGTGGCTGTTGCCAGCCCTATTGTCTTCTTCATCATAGGACAGATAACCACGCTGCCGCGTTTCGGCAAGCGCTACCACTACTACGCCACCCTGATGCGCGGCTTCCGCGTAATCATCTACCGCTCGCTGGTGCAGTTCGCCCTGTTGCCCAAGGAGGCCTGGATGTACACCGACGCCTTGGTGAGGGCCTGCTACCGCATGTGGTTCTCGCACCGCGACCTGCTGGCATGGATTACCAGCGACGAGGCCGCCAAGAGCACCAAAGGCACCCTGGGCGACTATATAGGCAAGTTCTGGTTCAACTATGTGGCGGCGGCAGCAGTGCTTGCTCTGGCCATAGTGCTCTATCCCGCAAGCATCGCCGCAAATATCGCCGCCCTGTTCTGCTTCATCCTGTGGGTCGGCGCACCGTGCCTGATGTTCTGGCTGGGCAAGAAGTTCCCGCAGGACAAGAAAACACTCAACGCCAAAGAGACCGACGAGGTGTGCGCACTGGCCAAGGACACGTGGCACTTCTTCGACAGCCTCATCACCGAGGAGAACAACTGGCTCATCCCCGACAACTACCAGATGGGGCGCGAGCCGCTGACGGACTACAAGACCTCGCCCACCAACATAGGCTACTCGATGACCGCTGTGGTGAGTGCCGCCGAGCTGGGCTTCATCACCGTTCAGGATGCCGTATCGCGACTGATGCATATCGTCGACACCGTCACACGGCTGGAGAAATGGAACGGCCACCTCTACAACTGGTACGACATCAAGTCGCTGAAGGCGCTGCCCAACTTCTTCATCTCGACCTGCGACAGCGGCAACTTCGTGGCCTGCCTCTATGTCGTGAAGGGCTGGCTTGCGAATAAAGAATCAAGAATTATGAATGAAGAATTGGCTGGCACAAATGTCACGCGCTATTCTTCTCTTATAGCCAAGGTGGAACGGCTCATCGAGCAGACCGACTTCATGAAGCTCTACAACCCGCGGCTCGATGTGTTCTCCATAGGCTACGACACCACCAACTTCACCCTCCTGCCCTACCACTACAACAACTACGCTTCGGAGGCGCGCCTGACCAGCTTCCTCACCATCGCCCAGGGCGACGCTCCCTACAAGCACTGGTTCTGTCTGGACAAGACGCTGGTGCAGTATCACGGCTACAAAGGTGTTGCCTCGTGGTATGGAACGCTGTTCGAGTATTTCATGCCGCTCATCTTCCTGCCCACCTACAAGCACACGCTGATGGACGAGACCTACAGCTTCGCCATCCGTGCACAGAAAGCCTTCATACGCAACACCGCCAAGGGGATGCCATGGGGTATCTCGGAGACCGCCTACAACGAGCTCGACGACGCTCAGAACTACAAATACCACGCCTTCGGTGTGCCCTACCTCAAGTTCCAGAACACCACGCCCGACCGCATCGTCATCTCGCCCTACAGCTCGCTGATGACCATCTCGGTCGACGACCGCGCCGTCTACGACAACATACAGACCTTCAAACGGCTGAACATGTACGACGCCTTCGGCTTCTTCGAGAGCTACGACGAGGAGGACCATGTGCCGGTACGCGCCCACTATGCCCACCACCAGGGAATGATACTCGCCTCGCTGGCCAACTACCTGGGCGACCACTGCCTGCAGCGCTACTTCATGCAGGAACCCGCCATGAAGAGCATGGAGACCCTGCTGAAGGAGAAGGCGCAGGTGAAACCCTATATAGACCTGAAGGTGACGCAGTACAAGCGCTACCAGTATTCCAAGGTGCAGACCGAGAGCGACGCCCGCGACTTCGACAGCATTGCCAACGTGCCGGAGATAGGCGTCGTCAGCAATGGCCACTACACCGTGCTCCTCAACGACCGCGGATCGGGCTTCTCGCGCTACAAGAACATCCTCGTCAACCGCTACCGCAAGATTTCCGCCGACCACTACGGCAACTACCTCTTCATCCGCAACCTCAAGAACGACCAGATCTGGTGCAACACCTACTCACCGCTGGACGTTATGCCCGAGGGCTACCGCGTCAGCTTCGCCAGCGACAAGATCCGCTTCCTGCGTTCCGACAGCGGCATAGAGACCTGCACCGACATCACGGTGCTCAAGGACCACAACGCCGAAATACGCCGCTACACCTTCACCAACAGCACCCCCGAGGATGTCGACCTCGAGCTCACCACCTATGCCGAGATAGTGCTTGCACCGCGCGGCGAGGACGAGAGCCACCGTGTCTTCAACAGCATGAAGATACACTCCGAGTTCGACCACGAGCACCAGGCGCTGCTCTTCAGCCGTCCGGCTGCCAACGGCGTGCGCCACTTCTCGTTGCACAAGTTCTGGGTCAACGAGAAACCCGACGACAGCGACAAGAACGACTGGTCGAACCTCGTTGAATACGAGACCTCGCGACTGAAGTTCCTCGGCCGCGGTGGCAGCCTGCGCCACGCCGACATCATAGAAAGCCGCCGCACCCTCACCTCCACCGTCGGCACCACCCTTGACCCCATAGCCTCCATGCGCCGCCGCATACATATCCCTGCCGGCAAGCAGGTGGAAGCCTACCTGATTACGGGCTTTGGCAAAGCACGCGAGAACCTGCTCAACCTCACCGAGCAGTACCAGAACGCCATGGATGTCAACTACGCCTTCGAGACAGCCTCGGTCTACAACAACATGCGCACCTCGCTCTCCACCCTCAAGGGTGTCCACATGCGTCTCTACAACAGCATCTCGAAATACATAGCCCAGACCGCCGTCATCGGCAACGAGCGACAGACGCTGCTGGCACAGAACCACCTCTCGCAGAGCGGTCTCTGGCGTTTCGGCATCAGCGGCGACTACGCCATCGTGCTCCTCGAGGTCGACAGCATGGCGCGCTCGGGCTTCGCCAAGGAGATGCTCCGCGCCTTTGAATACTACAAGATTCACGGTCTGGTGCTCGACCTGGTGATTATCAACGACGCCACTGGCGAAGACCACGAGAGCCTCGTCAAGTTCGTCCGCAACATGACCTCCACAGAGCACCTCTGGGCCACACACAACGAACAGGGCAAGGTCTATGTCCTCGACGGCAACGACATCAGCGCCGACGAGCGCACCCTGCTGCGTGTCGTCGCCCGCCTCTGCTTCAACACCCGCGACGGACTCACCATCTCGCAGCAGCTCGAACGCCTCGAGGCTGCCAACCAGTTCTATCAGGACAAGATTGAATACCCACTCCTAAAGCCCACCGTCCACTTCCGCGTATGGAGCTCGCTGCAGTTCTACAACCAGTACGGCGGCTTTGACAACAACGGCCACGACTACGTGGTGACCAATACCAACACCCCCATGCCGTGGGTCAATGTGCTGGCCAATCCCAAGTTCGGCTGCGTCGTCAGCTCCACAATGACTGGCTTCACCTTCGCCCACAACGCACAGCAGTTCAAGCTCACGGGCTGGAGCAACGACATCGTCCGCGACCCCGCCTCCGAGATGCTGCTCATCAACCGCCGCCAGTTCGTTCCCGCCACCGCCCGCCACTCGCAGGGCTGGTCGGCC
The DNA here is from genome assembly GCA_045222795.1 of Bacteroidales bacterium. Classification (GTDB taxonomy): domain Bacteria; phylum Bacteroidota; class Bacteroidia; order Bacteroidales; family P3; genus Colimorpha. The sequence continues at coordinate 6,633 of JBGUZF010000067.1, forward strand.
TTCGACGCCGACTACGACGACCTGCGTGTCAACGTACGCCTCTTCGTCGCCGTCGACCGCATGGAGAAATACTACCAGATACGCCTCGAGAACAAACTCGACACCCCGCAGCAGCTGCAGCTCGACATGGTCTACAAACTCGTCCTCGGCGACACCGAGGAGAAGACCGCACGCTACCTCCACTCGGAATGGGATGCCGACGCTAACACCCTCCGTGTCCGCAACGTCTACCACCCCATCTACCACGACCAGACCGTGCTCCTGACCTCAACGGAGCCCCTCACCGACATCTCGCTAAACTATCCCAACCGCAAACGTCTCGGCCTCACCGTCGACATTCCCGCCAACGGCCAGCACGAGCTTGCCTTCGTCATCGCCGTCGGCGACAGCCAGACAACCACTCAGGCTATCAAGCAGCCAAGCATACAGGCAATCAACTCCGAGTTCGACCGCGTCGTCGCTTTCTGGGACAACAAGCTCTCCGCCATCCAGGTCGAAACACCCGACACCTCCTTCAACTACATGCTCAACCGCTGGTATCTCTACCAGGTCTACTCCTCGCGCCTCTTTGCCCGCGCCGGCTTCTACCAGGTCGGCGGTGCCACAGGCTTCCGCGACCAGCTGCAGGATGTAATGTCCATCCTTTACTCCGACCCGGCCTACGCACGCCGCCAGATACTCGACCATGCGGCACACCAGTTTGCCGAGGGCGACGTCCTCCACTGGTGGCACGAGAGCCTCCATCTCGGTGCCCGGACCACCTTCTCCGACGACTACCTCTGGCTGCTCTTCGTCACCCACCAGTACGTCAGCGTCACCTCCGACACCTCCATACTCACCGAGCAGGTGCCCTTCTGCCAGGCCGACCAGCTTGAGCCCGGCCAGGCCGAGCGCTGCGTCAACTACACCGCCTCGTCCGAGAGCGCCTCGCTCTACGAGCACCTGCGCCGCGCCGTCAACCGCTCCCTCTCGCGCATCGGCGCCCACGGCCTGCCGCTCATGGGCTGCGGCGACTGGAACGACGGCATGTCGGCCGTCGGCGTCCAGGGTCGTGGCGAGAGCGTATGGGTGGCCTTCTTCCTCGCCGACCTCCTGCCCAAGATGGAGTATCTCACACAGATCACCCCGGGTGCCGACCTCGCCTACTGCGAAGAGCTCACCTCTGCACGACAGCGTCTCGTCAAAGCACTCCAGACCTCCGCATGGGACGGCGCATGGTTCCTCCGTGCCTACTTCGACAACGGCGACCCCATGGGCTCGCGCAACAACACCGAATGCCAGATAGACCTCATCTCCCAAGCCTGGTCTATCCTTACCGACGTGGCCACTCCCGAGCAGAAACGCTCCATCTTCCGCGAGACCGACAACCGACTCGTCAACCGCGAGCATGAAATCATCCAGCTCCTTACCCCCGCCTTCCACTCCTCGCAGCCCTCGCCCGGATATATCGCCAACTACCCAGTCGGCGTACGCGAAAACGGCGGCCAGTACACACATGGCGCCATGTGGTACATTATGGCACAGCTCAAGGAAGGCCGCTACGATATGGCCTACTTCCTCTACTCGCTCATCAACCCCATCCACCGCACACAATCCCTCGCCGACGTGCTCAAATACAAGGTCGAGCCCTACTGCATCGCTGCCGACATCTACTCCAACCCGCAGCATCCCGGTCGCGGCGGCTGGACCTGGTACACAGGCTCCGCCTCATGGGCATACAAGACAGGTATCGAGAACATCCTCGGTCTCCGACTCAACGGCGACCAGCTCACCCTTGACCCGCGTGTACCCACCGACTGGCCACAATTCACCATCCGCTACCGCTATGGCAACTCCGTCTACATCATACGCTACCATCACTCCAAATCCTTCTCACCGCAGACATTCACCCTTGTTGACGACGGTCAGGAACACGAAATAGCCATCTGACGAAATCACCATTCGTGGTGATACCCCCGTTTTGCAGAATGTTGGTAATTTTGCAAAACAAAAAACATCAAAATTATGGAACATCATCACGACCACGAACACGACCACCACGAACATGACCATCACGGTCATCACGGCCACCATCACCACCACCACAGCCACGCCATAGAGAAACTCTCTACCATATATATAGTGGCAGTGGCGCTCAACCTCCTCTTCGTCATCGTCGAGGCCGTCGCCGGCATCGTAGGCAACTCCATCGGCCTGCTGTCCGACGCAGGACACAACCTCAGCGACGTCTTCTCGCTTCTGCTGGCGATGATTGCCCTGAAGCTTGCCTCGAGCGTCGCCACCAAGCGATTCACCTACGGTCACCGCAAAGCCTCGGTGCTCATCTCGCTGCTCAACGCCATCATCCTGCTTGTCGCCGTCGGCGCCATCATCGTCGAGAGTATCGACAAGTTCTTCCACCCCACGGAAGTCAACGGCACCCTCATCATCTGGACCGCCGCCGTCGGCATCGTCATCAACGGCCTCACAGCTTGGGCGCTGAGCCGCCAGCAGCAGCACGACATCAACACCCGCGGCGCCTTCCTCCACATGCTTGCCGACACGCTGGTCAGCGTGGGCGTAGTTGTCAGCGGCATAGTAATACACTACACCGGCTGGACGGTCATCGACCCCATCATCGGTCTCGTCATCGCCGTCGTCATCCTCATCTCCACCTGGGACCTCCTCAGCGAGAGCCTGCGCATGAGCACCGACGCCGTGCCCGAAGGCTTCGACGTGGAAGAGATTACCAAGAAGATAGAGTCGCAGGAAGGTGTCCTCAACGTGCACCACATGCACATCTGGGCCATCTCCACCACCGAGACGGCACTCACCTGCCATGTCGTCATCCCCGACGCCTCGATGCTCGAAGCGGTCACCGACCGCATAAAAGAAATGCTCGACGGCATAGGCATACACCATAGTACCATCGAGCTTGAGACTACCAGCAGCCATTGTCACGACCACGACTGCTGCTCGCACGCTTAAACGCTACCGCTCGGTCAAAGTCCAGAACAGGCCGAACTTCACTGGATAGAGTGGTTCCACGCCGCTCTTGAACAGCGGCAATGTGGCAGCTTGCAGATAGATGCCGAAGTTGTCATACATAAGAGTCAACCGTGCGTCGAGCATGAAAGGATTGACCCGCTTGCTGACCTGACGGTCGCGGGCATTAATCTGCACAGCCTTTGTCTTGTACTGCTGTTCCAGAATGCCGGTCACATTCACTCC
>JBGUZF010000068.1:0-5988 GCA_045222795.1 Bacteroidales bacterium
CTCCGCTTCGAGTTACAGTGACTATTTAAAGACAAAAATGTTATTTATTGAAGACAACAGAGACAACAAAAACAACATGTCGGCGCATTGCGCCGATTAATAAATAGTTGTCTTTAAAAGAAAAAAAGATATTGTCTTCCATGCAACTATCCTATAAATATCACACTTTCAATGTGCCGCTGTGCGCGCTTCACTGCCTGAAGCGCCGTATGCGGTGGGTGCGCGCCGCTGGCGGCATCGTCGTCGACGACTCTGGCGACATGCTCCTCATCCGCCGCAACAACCGCTGGGACCTCCCCAAAGGCAAGGTGGAGGCCGGCGAGACCCTCATCCAGGCCGCCCTCCGCGAAGTAGAGGAAGAGTCTGGCATTAAAGTGCTACCCACTGTCCACTACCCACTACCCACTAAAACATATCACATCTTCAACCTCTACGGTGGCTGGCACCTAAAGCAGACCTCGTGGTTCCCCATGCACGCCACAGGGCATCACCCCTCGGGATTGCCACAGAACGAGGAAGGCATCACTGAGGTCGTATGGGTCGCGCCCGACGAATGGCACCGCCGCCTCCAGTCATCTTACGGCACCCTAAGAACTGTCGCTGGACGTATTTAATCCAGCGATTTCTTTTTTTTTCGTATCTTTGCATTTGCTTATTATATAGAAATGAGTAGTATATTGACAGGTACAGTAAAGCGTTTGTCGCTGATGTACAGGATATTCGCGATGTTGATAACGGCATCGCTGATAGTGCTTATTTTCCCTCATGAAAGACACGGGGAGCACTATGACTATAAGATTGGCGCCGTCTGGCGCGGTGCCGACCTGGTGGCTCCGTACGATTTCGTCGTGCTCAAAGATGCCGAGCAAATGAAGATCGAGCAAGAAAGCGAGCGCCGCAAGGCCACGGTGTACTACCGCGTCGACAGCAGTGCCCACGCCAAGGCTCTTGCGAGAGTGGAGAGTGGAAAGTGGAAAGCTGAGAGTGGAAAGCTGAGACGACAGGTGGACAGCATCTACCGCATAGGCTATATGGAGCGTGTACCCGACTGGGCCGAAGGCCAGCGCGGCGTGGTGCTCGAGGGCAATGTGGGTCACGAATGCCGCCAGGGCGACTATATGACCAAGGACGACCTTGAGGCCGGCGTGCTGAGGGACAGCATCCTGGTGGCGAGCATCGCCGTCGACGAAGAACGTACAGCATTGGAAATAGAGAGCCGCCTGAGCCAGCTGAGCTACCAGAGCCGCATGGTTATGGCCGGCGACGAGATAGTGAGGAAAGGTGAGAAGGTGACCGAAGAGACCGCCAAGGTGATAGAAAACCTCGAGGCCGAGCAGGACCGCCGCTACAGCGACAGCTTCAGCCTCTGGGGCCAGATGGCAGGCCAGCTGCTGCTGGCGGTCATCGCCTTCGTGGCACTCTACATGTTCCTCAAGAACACCCGCCACCCGATTCTTGAAGACGACCGCAAGGTACTGTTCGTCATGCTGGTGATACTCCTTATGGCAGCTATCACGGCATTGGTGGTGAGAGTCAACGAAGACTGGGTGCTGCTGGTACCGCTATGCATAGTGCCCATCCTCATGCGTGTCTTCTTCGACATGCGCGTTGCACTCTACATCCACCTCACCACGGTGATTATCCTCGCCAACCTGGTGCCCAACTCGTTCGAGTTCATCTTCTACCAGCTGGTGACAGGTATGATGAGCATCATAGCCGTGCGCAGCCTCGAACGGAGGAGTCAGTTCTTCACCCTCGCGGCAGTGATCTTCGCCAGCTATTCCTTCATCTACACCGCCGGTGTGCTGAGTCAGGACACCAACCTTCACTCTCTTGACGCCCACCGCTACCTGATGTTCCTCCTCAACGCCACCATGACGCTGATGGCCTACCCGCTGATATACCTCTTCGAGCGCATCTTCGGCATGACCACCAACCTCACGCTGATGGAACTCTCCAACACGAGCCACGAGGCACTGCGCGAGCTCTCGCGCCGCGCTCCCGGCACCTTCCAGCACTCGGTACAGGTGGCCAACATCAGCGAAGACCTGATGAACGAGATTGGCGGCGACGCACTGCTGGCAAAGGTGGGAGCGCTGTACCACGACATCGGCAAAGTACGCAACCCGCAGTACTTCACCGAGAACCAGAGCAGCGGCTTCAACCCGCACGACGAACTCGACTACGCCGAAAGCGCCAAAATTATCACGCAGCATGTGACTGACGGTCTGGAGTTGGCCCGCCAATACCGCCTGCCCGCCGAGGTGCAGGACTTCATACGCACCCACCACGGCACCACCTATACAGGCTATTTCTATGCCAAAGAGAAGGAACACCACGGCGACGGCAACTTCGACGTGACGGTGTTCCGCTACCCCGGCCCGCGTCCCTACAGCCGCGAGACGGCAGTGGTGATGATTGTAGACACCGTCGAGGCCGCCTGTCGCAGTATGAAAGAACACACCAAAGAGGCCACCGACACCATGGTCGACCGACTGATTGACGATAAGGTACGAGCCGGACAGCTCGACAACTGCCCCCTATCCTACGGCGACATCGCCAAAATACGCCGCATACTGAAGGACAAGATGATGAGCATCTACCACGTCCGCGTCGAATACCCAACGGTGAAAAGTGAAAATTGAAAGTTGAAAATTGAAAATTGAAAATATGAAGAAGAACGTTTGGATTCATGTAGCAATGATTGTTGCGATGTTCGCTGTGGCCTGCATCTACTTCTCGCCGGTACTCAGCGGCAAGCAGATGTACCAAGGCGATACGCAGAAGTTCGAAGCAATGGTCAAGGAGACCAAGGACTACCACGCCCAGACTGGCGACTACGCCCTGTGGAACAGTTCCCTCTTCGGCGGAATGCCCATATACCAAGTCGGCGGCAACCCACCTATGAAGAGCATCATGGCTCCGCTGCGTTCCGTTGTAAATCTTGATTTCCTTGGTCTCGGCCGCACCATAGGCGTACTGTTCCTCTACCTCATCGGCTTCTACCTGGCACTCGTACTCCTCGGATGCTCGCCCTGGCTGGCGATACTTGGCGCACTGGCCTTCGGACTTGGCAGCTACAACATCATCATCGTCGAGGCCGGCCATATCTCCAAAGCATGGGCAATGGCCATGATGGCTCCCATCTTCGCAGGCATGGTGCTCTGCCTGCGTAAGCCCAGAGAGGGCGGCGACAAGAAGAAAGACTGGCTCTGGGGCGGCCTGCTGTTCACCCTCGCCCTTGGACTGCAGCTTAACTTCAACCACATACAGATAACCTTCTACACCATGATAGGCGCCGTACTGCTCGGAGCGGCACATCTCGTCTATGCACTCAAGGACCGCTATCTGCCCAAGTTCGGCTGGGGCGTGGGTGTGTTGCTCCTGGGCTGCGCACTGGCCTTTGCCTGCAACGCACGCGCCCTCTTGGTCAGCCAGCAGTATGCCAAGCAGACCATGCGCGGCGGCAACGCCATCACGGTAACGCCCGAGGACCTGTACCACGACAGCGAGCCTGCCTCCATCAGCGGTAAGACCAGCGGTCTGGACATCAACTATGCCTTCAGCTGGAGCTATGGTGTCGGCGAGACCTACACCCTCCTCGTCCCCGGCGCCATGGGCGGCGGCAGTGGCGAGACGGTGAGCACCGAGAGCGCCTCATACAAGGCCTTCCATCAGCAGCAGATGCCGCTCTACTGGGGCGACCAGCCCTTCACCAGCGGACCTGTCTACTTCGGCGCCATTATCATCATGCTCGCCATCATGGGCCTGATACTCGTCAAAGGTCCCGAACGCTGGTGGCTGCTTTTAGCGACAATCCTTGCCATCATCATGTCGTGGGGTCGCAACTTCATGCCCTTCAACGAATGGCTCTTCAACCACCTGCCGCTCTACAACAAGTTCCGCACGCCGAGCATGAGTCTCGTGCTGGCCAACGTCTGCATGGTGCTGTTTGGCGTACTTGGACTTCGCGAACTCTTCTCCAAAGAAGTTGATGCAAAACGCAAACGCCTGGCGCTATATATCGGTGGCGGCATCACGGCAGCCATGCTGCTCGTAGGCCTGTTGCTCTGCGGAGGCTTCAGCTACAGCGGTATCTCCGACGAACAGATGGCCCCGCAATATGGCGCACAGTGGGCGCAGATACAGAACATCTTCATCCAGGACCGCAAGGCCCTCTTCGTCTCCGACTCGTGGCGCTCGCTCCTCTTCGCGGCGCTCGCCTTCGCCGCCCTGTGGTTCTATGTCTGGAAGACTGGTAAAGCTAGTAAAACCAGCGGCACTAGTATGCCTGTTTACATTACCATTGTTCTCATGCTTCTTGTCGTCATCGACCTATGGGGCGTCGACCGCCGCTATGTGAACGACAAGAATTACGTCAGCGCCCAGCAACTCAAGCTGCGTCCCGACGCCTGGGACTACGACATCGACCAGTTGGCCGCTCAGTTCAACGACCAGAACTACCGCGTGCTGAACCTCGCCACCAACACCTTCAACGACTCCAAGCCCGCCGCCTTCCACCGCCAGGTGGGTGGCTATAGCGCCGTCAAGATGCGCCGCTACCAGGATATTATCGACTTCTACCTCGCCCGCCATATCAACTTCGGAGTGCTCAATATGCTCAACGCCCGTTACTTCGTGCTGCAAGACGGAAAGGTGCAACGCAACCCCGAAGCGCTGGGCAACTGCTGGTTCGTGCAGGACATCAAGCCCGTCACCGATGCCAATGGCGAGATCCTTGCCCTCAACGACTTCAACCCCGCCACCACGGCCATCGTCGACACCACTCAATTCTCAATTCTCAATTCTCAATTCTCAATTGACTCCTCCGCCACCATCGAGATGGTGCACCAGAAACCATACAATCCCGACTATCTCAAGTACACCTCGCACAGCAGCAGTGAACAGATGGCGGTCTTCAGCGAGATATACTACGCTCCCGACTGGCGCGCCTATATCGACGGCAAACCCGCCGAATACATCCGCGCCAACTACATACTGCGTGCCATGGTGATCCCCGCCGGCGACCACGTCATTGAGTTCCGCGACGAGGCACCGCTGTTCCACAAGATGAACATCGTCACCATCCTCGGCTCCGTGCTGCTGGTCCTCATCGCCGGTGGCGCCATCTTCCTTGTCTACCGCAAGCGCAAAGAGGCATGAGAATACTGATAATCCGCTACAAGAAGACCCTCGGCGTACCCGAAGGCGGCGAGCAGGGCAGTGAGAAGAACCTCACCGTGCTTCGGCAGATTGCAGGCAAGGAGAACGTCGACACCTATTTCATCCACGACGAGGCTCACCGCCGCACTCCGCTGGAATACCTGCAAGGTATCCTCTATATGCCCTTCGGATACTACTTCGGCCTCACGCCCAAACGTGTCCGCGAGATTGTGCGTATGGCCCAGGCCTACGACGTTGTCTTCGTCGACCGCTCCGTCTTCGGCATCGTCGCCAAACGGCTCAAAGAAACGGGCTACCGTGGCCACGTCGTTGCTTTCTTCCACAACGTCGAAGTGGTCTACTTCTCCGCCAAATACTCGAAATTTCACTTTTCACTTTTCACTTTTCACTTCTCTCTTAATCCCATGCGCTGGCTCGTGGTCCCTTGTGCCGACCGCAACGACCGCTGGAGCTGCCGCTATGCCGACCGCACCATAGCCCTCTCCCACCGCGACGACGACGAGCTCTTCCGTCGCTACCACCGCCGCGCCGACGTCCTCATCCCAGTCGCCTTCGTCGACCGCTGCAAACCTCCATTTGACAACTGCCAACTCACTTCGGTTCCTCCGAAATGCATGTTCCTCGGGGCCTACTTCCCCGCAAATGTCGAGGGCATCGAGTGGTTCGTCCGCAACGTACTGCCGCATGTCGACATACGCATGCAGATTGTCGGCAAAGGAATGGAAAAATTGAAAGATGCCGACTGGATGCGTCCGGACATCGAGGTGCTCTCCAACGTGCCCAATCTCGACCCGCTATTCGAGG
>JBGUZF010000069.1:0-9027 GCA_045222795.1 Bacteroidales bacterium
GCCGCAAACAGGGTAATCATAAGTATACGTTTCATAACTATCATTTTATTCTTTGATATAATCGGCAATTGGTTGTAGTGTATTAAAGTCCACGAAGTCCACCTGCCGGCCGTATGTTTCCAGCATTGTTTTGGCATCGGCGGTGAGCTCTGCCTCGGGCTTCTTGAGCATCATCGAATGGAACATCTTCATCATGAGGTTGTGTCCGAAAGAAAGGTGGTTGTAGTCGATGGCACCACGGAGATGGAAAACATTCTCTTCCCTATAGAGATCCTCTGGCAACTGACCTTTGATTGATTGCCTGATGCTTTCAAAATAGGCCGACTCTTGTGGGTCGGTCACGCCCACGGTGGCGATGAGAAGTTCCTGTCTGGGATTCATCTTGGCAACAATCTTCTTCAGTCCCAGGACGCCACCGGCAAAAATGCCGCCCAGATAGACGACCCGGTCGTAGTCACCCACATCCTTCGCCTTCGTGTATTCGACGGCGGCAATCCCTGTCATCTCCGCCAGCCGCTCGGCATAGCGTTTCGTCGAGCCGTACCGGCTACCATATATGATAAGTTGCTTTTTCATTTATCTATCTTTTCGTTCTTTAAATGTCACATGCACCGTGTCGCCGAAGGTTTTCCCGATTTGTTTGCGGATATCCTTGCGGAGACCGAATATGTGGCAGGGTGTCCCCATCTTCACTATCTGGCCGTCATAGGGCACACCGTCGAAGGTGGCATGAACAGACAGTCGGCCTTTGCCGAAGAGAGCCTTGATATCGAAAGGCACCTCCACGTAGGCGGCATCCATCTCTTCGTTCTGTAGGATGACGGCATCAAATTCGAAAGGTTGCTCCATCATGACGACTTTCTAACAGTTTGCAAATTGTTTCAATGATGATTCGTCCAACCGCTGCACCGTCCACTCGTCCATCGGGATGGCGCCGATACCGCGATAGACCTGCAGGGCGGGTTTGTTCCAATCGAGGCATATCCACTCCATGCGGCCGCAGCGGCGTTCCACAGCGAGTTTCGCAAGGTATTTCAGCAGCGCTTTACCATATCCCCGACCACGTTTTTCGGGGAGGATGAAAAGATCCTCAAGATACAGCCCTTTGCGCCCCACGAAGGTGGAGAAATTGTGGAAGAACAGGGCGAAACCCACCACCGCGCCGTCCTCTTCGGCGAAGACCACTTCGGCGGAATGCTCCACGAATAGGGAATGGTAGATGGTAGCTTCGTCTGCCACCACCTCATCGGCACATTTCTCGTATTCTGCCAGCTTTTTGATAAAATCCAGCACGAGTCCAATCTCTTCGGGCTTTGCAGGACGGATATTGAAGTGATTAGTCATCTAATATGATTATTGTTCGTTTTCCGGATGTTGAATAGACAGCGGTATACCCTTCTGCGAGAGGTAGAACATGTAGAGGATGGCGGGCTTGGTGCCGCGATTTTCGCCGTGATGGACGGTGCCGACCATCTCGACGACGGCCTCGCCCTCGTGGACGACCTTCTCCGTGCCGTCCTGCGCGATGATAGTCAGCTCGCCTTGCACCAGTACGCCGAAGTTCATCACGTCGTGGTGGTGCCATCCGAGTTTCTTGCCGGCGGGGAACACATACTTCATGGCCACCAGTTCGGGGCGTCCCTTCGGGTAGTCGGGCAGCGCGGCGCCGTCCCAGCTCCGCGAGGTGCGGAAAAGCTCCTCCGTTTCCACCTGTTCCTTTTTTATTTGTTCTTGTTCTTCCATAATGTCTGTATTTAGAGTCTATCCCAGCCGTCCGAAATCGCTCCAGCCGGATTGCATCTTGCCGTTGTGGCAGTCGTCGATGAACTTCCGCAAGGTCTTGAAGGCGTAGTCTTCGCGTTTGGTGTGGTAGTAGTGCTGTATGCGGTCGACCTTGATGCGGCGGTAGTTCTCGGGAAAGGAGCGGTAATGCTTCCATGCCTGCCTGTCGGCCTTGATGGCGTCGATAACCCAATCCTCATAGACGAAATGCGACGGATCGATGTCGGGGATGACAGCAAGTCCCGCGGGCGTCATCTCGCCCGTCTCGACGAGGCGGCGGCAGCGCACGAGGTTCTGCTCGCACCAGTTGCTCCCCTTGCGGCGCGGCGTGAAGTGCTGTATGGGCTTCCCGTCGTCGATGCGCTTCATGGTGCTGTCTATCCACCCGAAGCAGAGCGCCACCTCGACGGCGTCGACATAGCGCACCACCCCCTCGCAGTCGGCTTCCGCACGGTTGATGCGCAGCCAGAAGTCGGAGGCCTTGTCGTGATTCTCGCGGTACCAGCGGTAAAGCTCCTCGCGGGAGTGAACGTCGAGCAGAGTGGTGATTTCCATTGTCCTATTCTTTTGCCAGAAAATCGCAGAGGCGGTCGACGCGTATGATTTTGGGTGCCGACTTGCCGGCCAGTATTAGCACTTTTTTGCCATTACGATAGACATGCAGCTGGCGGGAGCGGACAGCGGCCGTCAGCTCCGGGTCGTCCTTCAGGGCCAGCCAGAGGCGGTGGTATTCGCCGTCGGCGTCGAAGAGCTTCCGCTGCAGGTGGGAGCACATATTGGTGGTGTCGATAGGGTTCATTCCTAAATAGATTTCATTTTGCAAAAATACGAATTTTTTTTGGTTCTACCAAAAAGATGTAAGATGTATGATGGAAGATGGAAGATGGAAGATGTTTGGGCCTGACTATTCAGTCAGCAAAATAATGATAATAAGGCAGCTAACATCAGGTGAGGCGTTACAGTTACAGTTGTTACAGTTAGAATTAAGACTATACCATTATGGGGAAATAGCAATAATTTTAATATAATACATTAATATATAGATATATAGATATAAATGTACAAGTATTATGGGCAGGCAGGGGTGGTCTTTTTTGAACTGTAACAACTGTAACTGTAACGGAGGAGGAATGGACAAATGATGAGTGATGAATGATGAATGGTTGGGGCATAGAGGTGCCTTAGGGGTGGCGTAGAGGTGGCGTAGAGGTGAAAGGTGAAAGAAAGCCCCTGCGAGTAGTCGCGGGGGCTTTCTTAATATCCTGTTGGGAGTTGCTTACAGTTTGGCCTTGAGGTAGGCGGGGAGCTGGTCGATGGCGACGCGCTCCTGCTGCATGGTGTCGCGGTGACGGACGGTGACGGCGTTGTCGGAGAGCGTATCATTGTCGACGGTAATGCAGAAGGGGGTGCCGATGGCGTCCTGACGGCGGTAACGGCGGCCTATGGCGTCCTTCTCGTCGTACTGCACCATCATGTCGGGCATGAGGAGGTGCTGTATCTCGCGGGCCTTCTCGGGGAGGCCGTCCTTCTTGACGAGGGGCAGCACGGCGGCCTTGTAGGGGGCCAGCTTAGCGGGCAGGGAGAGCACGGTGCGCACGGAGCCGTCCTCGAGGGTCTCGTCCTTGAGCGAATGGCTGAAGATGGCGAGGAAGGTGCGGTCGACGCCGATGGAGGTCTCGATGACGTATGGGGTGTAGCTCTCGTTGAGCTCGGAGTCGAAGTATTGCAGTTTCTTGCCGCTGAACTCGCTGTGGCGGCCGAGGTCGAAGTCGGTGCGGGAGTGGATGCCTTCGAGTTCCTTGAAGCCGAAGGGGAACTTAAATTCAATGTCGGTGGCGGCATTGGCGTAGTGGGCGAGCTTCTCGTGGTCGTGGTAGCGGTAGCAGTCGGCGGGGATACCGAGGGCGAGGTGCCACTGGAGGCGTTCCTCTTTCCAATGCTTGAACCACTCGAGCTCGGTGCCAGGACGTACGAAGAACTGCATCTCCATCTGCTCGAACTCACGCATGCGGAAGATGAACTGGCGGGCGACGATCTCGTTGCGGAAGGCCTTGCCTATCTGTGCGATGCCGAAGGGTATCTTCATACGGCCAGACTTCTGTACGTTGAGGAAGTTGACAAAGATGCCCTGAGCCGTCTCGGGACGGAGGTAGAGTGTGTCGCTGTCGTCGATGACGGAGCCCATCTTGGTGGCGAACATCAGATTGAACTGGCGCACGTCGGTCCAGTTGCGGGTGCCGCTGATTGGGCAGACGATTTCGAGGTCGAGGATGAGTTGCTTAAGGCCGTCGAGGTCGTTGCGGTTCATGCAGTCGGCATAGCGCTCGTGGATCTCGTCGATCTTCTTCTGATGCTCGAGGACGCGGGCGTTGGTGGTGACGAACTGCTGGCGGTCGAAGGCGTCGCCGAAGCGCTTATGGGCCTTCTCGCACTCCTTCTCAATCTTCTCCTCGATCTTAGCGATATGATCCTCGATGAGGACGTCGGCGCGGTAGCGCTTCTTGCTGTCCTTATTGTCGATGAGGGGGTCGTTGAAGGCGTCGACGTGACCGCTGGCCTTCCAGATGCGGGGGTGCATGAAGATGGCGGAGTCGAGACCCACGATGTTCTCGTGCATCTGCACCATAGCCTTCCACCAGTACTGCTTGATATTGTTTTTCAGCTCGACGCCCAGCTGGCCGTAGTCGTAGACAGCGGCGAGGCCGTCGTAGATTTCCGAACTCGGGAAGATGAAGCCGTATTCTTTGGCGTGAGCCACCACTTTCTTGAAGAAATCGTCTTGATTTGCCATATAATTGTTATTTTTTCAATTAATAGAAAACTGCAAAGCGCCGAAAATATTGTGCCGAAGGTATAAAATTACAATTTCGCAATAAGATTTGGTTGGTACGGAAATATTTCGTATCTTTGCAGCGTGAAACTAAAACGATAATGATGGCTTAAAACGTTTTGCGACGCACACCTTTATCATTGTCAACGGGATACTACTGCTATTTTTGCTGATAGCATATTTAATTACTAAATCAAAGCAATAATGCCCCAATGCGTGATAAGACATCGAAGCGAGGCCATCAGGTCTCGCTTCGATGGTATTTATAGAAGGCACAAAGAAGGATCGTATAACCCGCAAAGAGGGAACACCGAGCCGACATCGCCGAGAGATCGCCGAAGGAAAATCCACGAGTTTTCGCCGACTTACCGCCGTGGTGTGCCGTCGGCTTGGCAAATTCGGCATAATACTAGATGTGAAATATATTTGTGGAGAACCAATTTATTTGTATCTTTGCATTCTGAAAAAAACACAACTATTATGAGAAAAACACTGCTATTACTGACTTTTGCGACGCTGGTCTTCGCGTCGTGCGGGAAGGAAGAGGTCCGTCCGGAACCCACGCCCGACGGGAACGTGGCGCTCAAATGTGTGAAACCGGCCTATCTGACCGCCGGCGACACGGTGGCGCTTATCTCCCCGGCCTATTACACCCCGATGGAGAATGTCGAGGCTACCGCCAACGTGCTGCGGTCGTGGGGCCTGGTGCCCATCATCGGCCCCAATGTGGGTAAGATAGTCGACGGGAAGTATGCCGGTACCGTCGACGAGCGCGCCAGCGACATCCTCTGGGCATTCAACGACCCGAGCATCAAGGCCATTATCTGCAACCGCGGCGGCTACGGCACCATACAGCTCATCGACCATATTCCGCTTGCCGTGCTGACCGCTTCGCCCAAATGGCTCGTCGGCTTCAGCGACATCAGTACCCTGCACGGCCTGCTGAGCCGCGCCGGAGTGATGAGCGTCCACGGCACCATGAGTTCATATCTGGCAAATGGCGGAACCGACGAGACCAGCACCATGATGCGCGATCTGCTGATGGGGCAGGTTCCCTGCTATCACCTGCCCGCCCATGCCCAGAACATAACTGGAGTAGCCAGCGGCGTGCTGGTGGGAGGCAACCTCTGCACCATCGCTCCCAACGTGGGCTCGCAGGCCGACGCCACGATGGGGCAGGATCTGATCCTTTTTGTCGAGGAGGTCGGCGAGTCGATGCACAACATCGACCGTCAGATGCGCATCCTGCAGATGAACGGCGTGCTTGACCGCTGCAAGGGAATCATCCTGGGCGAGTTCGAGGGCTGTGGCTCGGAGTTCACCTATGAGAATGTCGAAGAGATGATACGCCTGTTGGTGGAGCCCTACGGCATACCGATGCTTTGTGGATTTCCCGCAGGCCACGGTGACGTGAACCTGCCTCTCGTCATGGGCGCTCCTGTAACCATCGACGTGCGAAATGACGGAGCCACCCTGATGTTCAACATCGATGGCGAGCAACGCGACGTCACCACCTCGCCCATAATAGCCACCCCGACACCCCTTACCGACCGCATGCGACGGGCCGGAAAGATATTGTAAAGCTGACCAAGTAGCAAATACAAGGGCGGGGCATCCGAATGGATGCCCCGCTCTACTATTAAGTCAGTTGTCGACTTATTTGTACTCGGCGAGGATGCCGGGGACGAGGTCGGGGGTGAGACGGCCATAGACCTTGTCGCCAATCATGGCGACAGGGGCGAGACCGCAGGCACCGACGCAACGGAGGGTGTTCAGCGAGAACTTGCCGTCGGGGGTGCACTTGCCGACCTGGATGCCCAGGTTACGCTGGAAGGCATCGAGGACCTTCTCGGCGCCACGGACGTAGCAGGCGGTACCCAGGCAGATGTCGATGGGGTGCTCACCCTTCGGCTCCATGGTGAAGAAGCTGTAGAAGGAGACGATGCCATAGACCTTAGCCACGGGTATGTTCAACTCGTGGGCGACGACTTCCTGGACCTCGGCGGGCAGGTAGCCGAATTTGCCCTGCACCTGGTGGAGGACGTTGATGACCTCACCGGCACGGTTACCAAAGCTCTTGGCGATATCTTTGATAACGTTGATCTTTTCTTCAGATATTTTGATATTTGCCATTTTCTTTGTTTTTTGGTGACCTGTGACCTGTGATCTGTGATAAGAGACGGTTTGTCTTTCTTGTCACTGGTCACCGGTCACCGGTCACTGGTTACTTTATTTCGTGATCTCGACTTTGTCGCTCTTGTCGAAGTAGTGGGTGTGGAGCTGCTCGTGGCTGAGGTGGCCGCAGGGTTCACCGTAGTACTCCTTGTAGATGGCGATGATGTCGGGGTTCTCGTGGCTCTTGCGGATGGGCTTGCCAGCGTCCTCGCGGTAGGTGGCTTCCATGCGCTTCTGGATGATGTTGCTGTTGCCATGGTGGTAGGGCTGACCGGCACCGCCGATGCAACCGCCGGGGCAAGCCATCACCTCGATGAAGTGGTAGCCGTTGGGGTTACCGTTGCGCACCTCTTCCATGAGCTTGCGGGCATTCGAGAGACCGTAGCAGACGGCGACTTTAACGGGCAGGCCGTTGAAGTCGACGGTGGCCTCGCGGACGCTGTCGCCGAAGATGCCGCGGACGGCCTCGAGGTCGATCTTGGGCAGCGGTTTGCCGCAGTACACCTCGTAGGCGGTACGGACAGCAGCCTCCATCACGCCGCCAGTGGCGCCGAAGATGACGGCAGCACCGGTCGACTGGCCGAGAGGACTGTCGAAGTCTTCCTCGGGAAGGTTGTTTAGGTCGATGTTGTTCTGCTTGAGCATGTGGGCCAGCTCACGGGTGGTGAGGCTGAAGTCGACATCCTGGTCACCATCCTTGCCGAGCTCGGGACGGGCGCACTCGCTCTTCTTGGCGAGGCAGGGCATGATGGAGACGACGACCATGTCTTCGCGCTTCACACCAATCTTGTTGCAGAAGTAGTTCTTGGCGACGGCGCCGAACATACCCTGGGGCGACTTGGCGGTCGAGGGGTAGTCGAGCAGGTCGGGGAAGTTCTTCTCGTAGAAGGTGACCCAGGCGGGGCAGCAGCTGGTGAACAGCGGCAGCTTGACGTTCTTGTCGCCAGCGAGGAAAGCCTTCACGCGGCCGAGGAGCTCGGTGCCCTCTTCCATGATGGTGAGGTCGGCGCTCCAGTCGGTGTCGAACACATAGTTGAATCCAAGACGGCGCAGGGCAGCGGCCATCTTGCCGGTGACGATGGTGCCGGGTTCCATGCCGAACTCTTCGCCGAGGGCGACGCGGACGGCGGGAGCGGTCTGCACGACGACGGTCTTGGTGGGATCGGCGAGGGCCTTACGCACGTCGTTGATGTTGTCGACGAGGGTGAGGGCACCCACGGGGCACACCTGGACGCACTGGCCGCAGTTGACGCAGGAACTGTCGCCGAGTTTCTGCTCGAAGGCGGGAGCCACCACCGAGGGGAAGCCGCGGTTGACGCCGCTGAGGGCGCCGACGCTCTGGAACTTGTTGCACATGGTCTCGCAGCGGCGGCAGTAGACGCACTTGTCCATGTCGCGGTAGACGCTGAGGGTGGTGTCTTTCACATAGTGGCTCTGCTCGCCCTTGAAGGGGATCTCGCGGATGCCCATGCGGGCGGCGAGGGCCTGCAGTTCGCAGTCGCCGCTCTTCTCGCACTGGAGGCAGTCGTTCGGGTGGTCGCTGAGGATCAGCTCGAGGACGGTCTTGCGGGCGTTGAGGGCGCGGGGCGAAGCGGTGAGGACCTCCATACCTTCGACACAGTCGGTGGCGCAGGCGGGGGCCAGATTGCGGCGGGGCTTGCCGTTGAAGTCCTTGGTGACCTCAACCATGCAGACGCGGCATCCGCCGGGTTTGTTTTCAAATTTCATTCCGTCGAGCTCGAAATAGCAGAGCGTCGGAATCTCGATACCGGCCATGCGGGCAGCTTTCAGGATAGTGGTGCCTTCGGGGACCTGGATCGCTTTGTTATCTATAGTGACATTAATCATTTCTAATTCTTTTTTAAAGATTATTTAACCGAAATAGCACCGAATTTGCAGTTGCCGATGCAGGCGCCGCACTTGATGCACTTGGTGGCGTCGATCACCATGGAAGCCAGCTTGTGGCCCGGGGCGATGTAGTCGGTACGGCTGATAGCTTCGGCGGGGCAGCCCTTCTGGCACTTGCCGCAGCCGATGCACTTCTCGGCGTCGATGACATACTGCATGAGTTTCTTGCAGACGCCGGCGCGGCACTTCTTGTCGACGACGTGCTCGACGTACTCGTCCCAGAAGTTGTCGAGGGTGCTGAGTACGGGGTTCGGCGAGGTCTGGCCGAGGCCGCAGAGGGCGCTGTCCTTGATGACGGCGGCCAGGTTGCGGAGGGCGTAGAGGTCGTCCAT
>JBGUZF010000070.1:0-21355 GCA_045222795.1 Bacteroidales bacterium
GAACACCGCACGCGGCACCCTCGACCGCTGCTCACTGAAAGTCGACCCCCGCACGGCGGCCTGCGTGATGATGGTCGCTGGCGGCTATCCCGAAGCCTACGAGAAGGGCAAAGTCATCAGCATCGGCGAAGAGCAGGAGGATGTCATCGTGTTCCATTGCGGCACCAAGCACGGCGCCGACGGTGAGCTGCTCACCAACGGCGGCCGCGTCATCTGCGCCACAGCCCTCGCCGAAACGCTCCCTGAAGCATTGCTGAAGAGCTACAACCGCGTCAACACCATCACATGGGACGGCAAATACTACCGTCGCGACATCGGCCAGGACCTGCTGAAACTGCTGATTTGACAGTCAAACAAAAGCCACAAAGAATATGAAAAAGTTGTTTTCCATTGTAGTAATGATGGCGGTTGCGTGCTGCTCCTACGCCGAAGGGTTCTCGGCCGTGTCACCGAGTGGGCACAACCTGTATTATACGATAATGAATAGTGGCACGGTATGGGTGACTGATTATGAGGGTTACCGTTTGGAGGGCGACTTGATAATTCCCGACAGTGTCAGCGACGGCACAACGACCTATGCGGTCACAGGTATCGGTGATTATGTCTTCAGACTATGTGTCGACATGACGTCGGTGACATTGCCCAACACGTTGGTCAGTATCGATGCGGGCGCATTTTATTATTGCAGCGGTTTGACATCTATCACCATACCCAGGCGAGTGGCTACAATTGCGGAAGATGCCTTTGGTCTATGTGATGGTGTGACAACGGTTGTGTTCAACGCCGACAGCTGCGTATGGGTATACTATCCTTTTTCCGATTTCTCCAATGTGGATAGTTTCGTGATTGGAGAGAACGTGAAGGTCATACCGGGCAGTCTTTGTGCAGGCATGTCTGGGTCGTTCTCATTGACAATTCCCGATTCGGTGGTCACTATCGGAAACAGGGCCTTCCAGTCCTGTTCCGCTTTAACTTCCGTGGTGATCGGCAAGTCTGTGACTTCTGTCGGGGACGAAGCCTTCCGTTACAGTGGGGTGGAGTCGGTGACAATTGGCAGGTCGGTAGAGAGTTTTGGCCTTTCGCCTTTCGCCAATTGCGACCACCTGACGACGATTGTTGTCGATACCGGCAACACGGTGTTCGACAGCAGAGACAATTGCAACGCCGTAATCAGGACAGCAGACAACCAACTAATAATGGGATGCGGCGGAACGACCTTCCCGACGACGGTGGCCGACATTGGAGGTTGGGCTTTTAACTGCTGCCACAATCTGACTACTTTGACAATTCCGCGGCATATAAAACGCATCAGGAACAATGCGTTTTACTACTGCAGCAATCTGGATTCAATCGCATTCAATGCCGACAGCTGCATTGTGGCAGGGGAAATGGGTACTATCGGTGCATTCGTGAACTGCAACAATATAAAGAGTGTCTCTTTCGGCGAGAGTGTGAAAAACATTCCGGTGCGCGTATGTTCAGGTATTGGCAGCCTGAAGACTGTCTATATGCACGATTCTGTGGAGAGCATAGGTGCTCTGGCCTTCTATAAGTGCAGTTCTTTGGATAGTGTGGCTCTCCCTGGAACGTTGACGTTTATTGGCGATTCTGCGTTTATGGGTTGCGGCATGACCTCGATTACGATACCCCGCAGGCTGAAACAAATACGATATCGCTCTTTTGCCCAATGCGACAAGATTAAAACCATTCGGTGGAATGCCGACAGCTGTTCGGTGAAAGACATTCCATTCAGCGAAAACGTAACATCTTTCATCATCGGCGACAATGTGAAGGTCATACCTGCAAACCTGTGTGTAGGTCTCAGGATAAGCTCTATTGTTGTTCCCGATTCGGTACATACTATTGGCGACGACGCCTTTGCATATAGCAGATTAAAGGACGTCAGCCTGGGCAGAGGGTTGCAACGCATAGGTAAAAGAGCCTTCGGCACCGGGTATTTAAAGCGTGTCAAGGCATTTGCCCCCAACCCTCCAATTATCGATGCTACCACATTCTCCCCAGATGATAATGGCTATGAAATACTGGTGCCGTGCAGCTATGCGTCTGCCTACGAAAGCGCACCTTACTGGTCAAGCCTCAACGTGATGGGAAGCAAGATGCATGAACTATGGGCCATAACTACCGACCCGTCACGGGGTAGGGTAGACACCCTGTTCCTTCCACGTTGCGAAGACGACATAGCGGGAGTGCGGGCCATAGCAAAGCCAAGATACATGTTTGAGCGCTGGAGCGATGGCGACACAAGCAATCCCCGGTATATCAAGGTGCAGGAGGATACTTATATTGAAGCGCTCTTCGTTGAAGAAAAGATTAAAATCGGGGTGTGGTCGGCCGATGGTCGCATAATAGTGCGCCCGGCGGCAGATTGTGCTTTGACAATATATGATATAATGGGACGCGTTGTCATTGGAACACAATGGATAGACGGGAAGCGGGAAATACCGCTCCCGCCGGGAGTTTATATTGTCAAGATTGACGGCAGACCGATACAGAAGGTAGAGGTTTATCCCTTCGGCTCGTAGGTCTGGAAGACCACAAGGTGGCCCTCGGTGCGGAGTGTGAACTCTGTGCCGAGGGTCTCATTTAGGGAAGCCTGCCACCAGCGGCGGGCGTGGAATTCTTCCAGTGGCCACCGAAGACCCTCGCTATCGATGGGCTTGTCGGGGTCCATAGTGAAAATACTTACCTGCTGACGCGCGAAGGACCTGAAGGTGCGACTGCCGTTCATCGCCGTGAAACGGCCGTAGTCAGTAAGCATCTCGATGTCGGCACCGGGATATTCTTCGGCGAAGGTGACAAGATAGGAGATATTGCCCAGAGTGTGGTCTTCACGCTTGCCGGTGGCAGCTATAAGTTGATAGTGGGTAGTGGGTAGTGGGTAGTGTGCGGCGGCCCACTGCATTGCCTTGTGGAGGTCGTTGTAGTCCTGCTCGGCAACGTGTATCCAGCGGTCGCCAGGAGCGGCCTTATCTGCTTCTGACAAAGAATCACCATCACCGACTACCACATAATTCTTCATTCTCAATTCTTCATTCTTAATTGTCTCATAGGCCGAGTCGCAGCATACGACGAAGTCGGCCTCCTTCAGAGCACGGAGGGGCACTTCATGCGTCGGGAAGTCGCCGGCAGCGAGGATTACGATATGCTTTCTTTCTTCCATTTAATCACTCCAAGTATGCAGAACACCTCGAAGACAGCGTAGAGCACCGCCGAAGCATAGTTGCCGGTGAGGATAAAAATGACAATCATCAGCGGCTCCACCAGCATCCAGCAGAACCACTGCTGCCACCATTTATGCGCCAGCATGAGCATACCCACGATGGTGAGAGCCGACGACACACCGTCGAGTACCGCCAGATGGATAACCCGTCCGCTGGGCAGGGTATAGGTGCTCTGGTTAAGGTAGCCGAGCAACCAAGTGAGCAAAGCGCTGAGCAGCACGATGACGGTGATGATCTGCCACCAGTACCGCTTCGGGCATGAGGAGATATGACGCTCGCCGCCGTGATCTTCCTGGCGCTTCTGTATCAATCCACGCCACACAAGGATGCCGTAGATGGACATCACGAAGTTGTAGCAGCAGATGGCGCCGTTGGCGTAAATGCCGCTGGTGAAGTCGATGACGGCATAGAAGGCACTCATCAGCAGACTCAGCGGCCAGAACCACTTGTCGGCGCGGTACTCGCTGATGATGTACCCCAAGCCAATGACGGCACCTATTATTTCGAATACATTCATCTTAGAACCTATATATTACGCGACCCATGAAGTTGATGCCGGGCTGCTGGAGCCAGGTGCGGTCGTGTATGTAGTAGTTGGTGCCGGGGGAGGTAAAGTCGTCAACCCAATCGCCTGCCCAGGCATGGAGGCGGTAGTTGTGGTTGAGCACGTTGTTGACCACCAGCTGGGCCTCAATCTCGTTGGTGCCCTTGAGGTGCCAGGTGTAGCTGGCCTTGACGTTGAGCAGGAAGTAGGGGTCGATGGCATAGCACTCGCGGCTGGTGTTGTCGGCATACTGCTTGCCGACATACTTGCCTATGAGCTGCAGCTTGGCGTCCTTGAAGGGGGTGAAGGTGGCGATGGCGGCACCAACCACCGATGGCGAGAGGGCCAGGTCGGTGGTGCCAGTGACGGCCGTCTGCACCGTGTCGCCTGTCTCGAAGACGAAGTAGGTCAGGTCGAGCACCTTGTTCATGCTTAGCGTCAGGTTGGCGTCCATGCGGAACCAGTCGGCAATCTTGTAGCCGCCCTCCAACTCTATGCCGAGGCGGTAGCTCTTGTCCACATTCTCCATCAGGGCATAGCCGGTTAGGACGTCGCCGTTGGGGGTCATCTGGTCTTTGTAGAGCATGGCGTAGAGGTTGGCGTTGAAAGCCCAGCGATTGTGGGCAATCTGGTATCCAAGTTCGAGGTCGAGCATTGTCTCGGGCTTAATGGTGTCGCCATTGGCGTAGGCGCTCATGATGTCGAAGCGCACAGGCTCGCGGCTGTTGATACCGGCCACAAGGTAGGCGCGCTGGTGGTCGTCGATGCGATAGTTTACACCCAGCTTGGGATTGAAGAAGAGGTAGTTGTTGGTGAAGTCGAAGGCGCCGTCGCGGGCGGTACCGGCCAGCACATCGTCGCTGTTGCCGTGGATGCGGTAGTTGACCATGCGCAGCTGCAGGTCGGCGTAAACGTTCAGGTTGCTGTTGAAGTCGTAGGTGGCCTTGGCATAGACCGAGTTGTCGAGCTTTGCACTCTTGTTCTCATACCAGCGGTAGGGCAGGTTGTAGTGCATCGCGGTGTCGCGATACCAGATGACGTCGCCGTACTGCAGGCCGTCGTAGTAGATGAAGTTGTCGCCCAGCGAGAAGGTGAGCTTGTCGCCATTGTAGTTTACGGCGGCGTTGCCGGTGTAGGTGTAGTTGTCCATGCGCTTCTGGAACACCACATCGCTCAGATAGGCGAAGGGTGCAGGCACATATCCGCTACCGGCCGTCATGTACTGCTCGTAGTAGCCGCCGCCGTGCATCACGTCGAAGGCACCCTTGACGCTCCATTTGTCGTTGAACAGGTGCGAGACGTAGAGCTGGTAGTGGCGTTGCCAGTAGTTGTCGGTCTCGTTGTTGTAATACATGGTGTCTCCATCCATATAGTATTCACCGGCAGAATTGTAGGTGGGGTCAGTATCGAGTCTATCGGGATAGGCTCCGTTCCAGGCTATGCCGGTCTTCTGGTTGCCGATGATGGTGAGCAACTTGATGAGCGTGCGCTCGCCGTACCAGCTCATGCTGCCGAAGAAGCTCTGCTGGTCGGTACCCCAGCTGCGCACGAAGCCGTCGCTAGTCAGGCCGCTGTAGGCAAAGTCGAACGATAGGCCGCTCCTCAGTATGCCAGTTCCGGCGCTGATGCCATACTGGCGTGTGTTCCACGAGCCGTAGGCTATGTCGGCCATGCCGTAGGCGCGGTCGCGAGCGTTGAGGGTCTGCATGTTGATGGCGGCGCCCATAGCCGAGCTGCCGCCCGTCGAGGCACCCATGCCGCGCTGTATCTGCATGCTCTGCGACATGCCGCCGAGGTTCGGTATGTTGTACCAGAACACCTGCTGGCTCTCGGGGTCGTTGAGCGTGATGCCGTTGAGGTTCACGTTGATGCGGTTGGGCTCTACGCCACGGATGCGGATGTAGGTACCGCCGATAGTGCCGTTCTCGCCGCTGGCCACCACCGAGGGCTGCGTCTCCAGCATGTAGGGCACCGACAACTCGGTGCGGGCCTCGTCGAGTTGTTCGCGTCCCAAGGTGCTGGTGGTGAGCGGAGTCTTGTTGCTCACGCGCGCATCTTGAATAATGACTTCGTCAAGCTTGCGGACGGTATCCTGAGCCTTGAGAGTTGAGAGTTGAAAATTGAAAATTGAAATTGCCACGGCCAGGCAGGCTATCATCTGCCGGCGGCTGATTCTGGTGACCTCAAAAAAGCGATAGCGGCCACAGTTACTGTTTGTGTGTACCATAGTTTTGTTCCTTACGCGGGCATTATCCCGATCAAGTTTTGAGGGTCTGTTCTCAGCTGTTTATGCGTCTAACGTTCAGTAGACGTGCAACATAAACGCACCCCTTTGTGGACTCTTCACGCCACAAAGATACGAAACATTTGAAATATGGAAAGAATCTTTTTACCACGATAACGTTTTTTTTCGTAACTTTGCAGCGATGAAAATCGACGAGGCAATAACACGGTTCCACGACTATATAGGCACAGAGCGGCGCATGGCGGCAGGCACAGTGGAGAACTATATAGGCGACTTGCGCGACCTGGAGGCCTACCTGCACAGCATCGATATCGACGATATGGAGGAGTTGAGCGCACGCGAGCTGCGCGAATGGCAGATGGGGCACATGGAACGCGGCGAGGCGGCAGGGACGGTGAAACGTCGCCTCTCGTCGGTTAGCAGCTGGCTGCGCTATCTGCGGCGTCACGGACTCTACGACGTGGACCTGATGGCCAAAGTGTCGGCACCCAAACAGCCCAAGCGGCTGCCTGTGTTCTACAAGGAGAGCGAGACGGAACACCTCTACGACGAAGGAGTGTTCGCCGACGACTTCTGGGGTCGGCGCGACGCGCTGATTCTGCGCATGCTCTACGAGACAGGCATGCGCCGCTCGGAACTTACCGGACTCAAGGAGAGCTCGGTGGACTTCGGCTCGCTGACCATCAAGGTGCTCGGCAAACGCAACAAAGAACGACTCATTCCGATAGAAAATGAGTTGGCACACAATATTTCGGAATATCTCGCGTTAAAACAACAGACATTGGAGCCGACAGAATGGCTCTTCACGGGCAAGCGCGGCGGACAGCTGAACCCCGGCCAGGTGTACCAAATCGTCCAAAAATACATGACAGGCCTGTCGAATGCCGACCGCATCAGTCCCCATGTGTTCCGCCATAGTTTCGCGACACACATCCTGAGCGAAGGCGGCAACATACAGGCCATCAAAGAACTCCTGGGACACGAAAGCCTGTCGACGACAGAGATATACACCCACGTCACGCGCGAACACCTGAAAGATGTCTACAGTCACGCCCACCCGCGCGGCCGCAAAAAATAACAACACGTATCAACAACATATAAAAAGGAGGATATTATGAACACTACCATCAATTCGGTGAAATTCAAAGCCGACGAGAAACTGGAGAAATTCATCAACGAGAAGGTCGCAAAACTCGACCGCATGATTGACAACGCCATCAAATGCGAGGTTACCCTCAAAGTCGATAAACCCGAGACCGACAACAATAAGATTGCCGAACTGCGTCTCTTTGTTCCCGGCAAAGATCTCTTCGTAACCAAACAGGCCAACACCTTCGAACAGGCTGTGTCCGATGGTATCGACACCCTCAAGGTACAAATCGAGAAATACAAGAACGCCTAAAGAGCGCTCAACACACAGGCAGGGCCGGTTCAAAGAACCAGCCCTGCTTCTTTTTTATCTGATCAATAGCACCGACCCTACCTGTTTCTGCATCTTCTCCGGGCGGTAGACGGTGGAGTAAAGGATGTAATAAATATAGTTGCCCGACGGGCAGTCGTAGCCCTCGAGGTTGCGGCCGTCCCATCGGCCGCTTATGTCATCGCTGCGATAAACCAGCACACCGCGACGGTTGTATACGTTTATCTCATACCGCTCAATATTATAGCCCACGACATAGAACTCACGGTTAGTCTCAGCGCCTGGAGTGAAAGCATTGGGCACAACCAAATCAGTATGCTCTACAGGCAACAGCATCAACGCCGTGTCTGTACAGCGTCCATCACCCACAACAAGCATCACACTGACGGTGTCGGCATCGGCTTCGGCGGTGGAGTGGATGACACGACCTGTCCAGTCGAGCAGTTCGTCGTCAATAAACCATTGGCGCCACGCATACTCATTTCCAACATCGCGTGCTTCGAACGAGAGCTGCTCGATATTGAGGATACGTGGCGACACACGCATCTTAGCCTCAGGCAGAGTAAATGGCGAGACCGTGAACTCGACGACAACCGGACAGAGCGGTTGGGGCCGATAGTCGGCGTACAGGCGATAGGTGGTTACAGTATCTGGACTTATAACGATTTGTTCTTCATGGTTTTGTGCGCCAAGAGAGGGGTCGTCTGGCGAGGACAGCCACCATATGTAAGGCACATCGCTGACAGCCCGCATAATATAGTTCTGCTTGCCACAGTCGTAGCTGCTGTCTACACTAAGCTGCGGCATAGGTATCACTGTCAGGTTCACCCCTAGCACACTGTCGCAGTTCTCGGTGGTCGACAATGTGTCGGCATAATATCCGGTCTCATCATAGTAGTGGCCGCGGAACAGATATTGGCTGCCACCGCACACAGTGTCGTCAAAGACATAATGCTTCGAGGGATTGACCGTAAGATACAGCGTAACCACGCTGTCGCAGCCAAAGATTGTCGACAATGTGTCGTCCACATCTGCGGTGTCGGCAAGGTAGAGTTGCCCGTCTATCCACCGCAGCGAGTCGCAAACCACATGGCTGTCGTCCGTCTGCTTGTTGGGCATCACCGTGAGGTGCATCGTCGTCAGGCTGTCACAACCAAACATTGTAGAGTCTATATGCAGGTAGGACCCTGTGGTGGCAAGCATAGTGTCGAAGAAGGGCAACGTCGCGAGGTCGCAGATGGTGTCGTATTGCTGTGGATAGTAGTCGTCCCACAGATGCAGGGCGAGGGTCATCACACTGTCGCAACCATACTCACTGTGACGCGAGAGCACGGCAGAGAATGCCTCGTCCGAAGTGGTAAAGGTCAACACAGTATCACGCCATACATAGGGGCTCGACGACGAACAGACGCTGTCGGCATCATTAATATCGTATGTCGGGTGCACCACAAGGGTGTGGCTCAACGTATCGTGGCATCCATTGGTGTCCACCGTGTAGCAAGTAAGCACAGTGTCTGCCAATGGAGTAATTATTTGTGGCGAACCACTTCCGCCAACCCACTGGTACTGAGTGGCATTGACCACCAATATTGTATCCGGCTCATCGTTGTCGCAACGAGCATTACGGCCCTGGAGAGCAGTTAACGGATAGGGGTAGGCAATGTGTATGTCGCGCGTCAAGGTGTCGATACACTGGTCGTTGGCAATACCCACAATGAGGGTGACGGTGGTGGTACCCGTATCGGCGAAATGCAACAATGGCGACACAGCTGTACTTGTTATGCCGTCAGGCAATACCCAGCGGTAGGTCTCGCACGGCTCGCCGGTACCCAGAGGCGTTACTCCGTTGCCGGAGATGGTGCTGTGGTTGTTCAGTTGCAGGTCAAACTCGCAGTCAGCCACCGTCAGCACGGTGTCAATGATAGCCAACGGGTAGCGGGCTCCGGCAAAGGCACTCATGGTGAAGTTGCACGAGGGGTTGTCGACAAACGACAGCTGGCAATAGTATGTCACGCTATTGTCCGAACGTACCCATATACTCGACGAGTCGGAAATCGTCGCCGTAGTATCTTCCGAGGAATACCAGCGGTAGTTGAAGCCCGTCGGCACCGTGAAGCGGTTGTTCGGCACATCGCTGCACCCTTCTGTCTGCATCAACTTCGAGGCACAACGCAACGTGAAGTACGCATAGCCGAAATGCGACCCTTCACCACAGTCGTTGGTGGTGAGGCGCACAAAGATGGTCTGCCCGTCATAAGGCATCAGGTCGACTCCGTAGGTGGTCCAGTCTTTCCACAACACTTCGTTGGCCGCCTGCGCCCACCCGAGGTTGGCATTGGCAATGAAATCGGCCATACTGCACGAATCTATCAACGCGCCTTCCTGATTCAGTATTTCAAGCCTGAAGCGCGGCTGTAGTGCAGCTGCATGCTCGGGGTCCTGCAGCACGGCGGCATAGCGAAGCACCAGCAGGTCGGCTTCAGCCGCATCTACTGTGAAGCCGTAAGTGATGCTCTCGGCCTGCGGCATGCTGTTGCCGCCGGACATCCAGTTGCCCAGACGCACCGATGCCTGCTCGTTGACAGGAATAGTACGCAACAGACCTCCTGTGCGACTGTCACGCTCGGCGGTGTCAAAATGTACCGTATGGCGACTCTGCGCACTCTGATAGCCATAGTCAACGGCTCCAATATTTTCCATAGGATTGGCATAGGAACCGTAACTGCAGGTGACATAGGAGGCCGTAAGGTCGGTATAGTCGATACATCCGGCGCCACCCTGAGGTGTGAATGTATAGAAGGTGTCCACCTGCCGCTCGTCGGGACATGCTGTACTGTCGGCACATTGTCCGCTGGCATAGAAGGCGTAGTTGGTCAACGGCGACAGATTCTCTATGCGGCACGGCGATGACGTAGGATGCACCACAACACCGTCGGCTTCATTAAACCCTCGGGGACCATACACAATGCTCACCTCGGGCGCGCCCTGCTGCTCCCATTCTATCACCACGTGGTCGGCTTCCCTCTCCGTCATACGGAACCCATAGGCGGCACAACTGTTCACCCTCACATCATCGATGTCAACCACATCGTCGTCTGCCACCTTGAGTGCGAGGAAACGGCCGTTCCCATAATAGCTGTCCAGCGTGTGGAAACAACGCCTGTATGCGTTTCTCATCGATGCGAAGGACGTCAGCGAGTCGAAGGTCGACGGGTCGGAGGCGTCACTCATGGTGCCGAGCACCAGGCTGTGGCCGTTGCTGTTGTGGAAGCGGGCATAGAGGCTTACATTCAAGCGCCGCAGGCTGTCGACCGAAGGTTGAGGAAGAACGAGATACGTGGTGCCGTAATAGTTCGATACCGTCAACTTCTGGCTGCCGCTGTGGGCGCTGCCGGCAGTCACACGGGCATAGTTGCCTGTGTGGTCGATAAGGGCTCGCCATCCTGCGGGCTTTTCGTTCACCGCATCGGCGTCGAAGTTCGCACAATACGGTATCGGCGTAAGTGCGGCAAGCGTAGTGAGGCGCTGTGGCGGCCGGCAGGTGAGCAGCAGCGAGTCGCAACGCAGGTAGATATTGTAAACCGTGTCGGGCTCGAGGCTGAGGACAAGCGGCGCAGCATCGGCCCTGCGTATATTCCCGCTGCCCTGCGGCAGGCCGGCAAAAGTGTACTCAATGTAAAAGCCCGAATAATCATTCGTATCCCAGGTCAACTCCACACGTCCGTTGCCGGGCTGCGATATCATCAAACTGTCGGGCAACTCACAGCTTTCGACCATCAGGTTGTCGATATATGCCGTTCCGCTGCCGATAGCCAGTATCTGCGGACGCCCGTTATTGACTACCGACACATGCTTCCTGGCGCTGCCTACTATCGTGTCGCCGCACAACACCACAGAGGCTGTGCCGCTCTTGTCGAAACTGAAGTGTAGCAAACCCGACGGCAATGCCGGCATTTGTACTCCTACCGTCTGGCCTGCAGATACCTGCAACGCCAGCCGCTCCACCGTCGTCACGCTGCCGCTGTTCACAGCATCGCTGAACGGAGTCCACCCCACAGGCATGCCCGAACCGAAATCCTCACAATAGGGCAACGCCACCGCCATAGATGTCGCTATCTGTATGGGCTCTCCGCAGGCAGCGTCATCCATCGCACAGAGTGGATAGAAATCGTAAAGCGTGGTGTCGGCAAGCACTATCGTCCTGGGACACGTCACAAGGGTTCCGCTGCCGGGCACAAATCCCGACGGGCCGTATTCTACTGCGCCGCTGCCTGTAAATGCCACACTGTTGTCGTCGTAGAGGGTCACTGTCGGCAACTCGCATTCCGAAACCTTGAAGGCGTCGATGACGGCATTGGTGCCGTTGGTGGTCTTCAACGCCACAAAACGGCCGCTGCCGTTATATGCCGCGAGACTTACATGCATCGGGCTCCACGTGCCCGCACTTGCCGTTACGGTGTCTACCGGCACAAAGCTGCCCCAGTCGTTCTGTCGCTCCATAACACCCACCACCACAGGGCTGCCTCCCCTGAGTGTGAAATATATGTGCAGCGTCGACACTTCGTCTGCCTCCAACTCGGGCAGCATATATGACGACAGGGTGTCGCGACGATGACAGTATGGCAGGCTCTCCTCGCCGGGCATGACGACAGCCAGAGGTTCCATACATGTGGCTTCATCTGCGTCGTCGCGGCAATAGAGCCAATATGTCTGCTGAGGCACGAGGCCTGCTATCGTCGCCGTATCCGAGGTGATATGCACCACAGTACCGTTGCCTTGCATCGTGCCCGACAACCCGTATTCCACATAGTAGTCGGTGTCCGCGTTCGTCAGCTGTATGCTGCGGGCCGACAGCACGGCCACCTCGGGCGTCAGGCCCCGGGTCACGGTGATATCGTCTATCCACATCTCCGCCGTCTGCGTCGTGGCGTCACACGCCAAAGCGATACGGTCGGTGCCCGAGAAGCGCCCAAGAGCAAGTCTCACAGTGTGCCAATCCGACGACGACCCCACCGTTACGGTGTCGCGCGGCGAGAAGGTATTGGGGTCCGAGGCATCGGATATCTGGCCGACTATCAGACGTGTACGGTTGTGGTTGGCAACACGCAGACTCATGCTGAGCTGGTGCGCCTCTATGTCCACAACGTCAAACAGCGGCAATACGGCTATGCTGCGATTACCCACCGCAGCCTTCAGGTTGAGCCGCTGATTGCCCCCGACAACGGCCATCGACGGAGTGTTGTTATAGGCTCGGCTCACAACCCACCCCGAAGTCATACCGGCCTCGGGCGTGTCATCGAAGTCCTGGCAGTATGGGGTTGTGGCGGCATTGCCCGTCTGCACCATAAGCTGTTGGCAGTTGGCCAAATCCGAACAAATGGACTTGAGGTATATGTCGTAGCTGGTTGTGCCGTCCAAGCCTGCCAACTGATAGCTCTGCCACACTCCCGCACCACATTCAATGGTGTCGTAAGTTCCCGAACCGGGAATGTAACCCGCAGGACCGTACTCGACAGCCACACGGCTCACCCCATTCAGCGCCCTGAAGGTCAACAGGCCGCTGTTGCTTGCCGCCGCATCGCTTATGCCGCACCGCGACACCATCAAATCGTCGACAAACAGCGTCCCGGCTCCCACAGCAGGTCGCAAGGCTATGTATCGACCCGTCCCCTCATACGACGTAAGGTCGGCAACCAGATGCTGCCACATGCCGAGAGTGGTGAGGCGCAGGGTGTCCAGCGGGATAAAGGAATCCACCGAATCGGGATGGTTCATTATGCCGACGGCAACACCCGCACTCATCAGCGTGGCATTTGTGCCGAACAGGAAGAGGCTCACCACAGCGTTGCCCACATCTCCCATCGGAGGCAGTATCAGCGTGCTCCCTCCCGAGGTCTGCAGGCTATGGAATCCGTTATGATAGTTGCGGTCGGTAATCGTCATCGTGCCGCTATATCGCCACAGATAGGGTCGCGAGCCGGTGGTTGCTTCAAAGGCGTGGCAATAAGGCATCGTCTGCTGGGCAGCATGGGTGTTCAGGCTTATCGTCACCCTTCCCCCGTTGGCGGTAGTGCCTGTCGAACCCTCGCCAGGCCTGTAGGCGGTTCCTCTGGCGCCACAGCCACAGAGGGTGGTAAATGTCAGGCTGTAGGATGTGCCCATATTGAAGCCCCCAAGCGTGACGGGCGACTGACGAAGGGTATCCGTTCTGACGACTCCGCCGCCGCCAATCTGGCAAACCATGCTCAGGCTGTCCTCTGTCGTCCAACTCACGGTGACTCCCGTACTGTCGATATCGCTCACCCGCAGGTTCTGCGCCACACAGGGTTCCAGGCAGAGGTCTTCAACAAACACCCTCGTCTCGCCACTCGAGGCACCCCTGAGCATTATGGCGGTATGGCCTGCGCCGGGGGTGAAACGCGTCATGTGGTGCACCCAGCTGTCGGCAGCCGTGAAATGCAGGGTGTCGGTGGCCACGAATGTCGAAGCATCGGTGGCGTCGGTAATGGAACCTACCAGCAGCACGGCATCCTGATGGTGCGTGGTGGCGTTGGCCCAGAAAGCAAGGGCCACATGCTGCGAACAGGTCTCCATATCGGGAAGTATGGCCACCGTGCTGCCGTTGCCGAAGACCGACATACGTAGCGAACGGCCGCCCGAACGGTTACGGTCGCTGCTCACCAGCGGGTACTCGCCGTAATCCGACAGCCGCCGCCAGTTCGAAGGATAGCTGCTCGTCGCCAAGCCGTCGAAGTTCTGACAGTAGGGCAGCTCTATGGCCGATGGCAACGTGGTGAAATACACAGTGAAATAATGACAGCTGCCGCCGGCAACGCTGTCGTAAGGGCTCACATGCAGACAATATCTGGTGTCCGACGCCAAGCCCGTAAGGGTTACCGTACTGTCGGCAACAACGACGGTGCCGCTGCCGGGAACAAAGTCGACGCCCTGCACCGCAGCATATTCTATCCTCACTCTGTCGCCGCCCATCAGCACCCAGCTCACCTGCGCCGAATGCTGCTCTATGGCGCTCACCGCCACCGTCTGCACCACGCCGGTACGCAACGCCACAGCGTCGATTGTCCACACCGACGAGGCACTCCTCAACGCCAGACAGCTGTTGGCCCCACCGGTCACCCGAACGATATACCTCGTCCAGCTGCCGCTGCCCGCAAGGGTGTCGGTGGCCACAAACGGCGAGTAGGGTGTGGCCATACGTCCCACCACTATGTTTGCGTTGCCGAAGCCGTAGAATTCCAGGTAGAAGGTGTCGGGCGTGTCGTTGCCGAGCAAGGGCATCACAGCCGTCCCTCCTGCCGCTATCCGCAGGGCTCCCGAGCCTTGATAGGAGGCTTCCGTGAGCGTCGAACCGTCGCTGACGACCCATCCCTGCGGCAGTTCCCCTTCCTCGAAGCCCGTGCAGTAGGGCGTCGTCACCTCGTGGGCGAAGGTGTGGAACCTGTGCTTGTCATAGGCCGACGGCTGGTCGCCGCACGAGGGCATTATGTAGAGGTCGTAGTCTTGGTCGTTGGCCAAACTATCGAGCGTGAGGGGCTGCCCCTGCGCGACGACCACCGTCCCGCTCCCCGGCGCAAACCCTGTCGGCCCGTATTCTATCTGCACTTCTGCACCCTGCGCCATCACCACAGTGTCCCACGCCAGCGTCACACTGCTCTCAGTCAGGTTGTACATCCTCACATCGTCTATCATGCAACGGGCTATCCTCAGCTCGTCGACGGTCAGCGTCCCGCTGCCTACGGCACACAGGGCCAGGTACTGTCCGTCGCCGGCATATCCCGCCAGCGAAACCACCTGTCTCCCCGCAGCTGCCTGGAGGGTGTCTATCGCCACGAAGCTCTCGGGCTCGTCGGCATACTCCATAGCGCCCACCACGAGCCACACATTGCTGCTCCCCGCAACGGTAAGCGCCATATTCAAATCGCTGAGCACAGCTCCCGTGGGCAACGGCAACACAGCTATGCAGCTGTCACCCGCCGTAGGCGTCATGCGCAGCGCTCCGCCCGTCACCTGCGGCTTGTTGGTCGTCGGACGGCGCCAGTGGCGCGGCATTACGCTGTCCACAGCGTCGAAGTTCTCGTAGTAGGCTATCGTCATGCCAGCACTCTCCAATGTGTGCACAGCCACCGTCTCTCCCTCCGAACCGGCACAGCCGACCTGGAACACATAGTCGCTGTCGGGCGTAAGACCCGTGATGGTCAACGGACTCGCGGCGGGACTTATCACCGTGTCGCCCCACCGCACCTCGACGGTGCCTATGCCGTAAGGCTCGAAATTGAGTGTCACAGTGGTGTTGCCCACGTGGTTCGCCCAAGGCGTCGTGGTGCCGCAGCTGCTCACCGCCACATCGTCTATCCAGCAGGCATCGTTGTCTGTCTGCAAGGCCCGCTGCATGCGGAACGCCAGCCTCCGCCCAACCCCGCTGTAGGCACTCAGGTCTACCACCATCTCCTGCCAGCGGCTGCCCTGATCCACATGCAATGTGTCGAGCAGCACAAAGGCGCGACTGTAGCGGTTGGTGTCCTCACAGATACCCACCTCCAACCTCGCCGATGTGGTGAGCGAGAAAAGCCTGAAACAGAGGTGCAACCCCTCGAACGACGACACTCCGTCGATCTCGGGCGAGATAATCATGCTGTAGTGGCTCTCGGCCAAAGTGCCGGGATAGAGCACCATCGATGCAATTCCGCTGTAGTGACGGCTGCCGTCGAGGTGCGGGGAATAGCCTATGTCGTAGTTTCGCGTGACAAACCAGCACGTGGGCACCAACTCGGTACCCGTGCCGTAGCTGTCAAACTGTTCGTACACAGGCATCGTCAGCATGCAGTTCTGCTGCTGGGCCGCTATGGGCAATGCCGTCAATACGGCAAGCATAGCTATGAGCACATTTTTGCGCATCGGACATATTAACGCCGTCGTGCGCGAAATATTGTGTAAACAAAATAAAAAGAAGAACGCCAGGCTCCGCCGCCGGCGTAAGATTCGAGTAATTAGCTTGTAATTCGAGTAATTAAATAGTGTAGACAAGTAATTCGTTCAATTCGCGTAATTCGACGTTATATAGCAGTTTCTGTATTTTTCCTTCTTTTCCGTTTTTTTCTGTAATCCTAAACCTTTCGCCAGGCGCAGCCGCTGGCGCTTTCGAGTAATTCGCCTGTAATTCGAGTAATTAATATAGAGTAGACAATAAAATTCGTTCAATTCGCGTAATTCGCCGTTTCTTTCACTTTTCACTTTTCATTTTTCACTTTTTACATTTCCCTTGCCCCGCACCCGGACAAAATCCGCGAAGCGAAATAATTTATGAGATTTACGTGAGTTCCGAAAGTCGAGCGCAGAACTATGCTCGCATGAGTTTTGCCGAGATGTAGGAACGTAGACGAAGTCAAATTTCGCCAGCCGAAGGCGAGCAGGAGATTTAATTCAGAGCCGGCACGATGATCTGCTCCGTCGAGCGGCTCCGCTGCTCGAGCAGTATCGGCCGTCCGCCGACGATGCTGTCAATCACCTCCTGCGTGTAGTAGCGGATGGTGATAAGCTGCAGGTTCTCGTTGTAACGCACACGGAACATGCTCTTTAGCCGCTCTATCAGCACCCCCACCCGCTGCGGGTTGTTGTCGATGCAGATGGAAAAGCTCAGCGCCGAGTTCTGCATCAGGTTCACCCTGATTCCAAGCTCGTTGAGTATGCCGAAAATCACCTGCAGGTTGTCTTCGGCTATGAACGAATAGTCGCGCGGAAGGATGGAGAGCAGTATCTGGTCGTTCTTGACGATATAAAGGGGCGTCTCAGGACTGATAGCATGATAGTTACCCACCGCCGAACCCTCGCTCTCGGGCGTCAC
This sequence comes from Bacteroidales bacterium, assembly GCA_045222795.1. Taxonomy (GTDB): domain Bacteria; phylum Bacteroidota; class Bacteroidia; order Bacteroidales; family P3; genus Colimorpha. The sequence continues at coordinate 17,314 of JBGUZF010000070.1, forward strand.
GAACGAGCGTATGTAGAGCGGGATGCCTTTGTTCTGTATCGGCTTCACTGTCTTGGGGTGTATCACCGACGCTCCGTAGTATGCCAGCTCAATGGCCTCATTGTATGGTATCTGGCCTATCTTCACGGTGTCGTCGAAGTACTTGGGGTCGGCATTCAGGAAGCCGGGCACGTCTTTCCATATCGTCACGCTCTCGGCATCAAGGCAATAGGCCAATATTGCCGCCGAGTAGTCAGAACCCTCACGACCCAGCGTGGTGGTCTTGTCCGAGTTCTTCACGCTGCCTATAAAGCCCTGGGTGAGAACCACATCGTAGCCCTTGGCGGCATCCATCATCAGGCGGCAGGTGCCTTTCGTGAACTCCCAATCTACGTGACCCTCGCGGTAGTGGTCGTCGGTGATGATGAGCTGTCGGGCGTCGGCAAGCATCGTCTTCACCCCTATCCCGTTGAGGTAGTGCGCTATAATCGTCGTCGACAGCACCTCGCCGTTTGACACCGTCTGGTCATAGCTGTAGTTGTATTCGCATTTGCCCTTCTGCAGCTGCTTTATCGTGGCGTCGAAGCGCACCAATATCGTCGAGATATCGTTCTGAACATCCTTGTTATCAGGCATCAGCGCGTAGGCAATCTCTCTGTGGTAGTTCTCCAGCTGCTGGCGTAGACGGGCGGCATCCTCTTTCGGCGTCACTCCCGGCACCAGCTTCTCCAACAGGTTGGTAGTCTTGCCCATAGCCGACACTACCACCACCAGCGGCTCACCCGCCGTCAGGTGCTGCTTCACTATCTGCGCCATATTGCGCACCGCGTCGGCGCTGTTCACCGACGCCCCACCGAATTTGAATACCTTCATAACTCAAACATTCAAACAATCAAGCAATCAAGCCTTTTGAGTAATTCGCCGTTCCTAAACACTGCTAACCGCTTGCTTTGACATGCGATCGAAGCGGAGCAAACCATTAACCTTTAACCATTATAATTCCCTCTCACCTTTCACCTCTCACCTCTCACCTCTCACCTTATTGTATGCCATCGGTATTGTCCCTTAACTCCCCTTAACTTCTCTTAACTCCCCTTAACTCCCCCAATATCAAGTCTCGTGGTATGCCATCGGTATTGTCCCCGCACTCCCCCGCACTCCTCCGCACTCCCATGCACTCCCTGTAATTTCACCTCTCACCTCTCACCTCTCACCTCTCACCTCTCACCTTATTGTATGCCATCGGTATTGTCCCCGCACTCCTCCGCACTCCCATGCACTCCCTGTAAATTTCACCTCTCACGTCTCACCTCTCACGTCCCCTTCACGCCAACTCCCTCTCCATATCCCTCTTCGAGTCCTTCGCCTTGATAGTCTCGCGCTTGTCGTAGTGGTGCTTACCCTTGGCCAGCGCTATCGTCAGCTTGGCGTAACCCCGCGGGTCGACATACAGCAGTTCCGGCACGATGGTGAAGCCCCGTTCCTTGATCTTGTTCTGCAGCTTGCGCAGCTCGCGACGGGTGAGCAGCAGCTTGCGGTCGCGTTTCGCCTGGTGGCCCCAGTAGCTGCCGAACTTATACTCCGAGATATGCATATCCCTTACGTACAACTCGTTGCCCACAAACGTGCACCACGCGTCGTTCAGGTTGGCCTTCCCCTCGCGGATACTCTTTATCTCGCTGCCCATCAGCACCAAACCCGCGTTATACTCGTCCAGCAGGAAATACTCGTACGCCGCCCGCTTGTTCTTTATCTCTATCTTGTTCTTCTCTTCCATGATTGGTTTTGCCTCATCCTACCGAGCAGCCGGGAGTCACCAGGTCGCTGAGGGTCAGCAGCACCAGACGCCCGTCTTTGTCTTCGGCACTGAGGATCATGCCCTGACTCTCTACTCCCTTCAGCTTGCGCGGCGGGAAGTTGGCTATGAAGCACACCTGCCGGCCTACCAAAGCCTGCGGGTCGGGATAGTATTTGGCTATGCCGCTCACTATGGTCCTTGTGCCCATGCCGTCTTCTATCTTGAACTGCAGCAGCTTGTCGGCCTTCGGCACTTTCTGGCATTCCAAGATGGTGCCTACGCGGATGTCCATCTTCCCGAAGTCGTCGATGGTCACCGCAGCCTTCACCTCCGCAGGCTTCCAGGCGTTGAGCTCGTTCTGCGCCTTGGTGGCCTGCAGCTTGTCTACCTGCGCCTGTATCGCCTCGTCGCTTATCTGCTCGAAGAGCAGCTCCGGCTTGGCTATCTCATGGCCTTCCATCAATATGTCGGCCCTCCCGGCATCTTTCCATCCCAACGCCTGCAGGTTCATCATAGCATGCATCTTGTCGGCCGTGAAGGGCAGGAAGGGCGCACAGAGCACCGCCAGGTTGGCACAGATCTGCAGCGAGAGGTTCATCACCGTCGCCGTGCGCTCGGGGTCTGTCTTGACGAGCTTCCAGGGCTCGGTGTCGGTCAGGTATTTGTTGCCCAGTCGGGCTAGGTTCATCATCTCGGCCAAAGCTTCGCGGAAACGGTAGGTCTCTATCGAACGCCCTATCCTCTCCGGGAAGGTAGCCAACTCTTTGACCACCTCTTCGTCCTGCGCCGTCAGCTTGCCCTGCGCGGGCACCTTGCCCTCGTAGAACTTGTGCGTGAGCACCAGCGTCCTGTTGACGAAATTACCCAATATGGCAACCAACTCGGAGTTGTTCTTTAATTGAAAATCTTTCCAGGTGAAGTCGTTGTCTTTGGTCTCGGGGGCATTGCTGCACAATGTGTAGCGCAGCACGTCCTGCTTGCCGGGGAATTCTCTCAGGTATTCATGCAGCCACACGGCCCAGTTCCGCGAGGTCGATATCTTGTCGCCCTCGAGGTTCAGGAATTCGTTGGCGGGCACGTTGGCAGGCAGTATGTAGCTGCCGTCGGCATGCAGCATCGAGGGGAAGATGATGCAGTGGAACACTATGTTGTCCTTGCCTATGAAGTGCACCAGCTTGGTGTCGTCGCTCTTCCACCATTTCTCCCAGTCAGCGCCTTTCAACTGCTTGGTGAAGCTGATATATCCTATCGGAGCGTCGAACCACACATACAGCACCTTGCCGTCGGCACCCTCCACAGGCACCTTCACGCCCCAGTCGAGGTCGCGCGTGACGGCTCTCGGCTGCAAGCCCGCGTCGATCCACGACTTGCACTGCCCGTAGACGTTCACCTTCCAGTCACCCTTGTGACTCTCCAGTATCCACTCTCTCAGCCAGGGTTCGTCCTGGTCCAGCGGGAGGAACCAGTGCTTGGTCTCCTTAAGCACAGGCTTCGAGCCGCTGAGGGCACTCTTGGGATTTATCAGGTCGGTGGCGTTGAGACTCGTGCCACAGGCCTCGCATTGGTCGCCGTAGGCGCGCTCGTTGCCGCAATGCGGACAGGTGCCCGTGATATAGCGGTCGGCAAGGAAGCAGCCTGCCTCCTCGTCGTAGTACTGCATCGACACCTTCTCCACGAACTTGCCCTCGTCGTACAGCTTCTTGAAGTAATCCGCCGCCGTCTCGTGGTGCTCCTTGCTGCTCGTGCGACTGTAGATGTCGAACGAGATGCCCAGCTCCGCAAAGCTCTCCTTGATGATCTTGTGGTAGCGGTCCACGATGTCCTGCGGCGTGCAGCCCTCCTTGCGGGCCTTGATGGTGATGGGCACGCCGTGCTCATCCGAGCCGCCGATGAACATCACCTCCTCGCCCTGCGCGCGCAGATAGCGCACATACACGTCGGCAGGCACGTAGACACCCGCCAGGTGGCCGATATGCACGGGACCGTTGGCGTATGGCAGCGCCGACGTCACCGTATAGCGTTTGTACTTGTGGTCTTTCTCTGTATAAGTCATTATCTCTGTTTATTTTTCAGTAGTTCAAGAAGTTAAGAAGTTAAAGAAGTTAAGAAGTTAAAGAAGTCAAGAAGTTAAAGAAGTCAAGAAGTTCAAGTATTTAGAAATAAGAAATTAGAAATTAGAAGTTAGAAATTAAAAACTGTACGCTTGCCGCAATAATTTCAATTTTCAATTTTCAATTTTCAATTTATTCCATGTACTGGAATTCT
>JBGUZF010000071.1:0-8337 GCA_045222795.1 Bacteroidales bacterium
GAAGGGCATAGAGTTCGACCGCTTCCCCCGCATGACATGGCATGACGCCATGCGCCTCTACGGCTCGGACAAGCCCGATATCCGCTTCGGTATGGAGTTCAAGGAGGTGACCGACGTGGTCAAGGGCCACGGCTTCGGCCTCTTCGACGGCAGCGAACTGGTAGTGGGCATTGTGGCCGAGGGTTGCTCCGAATACACCCGCAAGCAGCTCGACGCGCTGACCGACTTCGTGAAGCGTCCGCAGGTGGGTGCCGGCGGTATGGTGTATATCAAATACAACGCCGACGGCACGTTCAAGAGTTCGGTTGACAAGTTCTATGACGCCGAAGCCTTGAAGGTCATCGCCGACAAGATGGGCGCCAAAGCCGGCGACCTGATGCTGCTCCTCTGCGGCCCCGCCATGAAGACGCGCACGCAGCTCTGTGCCCTGCGCCTCGAGATGGGTAACCAGCTCGGCCTGCGCGACCCGCAGAAGTTCGCCCCCCTCTGGGTCATCGACTTCCCGTTGCTTGAGTGGGACGAGGAGACGCAGCGCTACTACGCCATGCACCATCCCTTCACAGCTCCCAAACCCGAGGACGAGCCGTTGCTCGACCAGCCCGAACGCTGGGGCGACATACGCGCCAATGCCTACGATATCGTGATGAACGGTACCGAGGTGGGTGGCGGCAGCATCCGTATCCACGACCGCACGTTGCAGAACAAGATGTTCCACACCCTCGGCTTTACCGACGAGAGCGCCGCCGCGCAGTTCGGCTTCTTGATGGATGCCTTCACCTACGGCGCACCGCCACACGCAGGTCTCGCCTTCGGCTTCGACCGCCTCTGCTCCATCTTCGCCGGTGCCGACTCGATTCGCGACTTCATCGCCTTCCCGAAGAACAATGCCGGCCGCGACGTGATGAGCCAGTCGCCCGCGCCCATCAGCCAGGAGCAGCTTGACGAGCTCTGCATCAAGGTGGATGTGAAATAATGCTTAAAGCACTGATAAAGTCAATGCGCCTCCGCACATTGCCCCTGTCGCTGGCAGGAGTGGTGTGCGGAGGTGTTATGGGCTATGCCCAACCGGCCTGCCGCCCAGGGACGCATATCTTCCTTGTGCTCACTGCTGTCTTCCTGCAGATACTCAGTAACCTCAGCAACGAGATGGGCGACTATCGCAGCGGCGTTGATGGCGAGGGTAGGGAAGGTCCTGCCTATGGTATGGCCGACGGCCTGAGCGAGAAGCAGCTATGGCGCGCCATCAACACGATGGTGGTTCTCTGCGCCGTGAGTGGCCTGCTGATGTTGCTGTTCTCGTTTCACTTTTCACTTTTCACTTTTCACTTTGCCGGCTTGCTGGTACTCGGCGCTGCTGCCATCTGGGCCGCTACGCACTACACCCTCGGCAAGAAACCATACGGTTATATTGGCCTCGGCGATCTGTTCGTCTTCATCTTTTTTGGCCTGGTGAGTGTGCTGGGTAGCCACTTTGTCATCGCCCACAACCTGTTCGTCTCTGGCCCTATCTGCACCTTCGCCCTTGCCGTAGGGTTGGGTCTGCTCAGCGTGGCGGTGCTAAACGTGAACAATATCCGCGACATGGCCACCGACGAGGGTATCCGCAAGACCATACCGCTGCGTATCGGCAAGCGCGGTGCCAAGATATACCAGACCCTGTTGGTGGTTCTCGGCGTGGCCTGCTTTGCCTGGAATCCCCAAGACTTCGGGTTGTGCGTGTTGCCCACCATACCTTTCTTCCTATGGCATATCATCGGCGTCTGGCGCCGTGACGGCAAGCGTCTCGACCCCATGCTGCCGCTGTTGGTCATTACTACATTCGTATTGGCCTTGCTGTACGGCGAAGTGTTCTATATCACATACACCTGCCCCTATCCAATCTGGTAGCAAATGGCCTACGACTTCGACAAGATAGCCCGCACCTACGACCGACTGAACCGCGTCATGACCTTCGGCCTCGACCGATGCTGGCGGCGCCTGGGAGCGCAGGCGGCCTCGCCTGCCAACCAATGCGGGCGAGCCGCCCGCACTCCCAGGGTGCTTGACGTCGCCTGTGGCACTGGCGACATGGTGCTGGAACTGGCGAAGCGCGGCTACGAGGTGACAGGTGTAGACATCAGCGAGGAGATGCTGGCCATTGCCAAGCAAAAGGCTGCGGCAGCCACCTCTCACCTTTCACCTTTCACCTTTCACCTCGGCAACGCCGAAGCGTTGCCGTTCGCCGAAGGCGAATTCGACGCTGTCACCTGCGCCTTCGGAGTACGTAACTTCGTGCATCTGGAGCAGGGCCTGCAAGAGATGCTGCGGGTTCTCAAGCCTGGCGGAAGGATGGTGGTACTGGAGCTGGCAACGCCCGACAGCGCCATTGTGAAGCCCTTCTATCGGTTCTATACAAAGCATATAATTCCGTGGCTCGGTAGCCGCATTGCTGGCAACCGCGGGGCCTATACCTATCTGCCCGAAAGCATCGAGCGGTTTCCGAAAGGCGACGCTTTTCTCGAAATCATTCAACATTCCTCATTCCTCATTCAACATTGCGAACACTGGAGGCTCACCTTCGGCGTCTGCCGAATGTACATTGTGGAGAAATAAAAACGAAAGGGCCGCAACTCTGTGCGACCCTTAAGTCATTAATCCTAAAACAAAAACGGGCTGTTTGTCGGGACAATATCAATCCATTTTCTGCTGCAAAGGTACGCCCGTTTCCGAAACCCCACAATACCCAATAGTGGTGATTCGTTAGTTTAGAGGTATCAAGGTGCTGATGACCACGTTGTTATTGGCTTCGGTCTGGCTCTCGAGGTGCGACACGCCGCGGTCGGTGCCGGTGACGGGGGTGACGATGGTTGCCGTGGAGCCGTCGGCCATGATGACGCTCTCGATGAAGGCCTTGATGCCGCCGTCGTAGCTGCAGCCCTTGTGGAAGTTGTAGGCCGGCACCTGCGAGCGGTTGCAGCTGACCTCCTCGGTCTGGAGGGTGGCGATGGTGTAGACGGTGAAGCTTTGCAGGCCGTTGCCGCCGAGGTGTGGCTCGTAGCAGTGGCCTTCGGCATCGAACGAGCTGTATGACGGCCAGCCATCGGGCAGGGTGCTGGTGGTCAGCTGGTAGGTGTTGGAGTTGAAGGTGAAGAGTGTGGTGCCGCTGTGCCAGGAATAGGTCTCATCGTCGCTGATGTAGACGGTGGTGGAGTAGGTCTCGTATTCGTCGCCGGAGAAGTAGCCTTCGGCCACGCCTGTGGCGGTAGCTGGCGAGGTGCTGGTGTTGACGAGGTAGATGCTGTCGTAGTTGGGGCCATCCCACGGGTCGACATGGATGGAGACGAAGAACTTGCCGCCTACGCAGCGCATCTCGGGCCTGTAGGTGTTGCCATCGTTGGCCATGGGTATGCCTTGTATGGCGGGCAGGGTGCCGTCGGGGGCCATGACGGAGGCCACGTCGGGATGGTTGCCGCTGTAACCGATGACGGTGCCGAGGTGGCCCGCGTTGTCGGTGACGGCATAGGCGAAACTGGCGGGGAGGACATTTATCATGTCGATAGTGCTGCCGTTGTCGTGCATGCGGTTGAGACCGCCATACCACCAGCCTGAGGCAAGGAAGATGTCGTCGCCCAGCTGGTTGATGAGGCCGAGCTTGCGGAGACGGTCGCCCGTGATGTCGCCGTCAATGGGCATGTTTCCGATGCTGACAAGACCCACGCTGCCGTAGCCTGGGATATTGTAGCTGCTGATGGGGAATCTTGCGATAACCTCGCCAAGGTCGAATATCTTGCCGTCGCTCTTGCGGATGAGGAAGTTGTCGCCGAAGTTCTGCTTGCTGTGGTCCACCAATCCGCGGATGTTGTCCTGCATGCTTTCGGAGAAGCCGCTGTAGTCGTCGCACTGGTAGCGGCAGCCCACGAGCCATACGTATTTGTCGCCCACAGGGACCACCTGGGTGATGCTGATGGTGAGGTTGCGGCTGAGCTCGGTGGCCACGCCGTCGTCGTCGCACTGGTACTCGTAGGCAACTATCTGCATGTTGCCGTTCTCGTCGATGCTGTAGAGGTAGGACTGGCTGCTCTCAATCTTGGAACCTCCCTGGCCTGCGAGGGCGAGGTATTTGGCGCCGTCTAGGTTGACGCGGTTCATCTTGAACTGGTAGTTCTTGTCATCGTTGCACGAGGCCAGGAGGACGACCAGCGCCGTAATGCACAGGATGCGGAATAAATTCTTCATGGGGTTACGCTTTATGATGTTGATATTTAATTTGTTCGCGGTAAATTGATGGTGCCTTTCGGGTTCAAAGGTACGACTAATATCTGAAACAGCCAAATATTTTTGTATCAAAATATTAATTATTGCCATAATAAAAAAAAGTTGTATCTTTGCAGTTTGAAACAATTCGAAATAAACTGATATATAGCAATAATATGAAAGTGACTATCAAACAATTAGGTTTGGTTGAGGCGGCTGCGCCCTGCTCGATAATCGACTTGATTTTGCAGGTGAAGCCCGAAGAACTGAACAACTACTGCGCCGCAAAGATCGACGGCAATGTAGTGGATTTGAGAGATGTGGTTGAGAATGACTGCGAGATAGAACTGCTCGACAAGAATTCTCCCGAATCGTTGCCTATCCTCCGTCACACCACCGCCCATATCATGGCCGAGGCTGTGAAGCACCTCTATCCCGAGGCCAAGCTCACCATCGGTCCCTCGACCGACAAAGGCTTCTTCTATGACTTCGACTTCCGTCCGTTCAACCGCGAGGACCTCGACGCCATCGAGAAGGAGATGAAGTCCATCATCAAGAAAGCCACCCGCTTGGAGCGCAAGGTCGTCTCCCGCGACGAGGCCCGTGCCATCTTCCAGGAGAAGAACGAGCCCTACAAGCTCGAACTGCTCGACGCTATCGCCCCCGACGCCCGCATCACCATCTACAGCCAGGACGACTTCGTCGACCTCTGCACCGGTCCGCACCTGCTGAATACCCGCCTTATCAAGGGATTCAAGCTGATAGCCAACTCGAACGCCTATTGGCGTGGTGACCGCAACGGTAAGTCGCTCACCCGCATCTTCGGCGTGGCCTTCTTCAGCAAGGAAGACCTCGAGGCCCACATGGAATACCTCGAGAACATCAAGAACCGCGACCACAACAAGCTGGGCCGCGAGCTGGAGCTCTTCACCGTGGTCGACGTCATCGGTCAGGGTCTGCCCCTGCTGCTCCCCAAGGGTGCCAAGATAGTGCAGACGCTGCAGCGCTGGATTGAGGACCTCGAGGACAACGAGTGGGGCTACATCCGCACCAAGACCCCGTTTATGGCCAAGAAAGACCTCTACGAGATTTCGGGCCACTGGCAGCACTACCGCGACGGTATGTTCGTCATCGGCGACCCCGAAGACCCCGAGGTGCTTGCCCTGCGTCCTATGACCTGCCCGTTCCAGTACTTCGTTTATAAGGCCAGCCCCAAGTCGTACCGCGACCTGCCGAAGCGCTACAGCGAGACCTCTGTGCTCTTCCGCAACGAGGACAGCGGCGAGATGCACGGTCTGACGCGTGTGCGTCAGTTCACCATCTCGGAGGGTCACCTCATCGTGCGTCCCGACCAGATGGTCGAGGAGTTCAAGAAGTGCCTCGCCTTGGCCAAGTACTGCCTGACGACCCTCGGTCTGCAGGACGACGTGACATACCACCTGTCGAAGTGGGACCCCAACAACACGAAGAAATACATCGGCACCGCCGAGGAGTGGGAGGAGAGCCAGCAGCATATCCGCGACATCCTCAACGAGCTTGAGATACCGTTTGTCGAGGACGATGACGAGGCTGCCTTCTACGGTCCTAAGGTCGACATCAACGCCAAGAACGTCTACGGCAAGGAAGACACCATGATCACCGTGCAGTGGGATGCCCTGCTGGCACCGCGCTACGACATGTTCTACATCGACCAGAACGGCAACAAGGTGCGTCCCAACGTCATCCACCGTACCAGCCTGGGATGCTACGAGCGCACGCTGGCTTGGATGATTGAGAAATATGAGGGTGCCTTCCCCACCTGGCTCTGCCCCGAGCAGGTGCGCGTGCTCCCCATCTCGGAGAAGTTCATGGACTACGCCAACGCCGTCAACGCCGAGTTGGTCAAGACTGGAGTCCGTTCGTCGGTCGACGAGCGTGCCGAGAAGATTGGCTACAAGCTGCGCGACCTGCGCCTGCAGCGCATACCGTATGCCCTCATAGTCGGCCAGAAAGAGACCGAGGAGGGTGTTGTGTCGGTGTGGAACCGCAAGGCCGGCGACAAGGGTGCCGCCAAGCTCGCCGACTTCATCGCCGAGATACGCCGCGACATCGACACCAAGGCCCTCAGCCCCGAAGGATAAATAGGAGTTAAGAAGTCAGAAGTTAAGTAGTTAAGACAATACTACCTTAACGACAAAAAGGCAAAAAAAAGTTTGTATTTATAAAAAAAGTTGTATTTTTGCAGTCCAATTTAGACTGAAAAAGATTATTATAAAAATAACAAAATGAGTTAGTTGGCAGTGGGGGATGAGTGGTCGGCAGAGGCAACAAATGCATTTGTCTTAACTCCTTAACTCCTTAACTCCTTAACTCCTGAAGAAAACAAAATATAGGAGAACCAAGTTATAGCAGCACCGTTCAAACCCAGCAGCCCCAATCCGCAGAGGGGTCGTGGCCCGGTCCGCAAGGAGCCTGACCACCTGATTAACGAGCGTATCGACGTGCCCATGGTGCGCGTGGTAGGCGAGGGCATGGAGCCCACCATCATGAACACCAAAGAGGCCCTGCGCCGCGCTTACGACGAGGGACTGGACCTCGTGATGATTTCGCCGCAGGCCAACCCGCCGGTGTGCAAAATCATAGAGTACCAGAAGTTCCTCTACGAGCAGAAGAAGCGCGAGAAGGAGCGCAAGGCCAACTCGCAGAAGATTGTCATCAAGGAGATACGCCTGAGTCCGCAGACCGACGACCACGACTTCGAGTTCAAGCTCAACCATGCCATCCGCTTCCTCAAGGAGGGCAACAAGGTGAAGGTCGACGTCTTCTTCCGCGGCCGCTCGATAGTCTACAAGGAGCAGGGCGAGCAGCAGTTGTTGAAGTTTGCCGAGGCCTTGCTGGAGTACGGCAAGCCCGAGCAGATGCCCAAACTGGAAGGCAAGCGCATGCTCATGGTGATTGCTCCCAAGAAGTAAGAAAATCCAAACCGTATCAATACAAAGTCTAACAAAAAAAACAGTAAAGTAATGCCTAGAATGAAGACCAAAGCCGCTGCCAAGAAGCGTTTCACCTTCACCGGCACCGGTAAAATCAAGCGCAAGCATGCTTACCACAGTCACATCCTGACCAAGAAGGAGACGACTCAGAAGCGCAACCTCGACCACACCGCCCTCGTGAGCCGTGACGACGAGGCCCGTGTGAAACGCATGCTTTTAGCTTAGTGTTAAGCTGTAAGCTGTGAGTGTTAAGTAATGCTGACACAGTCCACTTAAAACTTAAAGCTTAAAACTTAAAACTAGAAAACAGGAGTTATTAACCATTATTTAGAGCCGACAAGAGCAGCAGGTTAGAACAACAGTCACCGGGCTGCCGCCTAAATGAAAAAACAATTAAACTATGCCAAGATCAGTAAATGCAGTTGCCTCGAGGGCACGCAGAAAGAAAATCCTCAACCGCACCAAAGGTTATTGGGGCAGAGGTAAAAACGTATGGACCGTCGCCAAGAACAAATGGGAGAAAGGTCAGACCTACGCCTACCGCGACAGAAAGAACAAGAAGCGCGAGTTCCGCTCGCTGTGGATCAACCGTATCAACGCCGGTTGCCGCATCAACGGTATCTCGTACTCCGTCTTTATGGGCGAACTTCACAAGAACAACATCGAGCTCAACCGCAAAGTGCTTGCCGACCTCGCTATGAACAATCCCGAGGCCTTCACCGCTGTTGTCAAGATGGTTAAGAAATAAGAGTTGAACCACTAAAAGAATCTATTTGTCATGGGAAAAACTGAATTAATGCAGTATGTGGAAAACCTTGTCGAGCGCAAGGAGTTCCCCGAGTTCAAGGCTGGCGATACCATCACCGTCCATTACAAGATTAAGGAAGGTAACAAAGAGAGAATCCAGAACTTCCAGGGCGTTGTGCTGCAGCGCAGTGGAAGCGGAGCTACTGAGACCTTTACTGTCCGCAAGATCGCTAACGGCGTCGGAGTGGAGCGTATATTCCCCTTCGCCAGCCCGTTCATCGAGCAGATTGATGTCAACAAGCACGGTGCTGTGCGCCGCGCCCGCATCTTCTACCTGCGCGACCTCACCGGTAAGAAGGCCCGTATCAAAGAGCGTCGTCACTAA
>JBGUZF010000072.1:0-6619 GCA_045222795.1 Bacteroidales bacterium
AAAGCCATCGAAGGGGTGCAGGCGGTCAAAGCCCTGTTCTTTCGACCGCTCCTGCATCTTTTTTATGCGCTTCAGACCCTTGCGCCACAGTTTTATGTCGAAAATAACGAATACTACAAAGAGTATCAGGCATATACCACCGATAATCGTACTCTCTTCTTCCATCCCGTTGGAGAGGTTGGACGACACCATCAGCAGGGCGTCGTATGTGCCGTGAAGCAGCATGGGATAGAAGAAAGCCTTGAACAGATGCCTGCCCTTATTCTCAGGGTCGAACTTGGCCAGCGACACATAGTAGCCCATGGCAACGGCAAACAGGAAGTGCGCAGGCACCGCCAACAGACCACGGAACAGAGCTGTTAGCATCTGATCGCCGCCACCGAACACATACATTATGTTCTCCACGCAGGCGAAGCCCAGCGACAAATAGGCGGCATAGACGATACCGTCAAAGAACTCGTCGAAATGCGGACTCTTCCATATCACCAGCAGCAGCAACAGCAGCTTGCAGAGCTCTTCGCTGAAACCGGCGACGAGGTATCCGTTGAACACTCCGCTGAGCACAGGCATATACTCCGCCGAGGGCGCCGCCATCATTATCACCCCCTCCATCATTGCGGCGGGAATGACGCTGAGGCAGCCCACGAAGAAGGTCAGCAGCAACTTGCCGATAGGTTCTGGCTGGTACTTGTCTTTCCTGTAGATGAATATCAGCAGGAGGACTACCGGCACCACTGCCGATATGAATGCTATGCTCATGGTTCTCTAATTTATTCTGCCGAATGGGCGTTGGCCTCGGGGTCAACGCGCTTCACCATGCCCTGCAGTGCAGTGCCGGGACCCACCTCGATAAACTCGGTGGCGCCATCCTTCAGCATGTTCTGCACGGTGTAGGTCCAGCGCACAGGCGAGGTGAGCTGCATCAGCAGGTTCTTCTTGATCTCGGCGGGGTCGCTGTGCGGCAGGGCATCGACATTCTGGTAGCAGGGGCACACGGGCTTGCGGAACTCGGTCTTCTCGATGGCTTCTGCCAGCTCCACACGTGCAGGCTCCATCAGGGGGCTGTGGAAAGCGCCGCCCACTGCCAACGGCAGGGCCTTGCCTTTCACCTCTTTCACCTTCTCGCAGGCACGTGCCACACCCTCGTTGGTGCCGCTGATAACCAACTGTCCGGGGCAGTTGTAGTTGGCGGGAACCACCACCTCGCCCTCGACCGAGGCGCAGATATCCTCCACCGTCTTGTCGTCGAGCTTCAGCACGGCGGCCATGGTCGACGGGGTCTTCTCGCAGCATTTCTGCATAGCGTTGGCACGGGCGATGACAAGCCTGAAACCGTCCTCGAAGCTCATGGCTCCGGCGGCCACCAAGGCCGAGAACTCGCCCAGCGAGTGACCACCGACCATGTCGGGCTTGAAATGCTCACCCATATACTTGGCCAGGATGACCGAGTGCAGGAAGATGGCGGGCTGCGTCACCTTGGTCTGCTTCAGGTCCTCCGGCGTGCCGGCGAACATCAGGTCGGTGATGCGGAAACCTATTATCTCATTGGCTTTCTCGAACATGGCGCGGCACTCTTCGTTGCCGTCGTAGAGATTTTTGCCCATGCCCACAAACTGGGCTCCCTGGCCGGGGAATACGTATGCTTTCATTCTCTATTCTTTGTTATTGGATTTCAAAAGTAACGATATGTTGTTGTAAATATTGTGCGGTGTGAGGGGCAGGAAGGCCTCCGCAGGCATACGGAAGAGGCGTATAGCCAACACCAGCTGTGCCAAAGCCATGAAGCTCTGGGCGGTGAGGCTCGCCCATGCCGAGCCTACGGCACCGAAATGCGGGATGAGGACAAGGTTTACCGCCACGTTGAGCACCAAGGTACTGGCGGCGAAGATGTTCAACTGCCGCAGGTGTCCACCCGCCGTGAGCAAGGTGCCGAAGATATAGGTAATGCCTATGGGTATGATACCGAAAATGACCACGCGGAAAACGGGTACGTATGGTGCGTAGTTGCCATGGTAGAGCAGCCGCATCAGCGGCTCCGCAAACAGGGCGCACAGCACCGCGGTTCCCAAGGCAAAGAGCATCATGGGCCAGAAGACAATACGCAACACGTCGGCACAGCTGCCGCCTTCACGACACAGCCGCGAAAACACAGGCAGCAGCGGCACACTGACGAGATAGGCCACCATGGTGAGGGCGTCGAGCAGTCGGAAGGCTCCGGCATAGATGCCCGCGTCGGCATCCGAGGCAAGCCTCCGCAGCAGTATCGGGTCTATACGGTTGTACGAAGCCATCAGCAGCACCAGCAAGGCAAAGGGGGCGCTCTTGCGTAGGATGACGAGGAAGAACCGCCAATCCCACCGCAGCCGCTTGAACCGCGCCTTGCGGGCTATGACCACAAAGGCCAGCAACGCCGTCGCCGCATAGGCTACAACCTGCGCATAGACGAACCAGTAGATATTGAACCGCTCACGCAGGGGACTCCATAGCAATGCGCCGCAGATGGCAATCATCAGCACCCTGTCGAGCACCGAGAAGAGGCTGTCCCACTTGAAGAGCAGCAGACCCTCGAAGTTGCTGCGCAGATACAGTATCAGCGAGTTGAGGAACTGCGCCACGGTGAGCCACGCCAGCAGGCGGAACTCCTGACTGCCATAGCCCAGCAAAGCACCCACAGTGAAGGTCACCACCAGATAGAGCGCCAGCAGGCAGAGCTTGATGCCGAGGATACCGCTCAGGTGCTTGCCTATGAGTTGCGGATGCTGCGCTATGTTGCGCGTGTTGAAGTTAGTGACGCCCAGGTCGAGCAGTATGTTGAAGATGTAGGCGAGGTTGAAGATGGAGAAATAGAAGCCGTACATCTCGTTGCCCACGGCATTCTGCACACCCACCTCGATACCGAGAAGCCACAGCGGCTTGACTATGAGGTTGGCCAGCAGTATCCAGAACAGTCCCGAGAGTAGCTTCTTCTGCATGCGCGTCTATTGATTTCTGCGTCCACGCTTAGCCCCATGGGCGCCACTGTCCGTGTCCGCTTTCTTCTCTACCTCATTTACCTTCTCTACCGTCCATCTCTCTTCCATCTCCCATTTCTCACGCAGTTGGAGGGTCTTGCCGTACATGATGAACTCTTCAGGCTGCCGTTGCTGCTGATAGTCGCCCGTCGTCCAACGGCCGTTGCCGTCGCTGTCGACCACCGCACGCAGCCTGTATTCGGCGGCAGGCAGATGCGCGAAGCGTAGCGTGCCCGAAGCGCCTTCAACAGCCTGATGCTGTACCACGGTGTCCTTGCTGTCGAGCAGCTCCACCACGAGCGGACTGCCCATGGTGTTGGTCACATGCACCGTCAGCATGCCGTAGTCCTTGGGGGTAAGCATGAAGGCGAGGCTGTCGTACGAATGGCCGTAGATATCGGTGAATATGCTGTCGCGCAGCATCATCTTGTATTGCTTGCCCGAGACGAGCGAGGCATCTATCCTCGCCGTCAAGCCACTGCTGTCGAGGATTATGGGGTATTCTCTCACACTGCTGTCTTTAATCAGCATGATTTCAGCCACGGCGCTGTCACGCAGTTCCGTCACGGGGACGCGGAAGGCCAGCCGCAGGTCGTCGTAGAAGCCGTTGCTACCCTGGCACAGGGGCTTGATGTCCGGCTCGGTCTTCGGCGTCGACTCGCGCTGACGGCGGCGCGTGGAGGTACGCTGCGGCGCACGGTAGCGCAACTTCATGGTGTCCCTCAGTTCGGCAGGGCTGTCGCTGAGCACCAGCACCGTGGAGTCGCATTTCTCGTTCAGGCACCACACCGTCATGGTGTCGCGCCGCTCGTTGAGACGCCACACCACCTCCTCGCCCTCCACCTGCGGCGACTGCATGGGCAGCAGGGTGGATATGCTGATGATGCCGCGCTCCTTGAATTCCGACTTCAGCACACGCTGCTTGCGGCGGTCGGGAACAAAGGCACGCAACAAAGCCATGGCAGTGCTGTCCACACTGTCGACGGCAGCGAAGGTAGTGCTGTCGAAGGCCACAGACTCGCTGTTGCCCACCAGCATATTGCGGTCCTTGTCCTCCACTGCCACCAATCGGTAGCGCCCGGCAGGGATATAATGGAAGGCAAACCAGCCCTCCTTGTCGCAACGGGTGACCAAATCGGGCTGCTGCAACAACGCCATGGTGTCCGTCGCACAATGTTCCTCGCGGTAAGCCATCACCGTGAGGGTCTCTTTCCACGGCTTGCCGTCGCGGGCACCCAGCACACGTCCCGCGAGCATCATGGTGTCCATGGCATCGCCGGTGGAGAAGACATATTCGAAACTCGGCAGCAGATTGCCCTCGTTGTAGTCGGCAATGGCTTCCTTGAACTGAAACAGGTAGGTGGTGTTCTCCTGCAGGGTGTCTTTGATCTTCACCTGAATGCCGTGCCCCTTGGTGCTATACTCCGCCTTGTGCTTCAGCGGCGGAGACACCAGCACGTTGTTGTCGGCATCCTTGATCACCACATACTCGTCGAACTCGATGAAGAACTGCTTGCGGTCGAAGTTGCGGGTCTCGTTCTGCGGCTTGCAGCCCACAGTCTTCGGCGCCTCCGTGTCCTTGGGTCCGCCGCTGGGATAGCCCTGCTTGGCGCAAGAGGAAAAGACCACTAGTAGAACTAGTAGAACTAGATTGACTAGAAATACTAGGCAGCGCTGCTTCATCATCCAAACAGTTCGTGCAGTTCGTCGTGCATGGCCGTCAACGCTTGGTCCACCGGCGAGTGGTCGGCGGCGGTGGCGAAGATGGTTGCCGCCAGGCACGTGGGGTCGGTGGTGTCGGGCAGCGACACGGCGGCCGAGTTCACCAGGTTCACCATCTCGTCCTTGGCCTCACGTATACGGGCCCACAGTGCGGGGCTTAGGTACACCTGCTGCGACAGGTTGTGCTCCCACTCGTCACGTATGTTCTTGGTCATCACGCCCTGCAGCAGGCGCAGGTCCATGCCGGGCTGCCAGCAGCGCAGCACCAGCGAGTTGGGACTTATGCGCTCCAGAAACAGCGCCATGCGCTCGTAAGCCTGCAGGCGTATGGGGGTGACCACGCGGAGGGTCTCGGCGCGCTCGTCCATCTTTATCTGCAGCAGACGCTCTTTCTGCTGGTTGTCGAAATAGCGCTTCACCAGCAGATACACTACCCCGCCCGTCACGGCCACAGCGGCCAGCACGGCGAGAACCATAATCGCAATAAAAACAATAATTCTCATTGGCATCTTTTTTTAAGACAACATAGACAACACCGACAACTGACAAAGCGCACATGCGCTTTGTCCTGCCGACCACCGGTCGGCCATGTTGTTTCTGTTGTCTCTGTTGTCTTTAACCATTAATATCAGTCTGTTGTATTCATTAGTTTGTCAACCAGCTGAGTCACACCTTTCGTGGCAACCTCCTTGATGAAGGTCACCGGCCTGCTGACAGGCACCTCCTTGGGGTCCACCACATAGCACGGCACGCCATGCTGCACATAATGTATCAGTCCCGCAGCAGGATAGACGGCCATCGAGGTGCCCACCACGATGAATATATCTGCCTCCTCGCACAACGCCGCCGCCGGCTCTATGTTGGGCACCGCCTCGCCGAACCACACTATGTGGGGCCTCAGCTGTGTGCCGTCGGGGGCCTTGTCGCCCAGCACGATGTCCTTGTCGCCCACCTCGACGATGAGGTTGGGGTTGCGGTCGCTGCGTCCCTTTGTGAGCTCGCCGTGCAGGTGCAGTACGTTCGTCGAACCAGCACGCTCGTGCAGGTCGTCTATGTTCTGCGTCACTATCCGCACGTCGTACTTCTCCTCGAGCCTCACCAGCTGGCGATGCGCCTCGTTGGGCTGCGCCTTGAAGAGCTGACGGCGACGCTCGTTGTAGAAGTTGAGCACCAGTTCGGGATTGCGCTCGTAGGCCTCGTGGGTAGCCACATCCTCCACGCGGTAGTGCTCCCACAGACCGTCCGAGTCACGGAAGGTCGAAATACCGCTTTCGGCGCTTATGCCTGCGCCGGTCAATACTACTATCTTCTTCATACCTTTATAACGCCCCGACCGTTTTTATATTGTGTAACCAAATCAAAATGCTTACATCAAACATCTTCCATCATACATCTCACCTCAGCGGCGTAAGCGTTGTGCGGCGGTTCTTGGCGCGTCCTTCTGGGGTGTCGTTCGTGGCAACGGGACGACTCTCGCCATAGCCGCGGTAAGTGAGGCGGTCGGCACTCACTCCCCTAAGTATCAGGTAGTCGTACACTGCCTTGGCGCGCTTCTCACTAAGCACCTGGTTGTCCTCGTCGCTGCCCACGGCATCGGTATGTCCACCCACCTCGAGGCGCAGCTTCGGGTGGCGCTGCAAGGCTTCAGCCAGACGGTCGAGCTCGGCCAGCGAGGTCTCGTAGAGCTCCGCACTGGCGGTGTGGAAGAAGATATTTCTCAGCGTCACCGTGTCGCCCAACGTCAGCAGGTTCTCGGCCTGCCGTATCGGGTCTATGAAGGTGATGCGCTCGGGGCGCGACGGTGCCGGCATGACGAACGAGTAGATGTCCTGCTGGCCGTAGCCGTCGGCGCGGTCACTGCTGAAGAGGGCCGTGCGGCCGTCGGG
>JBGUZF010000073.1:0-4395 GCA_045222795.1 Bacteroidales bacterium
GCCCTGTTCGAGACCTGCGACGTGGTGAGCCTCCACATCCCCGCCACCGCCGAGACCAAGCTCAGCATCAACTACAACCTGGTGAACAAGATGCACAAGGGTGGTATCCTCGTGAACAGTGCCCGTAAGGAAGTCATCGACGAAGCTGGTCTGCTCAAGCTGATGGCCGAGCGCACCGACCTGAAGTACATCACCGACATCATGCCCGATGCCGATGCCGACTTCAAGGCTTTCGAAGGCCGCTACTTCGCCACCCCCAAGAAGATGGGTGCCCAGACCGAAGAGGCCAACATCAACGCCGGCATCGCCGCCGCCAACCAGATTGCCGACTTCTTCAAGACCGGCAGCAAGAAGTTCCAGGTGAACAAGTAATTGCTTGAATGTGTAAATGCGTGATTGCTTGAGTGGCTGGCGCAGTTTTACTCAAACAATCAAGCAATCAGACAATCAAACAATGCATCTGTGCATTTTCAACCCAGAGCACGACCTTTGCCTAGCCAAAGGTCGTGCTCATTATGTGCCGCCGCGGTCGGCCGTCGACTTCGCCCGCCGCGACGCAGGGTTGATGTCGGTCCTCTACCCAGGAGCCGTATGCACCAGCGTTTATGACCTTTCACCTCTCACCTCTCACCTTTCGCCTCTCACCTCGGTGGTGGCGTGGGGCTGGGATGCCGTGGTGAAGCACGAGCTGCTGAAGCGTGGGGTGCCGGCCGACCTGCTGCCGTTGGACGAGGAGATAAATACCATACGCGAGTTGCAACACCGTAGCACCGTGCTGCCGCTGCAGGAGGACTGCCATGCGGTTCATTCCATCGAGGAGATGGAGGGGCTGTTGAAAGAGCGCGAGCACTGGGTGATGAAAGCGCCATGGAGCGGGGCGGGCAGGGGACTGCGCTGGGTACACGGTAGCCTCACCGCCATCGACCGCGACTGGCTGGTGAAGACCGTCGAGAAGCAGCGTTGCGTCATCGCCGAGCCCCGCCGCGACGTGGTTGCCGATTTGGCATTGGAATATAGAGTGGATAGTGGACAGTGTGTAGTGGATAGCATTCGAGGTCAGGCACTATCCACTACCCACTACCCACTACCCACTTTTATCGGCTATTCCTACTTCAAGACAGGCAGCGGCGTCTACAAGGAGAATGTGCCTTGGACAGACGAGCAGATAGAGGCGGCTTTTCCTGTAAGAGAGGCGCGCGAGCGCATAGAACCGTGGCTGGCAGAGAATGTGTGGCCTCGCTACCGTGGACCTCTGGGTGTCGACCTGATGGTCTGTGCCGACGGCAGCATCCATGTTTCTGAAATCAACTTCCGTCATACTATGGGTATGGTGGCGCATGAACAGTTAAGAGTTAAGAATTAAGAGGTATGGGGTTTGTTGAAGCATTGATATTGGCATTGGCGTTGTGTGTCGACTCGCTTGTGGTGTCGACGACGACGGCGTTCCGCAGCAAGATGGCGTGGCGGCAGGGTGTGCTGATGGCTGTAGTCTTTGGCTTCTGTCAGGGAGCATTCCCCTTGATGGGGGCCCTTGTCGGCGACGTGGCCCGCTCGTTCATCGAGGCTATAGACCATTGGGTGGCCTTCGGCCTGCTGGCCATCGTCGGTGGCAAGATGGTGGTGGAAGGCATCCGCGGCAAGGAGGAGAACGTTAGTCAGCGGGCGTTGAATGTCGGTACAATGTTCTTGCTCGGCGTCGCGACAAGTATTGACGCTTTCGCTGTTGGCATCGGCCTTGGCCTTGACAATCCTATGAGTACAGTATTGTGGGTGGTCGCTATTATTGCCGCCGTCACGTTTTTGGTGTCATTGCTTGGAGTCTTTCTTGGCAACCGCCGCATCCCTGTCCCCGAGCGCACCGCCAACATCATCGCCGGCGTGGTGCTGATAGGGTTGGGGGCAAAAATACTTTTTGAACATCTTTTTTTAGCATAGGCTGTAGTATTTCGATGTCGACAGGCGACTATTATGTAGATGACGGCAAAGGAATATAACAACTGTGTGGCCTGCTGCGCCGACGATGTGATGCGTTTCGCGGTGCGTTGCGGCTGTCGGCACGAAGACTGCGAGGATGCTGTGCAAGAAGCGCTGGCCTCGCTGTGGAGCCACCGCGACAGTATTGATGCCGCTCGAGGCAAGAGCTACCTGCTCAGTGCCGCCTACCGCCGTCTGATGTCGCACTTCCGCCACAATGCCGTAGTGCAGGAGTATGCCGCCGACGTTCAGGCTGTTGGAGGTGATGTCTGTATGCCAGATAGCAGCTTTGACCTGCGTGATGCCATAGAGCAGTCGCTGCAGACGTTACCGGAAGTGCAGCGCGCCATCTTGCAGTTGCGCGACGTGGAGGGCTACAGCTATACCGAGATAGGGGAGACCTTGGCTTTGAGCGACAAGCAGGTGCAGGTGTACCTGTTCCGTGCAAGGGTGGCTATGCGTAAACAATTGAAAATATTGGGCTATGATAACAATAGATAATAACAACTACGAACTGTGGCTGCTGCGCTACGCCGAAGGTGACTTGACGGCCGACGAGTGCAAGGCTGTGGAGCAGTGGCTCGAGAGTCACCCCGAGTCTGCCGAAGAGTTGGCTCTTTACAACGAGGCCCCGCGTCTGCAGCGCGACGAGAGCATTGTTTACACTGCTCCTGTGTTGCAAGTTTCACCTTTTACCTCTCACCTTTCACCTTTCCTGCGCTGGAGTGCTGCTGCTGCCGTAGTGGCTGCATTGATGGTGCCTGCAATAGGAGGAATAACAGAAATGGAGAAGGTGAAACCATTGTCAACAGAAGTGGCGCAGGTGCAGAGCGGTAATGAGGAGTGTGGAATGAGGGATGAGGAATTGGAAGCAACAGTAAACGAGAAGCCAGTTGCACTTCCTGTAGTGGCATTGCCGCAGGAAGAGGTGATGGTTGCAGAAGTGATTGATGAAGAAGAAACACCTGTGGTTGAAGAGCCGATAGAGTTGTTGGCACAGGAAGAGCCCGAGGTTGTTCCCGAGGTGATATACTGCGACAACTTGATAGCCTATGAGTCGGCACCCGACACGGTGTATACCAACGATTTGATTGCCTACGATGACAGTCGCCGCTCGTGGACGGAGGATGTGAAGGAGTGGGCAGCCGAGACTAAGTTGGCACAGTGGGTGCGCCGCCGCATCCAGGCACGAGGGAACGACCTAATAGCAATGAATTGATTGTTAACGTTAAAATATATATGATTATGAAAAACAAAAGTTTCTTGCCGCTTTTTGTGGCGCTTGCATTCGGAACTGCCGTAACGGCACAGGTCAAGGTGCAACCTATGAAGGATGTTCACACGGTTGTGATTGAAGACGCCGTCTCGATGAAAGTCTATTTCGACAGAGAAAAGGGCAACGAGCTGGAAGTGAGTTCCAACGATGTTGTTGCCAAGGTGGTGAAAGGGGTTATGACTATGGATGGCGCCACCAAAGCAGTGTTGCATTTGGGAGCAGATTCGCCGATAACCCATTTCAACGTGCAGGATGCTGCAAAGTTGGAACTGATAGGACCTTTTGATTTCGGCGACAATCAGTTCACTGTCCACGCTGAAGATGCTGGCAATGTGAAAATGATCAAGGTGTCGGAAACGGACACCATCAGGACCGGCTATGTTATTCTGCATTCCGAGGACGGATCGCGTATTGTAGGTGATGTGCCGGTGCAACTCACATCCTACACTCTCCGCGCCGAAGACAATTCATATATCGAATTGCCCAGTATTGACCTAAAGCCAGGTACTGTCCCTGAGGGCAAAACTTACGAAATGATTTCGAACGACAATGGAAAGGTCAGGGTGCTGGGACATGTCGCCTATCTTAATATCAATCTCTCCTCCGAGGATAGCACAGGAAACACCCATGAGCATGTGGGCAGGCATAGTTATTCCTCGTCGCGCGACTTTGAACTCAACTGGTTCTGGGGCTTCAACAACTGGGGCAGCAAGCCTTTCAGCGGCTTCGGCGGCGTGGACGGCGACGCATCACTGTCGTACTACTTCATGAACTACGGTTTTTCAGTCGACGCACCGATAATAGACAAAAAGCATTTTGGCTTGTATGTCGGCCTCGGTATGGATGGTAATATCTACCATTTTGATTCGCCTCTTGTAAACTTCAGCGGCACGGGCTTCCAGAGTGCCACCACGTCGAATGTGGTGCAAGTCGGCGGAACAATGGATATCAACAACTGGGATTCTTACTTTAACACCGTAGCCATCACTGTGCCTGTGACCCTCAGTTTCGAGCCATGGGAGTACGACGGGGTATGCATACGCTTGTCGGCAATCCCCGGAGTGAATGTGACCGGCATTCTGGAACAGCAGTACAAGACAAAGGCTGTGCAGATTAATGCCCGCGACCGTCAGGTCAGCAAGCGG
>JBGUZF010000074.1:0-19742 GCA_045222795.1 Bacteroidales bacterium
CAGTCATCAATCTATCAATTAAAAAATGAATACCCATCACTCCTTTATATACTATATAACTAATTAATAATTAATAATATATATAAAGAATAAGGGGATTGATACCCCTCAAAAAAAGGACTGATAGACTGATGACTGATAGAAATTGCAAACCAACAATCACCTAAAAAGCGAACAACCAACAAAATACAACATCAGAAAACCCAAGCACCCAAGAGACCTAACCTCGGAATCGTGACAAAAAGTATCAATTTTCCCCTCTAAAAGGCACCCCAAAGAGGGTATATTCACCCCGTTCATCACTCATCATTCCTCATTCAACATTAGTACGCCACCTCCAAGGCACCTCTACGCCACCTCTAAGGCATTCCCAATAACTGTTAAAAACCACTAATCCCTACACCAATTCGAGTCAATTCGAGTAATTCGCCGTTTCCTGCAATTCGAGTAATTCGCCTGCAATTGACCTGCGTAGCGATTCGCATAATTCGTATAATTCGCCGTTTAATTTCACCGTTCTCCCTCTCACCTCCCCTAACCGTTCATCATTCATCATTCAACATTAGTTCCCCTCCTTCCTTTCACCTAAGTCTCACCTAGGTCTCACCTAACTCTCACTCAGTTTCGGTTGAGAGTTCACCTTTCTCGCCTCTCACCTTCCCTAACCGTTCATCATTCATCATTCATCATTCAACATTAATTCCCCTCATTCCTCTCACCTAAGTCTCACTCATGACTTTCACTCTTCACCTCTTTACCTCTTTACCTCTTCACCACTTTACCTCTTCACCTCTTTACCTCAGAAAATTTTGTCAGGTGAAAAATATTTTGTATATTTGCACTCGTCTTTCTGAAGAAAAAATAACAATATTAAAACATACAGTTATGACAATCAAAGACCTCGAACCCAAAGAGTTGTGGAGCAATTTCTACTCCCTCACCCGCCAACCGCGCCCCTCGAAACATGAGGAGAAAGTGCGCGCTTTCCTCGTTGACTGGGCCAAGAAAAACAAAATAGCCTGCCGCGTGGACGGCGTGGGCAACGTGATTCTCAGCAAGCCCGCCACCAAAGGCATGGAGAAGGTGCTTCCCGTGGTGCTGCAGGCCCACATGGACATGGTGCCCCAGGCTCGCGCCGGCAAGAAGCACAACTTCGAGAAAGACCCCATCGAGACTAAGATTGTCGGCGACTGGGTGTATGCCTGCGACACCACGCTGGGTGCCGACGACGGCATGGGCGTGGCCGCCATCATGGCTGTCTTCGCCAGCAAGACCGTGAAGCACGGTCCCCTGGAGGCCCTCATCACCACCGACGAGGAGACCGGCATGACCGGCGCCTTCGGCCTGAAGAAGGGCGAGCTGAAAGGCAAATATCTCATCAACCTCGACTCGGAGACCGAGGGCGAGCTCTACGTAGGCTGCGCCGGCGGTATCGACGCCGCCCTCTCGATCCCCTACAAGACCGAGAAAGCCCCCAAGGGCATGGTGGCCTACAAGCTGACCATCGGCGGCCTCAAGGGCGGCCACAGCGGCATGGAGATCAACACCGGCCGCGCCAACGCCAACAAGCTGCTGTTCCGTCACCTCCGCTGGGTGGCTGAATGCGGCATACGCCTCATCAGCATCGAGGGTGGCAACATGCGCAACGCCATCCCGCGCGACGCCGAAGCCGTAGTGGCCATGCCAAAGGAGCACGAGGCCTGCATCCTCAAGGAGTTCGACAAGGTGGCCGGATGGGTGAAGAAAGAACTCGCCGCCGTGGAGCCCGACTTCTTCATGAAATACGAGAAGGTGCGCATGAACCCCACGGTTATCGACAACGAGGGCACGCAGAAGATCATCAACCTGATGATGGTGGCCCCCAACGGTGTGATACGCATGAGCAAGGATATGGAAGGCCTCGTGGAGACCTCGCTGAACCTGGCCATCGCCAAGACCACCGCCGCCAAGAAGTTCGTCGTCTACGCCCTGCTGCGCAGCAGCGTGGACACCGCCAAGGAAGCCCTCGCCGAGCGCCTGGTGTGCCTCGCCGAGCTCGCCGGCGGCAAGTGCCAGCTCAGCGGCGCCTATCCCGGCTGGAAGCCCAACATGCAGAGCCAGCTGCTGAAGACCATGAAGCAGACCTACAAGAAGCTCTACAAGAAGGAGCCCGCCGTGATGGCTATCCACGCCGGCTTGGAGTGCGGCCTGCTGGGCGGCAAATATCCCGACATGGAGATGATAAGCTTCGGCCCGACGCTGCAGAGCCCCCACAGCCCCGACGAGCGCTGCTATATCCCCAGCGCCAAGAAGTTCTACGACTACCTCCTGGCCGTGCTGGCAGCGATACCTGCTAAGTAGTTTACCGTTTACGGTTAATTCGCTTCGCTCATTCACGTTGCTTCGGCTCGGCATAGCAAGCGAACTTGCTCTGCTCTCGCTTTGCGCAACGGTTAAAGTTTACAGTTAAGGGCTGGCGCATCACACGTCAGCCCTTTTATTATCTCGCAACGGTAAACGGTAAACAGTAAACCGTAAACCATCACTTGATTCCAATCACTAGCTTTATCTTGTCGATGTCGGTCTCGCGGCGCAGGGTGTTGTCGGTCTCCATCACCGTGGAGCCGTGGAGGGCTGCGGAGAAGGACTGCTGCACGCCGAGGAGGTAGTCGCACTGGCGGCTGTAGCGGCGGAGGTCTTCGGTGTTGGTGATCTCGCTGATGCCCTTGTAGGCCTTCTCGACGCGCTGATAGGCTTTGGCTATGTTGCGGTAGGGGTTTTCCTTGCCGGTGATCTCCTTCTCGGCGGCGGCGATGCGGCTGAGCTTGTCGCGTGTCTGGAGGGCGAGGTCCTGCATCTCGATATATCCGTCGAGGATGTCGAGGAAGCTGCGTCCGCGTTCGACGGAGGAGAAGTTGGGCTTGAGGTCTGTCTGCTTGCGGAGGAGGCGGTAGCCGTTGGCGAGGACGCGGTCGACGCGGCGTGCGGCGGTGAGGGTGTCGTCGTTGCGTGCGATGACGGCGCGGCGGCGCATGACCTGGATGTAGCATTCCTGCACGGCGAGGACCTGCTCGAGCTGGTGCTCATAGAGTGCCGCTCCCTCACGGTCGCGGAAGCCCGGCATAGGCACGAGGCCCGGCTCCACCTCGCGGTAGGCCGAGGCGATGTCGTACATCTTTCCCGGGGGAATGGAGGTGAGGGTGTCGGAGCGTTCGCTGATCTCCTCGAGGAGCGCGTAGTAGTCGACATAGAGCTGCTGGGCGGCGATGAACTCCTCGAGGCTCTCGATGAAGAGGCGGCTCTCGGCGTCGGTGGTGAAGGCCGGCACCTGGTTGACGGTGCGCAGCACCTCGCGGTAGGCGGAGAGCTGTGACTTGTATTTCTTGCCGTAGACGGAAGCTATGGCTTCGCTGCCCGAGATGATGGTGGCGCGGAGGTCGAGGGTCTGGATGTAGCGCTGCTGGATGTTGATGATGGTGCGCATGCGGTTGACATACTCCTCGTATTCGCGCACGTCG
This sequence comes from Bacteroidales bacterium, assembly GCA_045222795.1. GTDB lineage: Bacteria > Bacteroidota > Bacteroidia > Bacteroidales > P3 > Colimorpha. The sequence goes on from JBGUZF010000074.1 coordinate 3,498, forward strand.
GCGAAGTTGACAGGCACGGAGGTGTTCTTGAAGACCTTGGTGTAGGAGCGGTAGACGTCGCTGTTCTCCTTCTCGCAGCGCACGCGGAGGATGTTCTTGAAGTTCTCTATCTGGAAGGGCAGCGAGTTCTGGCCGAGGACATTGTCGAGCATGTCGTTCTGGAAGGCGTTGAGCTCGTCGAGGCGTGCGATGCTCTCGTTGGTGGCGTTGCCGCCGGAGAGGTCGTACTTGTTGTACACCATGAGGTAGGAGTAGTAGAGGTCCTTGAGCTCTTTGAGCTTGACCTTGTCGGTGATGCCGGCGCCGTCGCAGGCGGTGATGATGGCGCGGTGGTGCAGCTCGATGTTGCTGCGCAGGTCGGAGGCCGTCTTGTTGCGTTCCTCCTGCTGGCGGCGGGCTTCGTCGATGGCGCGCTGGCGCGCGGCTTCCTTCTCGGCCTCGATGCGCTGCTGCTCGAGACGCGAATAGCGGATGCTCATGCGGCCCATGAGGTCGGCCAGACGCCGCAGGCGGTACTCATAGATGGGGTAGTCGCCGAGGACGGTGTTGGAGTCGATCCAGATGGTGCTGTCGCGGAAGGTGTAGTCGTTCTCGATGGAGGAGATGACCTTCTGGGCTTTGGTGCGGATAGAGACACAGAGGTTGGTGAGCGCCACATAGTCCTCGGGTTGCTGGGCGAGGTAGGCCATAGCGCCGGCGGTGTCGTTGACCCACGCGGTGTCGAGACCGTAGTTGGGCAGTATGTCGGCCACGCTGAGGACGGTGGGCGTCTTGGGGCGCTGGGCCATCAAGGTGAGAGGTGAAAGGTGAAAGGTGAGAAACATCACCGTCACCATCATCACCTTGATTATATTGTGTCTCTTGTTCATTGTCATATTATTTTGTTTCACCTCTCACCTCTCACCTTTCACCTTTGACCTTCCTCAGTCGCCGTAGGAGGAGGCGTCGAAGCAGTGGGTGCAGATGCGCTCCTTGGGGAGGCCGATGGCTTCGCAGACGTCGTCGATGGTGTTGAACTTGAGGGTGTCGACGCCGACATGCTGGCGGATGACCTCGACCATCTTGGCGTACTCGGGGGTGCGGTGGTCGTGGTAGGCGCTGAGCTTGGCGGCCTCGAGCTCGACGGCGGGCTTGCCTTCGAGTTCCTCGATGACGCGGCGCGTGATGAGCTCGCGGTCGGTCTTGCTCTCGCTGAAGTTGAGGAAGGTGCATCCGTGCACCAGCGGCGGGCAGCTGATACGTACGTGGACGCGCTTGGCGCCGTAGTCGTAGAGCATCTTGACGTTGTCGCGCAGCTGGGTGCCGCGGACGATGGAGTCGTCGCAGAAGACCACCTCTTTGCCTTCGAGCATGGCGCGGCTGGGGATGAGCTTCATCTTGGCCACGAGGAAGCGGTCGGCCTGGCTGACGGGCATGAAGGAGCGGCTCCAGGTGGGGGTGTATTTGAGCAAGCCGCGCTTGTAGGGTATCTTGCGGCCGTTGCTGTATCCGAGGGCCATACCGATGCCCGAGTCGGGGATGGGGCTCACGAAGTCGGGCGTGATGTCGTCGCGTTCGCCCATGAGGCGGCCGAGGTTGTAGCGCACCTCTTCGGCGTTGACGCCTTCGTATTCGGTGCAGGGGTAGCCGTAGTAGATCCAGAGGAAGGAGCATATCTGCAGCTTGTCCTCGGCGGCGCGCAGCACCTTGATGCCGCCGTCGGTGGTGATCTTCACTATCTCGCCGGGACCTACGAAGCGGCAGGTCTCGTAGCCGAGGTTGACGTAGGAGTGGCTCTCGCTGGCAACGGCGTAGTCGTCGCCGCGGCGGCCGATGACGATGGGCGTGCGGCCGTAGCGGTCGCGGGCGGCGATGATGCCGTCGGGGGTGAGGATAATCATCGTGCAGCTGCCTTTGACGCTACGGTAGACGTTCTCGATGCCGTCGACGAAGTCCTTGCCCTGCGAGATGAGCAGCGCCACGAGCTCGGTGGGGTTGGTGCGACCGATGGAGAGGTCGGTGAACTGCTGGTGCTTCTCGAGGCAGTCTTTCTCGAGAGCGTCGATGTTGTTGATCTTGCTCACGGTGGCGATGGCGAAGCGTCCGAGGTGGGAGTTGACCATCACGGGTTGCGCCTCGGTGTCGCTGATGACGCCGATACCCACGTTGCCCTTCATCTCGGGGAGGTCCTTCGAGAACTTGGGGCGGAAATGCGAGTTCTGGATGTTGTGGATGTTCTGGTGTGCCTGAGCTCCGTCGAAGGTAGCCATGCCGGCACGTTTGGTGCCCAGATGCGAATGATAATCGGTTCCGTAGAACAGATCTGAAATACACGGTTGCGTGCTTACCACGCCGAAAAAGCCGCTCATAAATTTGTGTTTGTTTTAAATGATATTATTAATATATTGATAACAATTACGTTACTATCGATACAAACATCAATTTTAAAGTACAAAAGTACACCTTTTTCCCATAATGTGGGAAGAAAGTTTTCAACACAGGCCGTTAATTAGGGCTCTATTGCAGGAAATCGGCGATTTGGCGCTCGGAGATGTTGCGCGAATGGTAGGTGGCTGTCACCTCGCCGTCGTCGAGCAGGAGGACGAGGGGGCGCTGGCCGTAAGTGAGGCGCAGGAAGATGCTGTCGCCCAAGTCGGAGGGCTCGATGAAGTGGATATGCGTGGTGTCGAGGTCGTGCCGTTCGGCGATGGTGCCTATCTTCTGGCGGGCCATCTTGCAGAACTCGCAGCCGGGGGTGACGAAAGCCACGAGCTGGTGCCCTTCGTCGAGGTGCTGCTCGCCGAGGATGCCGCCGGGGGCTATGCTTTCGGCGAGGGTCTGCTGATGGTAGCTGTTGTGGCTCTCACCAAAGAGCCAGCTGTCGGGCAGCGAGATGGCGAAGACGGCAACGGTGAGGGCGGCGACGATACCCGCCGAGAGGCCGAAGCGGAGCTTTTTGCGACGTGCGGGGGGCTCCTGTCCGGCGAGATAGTAGGCGACGAGGACGAGGAGGATGAGCACACCGTTCTTGAGGAGCGACTGGATGGGGTCGAAGTCGACGAGCTGTCCGAAGCACTGGCACGACTCCATCCTACCCTTCAACGCGGCGTAGCAGAGGAAGAGGGAGAAGAAGACGAGCATGAGGAGCGTGAGGAGCTTCACGAGACGGCGGTACCATCCGAGGATGATGAAGATGCCGAGGATGAGCTCGGCGGCTATGCAGAGACGCACGAGGACGTCGACTACGGCGAAGGGGAAGAAGCCGTAGGAGAAGACATAGAGTACAAAGGGGTCGATGGCCACCAGCTTGGCGACGGCGGAGACGACGAAGACGGCGCCCACGATCACGCGCAGCGTGACGGCGACCCAACGCGGGGGGTTACTCTTCGGCATATTCGTGGCAGGAGAGTTGGTGCACCTCGATGCGCTCGAGGGTCGGGGTACCGGTGGTGCTGTCGATGATATGACGCTCGATGGACATCTCGGTGATGTCTTCGCACTTGAGCGAGCGGTCGACGGTGAAGAACATCATGTGTCCGCCGTCTTCGCTGTGACTGCAGCGGCACTGGTGCTCGCGGGTGCAGGCAGGCAGCAGCAGGGCTGCGACGGCAACTGCAACAATGAGGAATGAGGAATGAGGAATGAGGAATTTATGTTTCATAACACTTAAACTCTTAAACTTTTCAACTCTTAGACTCTTAGACTTTTCAACTCTTTGACTCTTCAACTACTCGAAAATGGAGTCGATGCGGAACTCGTAGCCGGTGCAGAGCAGGGAGTCGACCTTGATGGAGTCCATCACATTGTGGTAGGTGTAGGTCTTGAGCTGTTCGCACTCGCCTTTGTTTATCTTGATGACGCGCACGTTCTGTGTGCCGAGGACGGTGCAGCGGCAGGTCTGCTGCTTGTTGCAGGCAACCATCGCGAGGGCGAGCACCGCAATGGCGGCAATGATGAATGATGAATGTTGAATGTTGAATTTATGTTTCATAACTCTTAAACTTTTCAACTCTTAAACTTTTCAACTCTTATAATGTTCTGAGTAAATCTTCGAGTGATTCGAGGTCGTGGATGAGGACGTCGCGCGGCTTGCTGCCGTTGCTGGGGCCCACGATGCCGGCGGCCTCGAGCTGGTCGATGATGCGGCCGGCGCGGTTGTAGCCGAGCTGCAGCTTGCGCTGGAGGAGCGACGTGGAGCCGAACTGCGAGTTGACCACCAGACGCGCGGCGTCGTTGAAGAACTCGTCCTTGTGCTTGGCGTCGAACTCCTTGTTGGGTTCCTCGTTCTCGTCGAGGTATTCGGGCAGTTCGAAGCCGTCGGGGTAGCCGCGCTGGTCGCCGATATAGCGGACGAGCTTGTCGATCTCGGGAGTGTCGATAAGGGCGCACTGGAGGCGTATCATATCCTTGCCGGCGAGGGAAATGAGCATGTCGCCGCGACCGATGAGCTGCTGGGCGCCACCGGTGTCGAGGATGGTCTTGGAGTCGATGCCCGAGGTGACGCGGAAGGCGACACGTGCGGGGAAGTTGGCCTTGATGGTGCCGGTGATGATATTCGTCGTGGGACGCTGGGTGGCGATTATGAGGTGGATGCCCACGGCGCGTGCCAGCTGGGCGAGGCGCGCTATGGGGAGCTCCACTTCCTTGCCGGCGGTCATGATGAGGTCGCCGAACTCGTCGATGATGACGACGATATAGGGCAGGTAGCGGTGGCCGTGCTCGGGGTTGAGGCGGCGCGAGCAGAACTTCTCGTTGTATTCGGTGATCTTGCGCACCTTGGCGGCCTTGAGGAGGTCGTAGCGCGAGTCCATCTCTATGCAGAGCGAGTTGAGGGTGCGCACCACCTTCTTGACGTCGGTGATGACGGCCTCGTCCTCGTCGGGCATCTTGGCCAGGTAGTGGTGCTCGAGGGCCGAATAGAGGCTGAACTCGACCTTCTTTGGGTCGACGAGCACGAGCTTGAGCTCGGAGGGGTGCTTGGTGTAGAGCAGCGAGGCGAGGACGGCGTTGAGGCCTACCGACTTACCGGTACCTGTGGCGCCAGCCATCAGCAGGTGGGGCATCTTGGCGAGGTCGGTGACGAAGCACTCGTTGGAGATGGTCTTGCCGAAAGCTATCGGCAGCTCCATCTTCTCCTTGGCCTTGAGGAACGCTTCGCTCTCGAGCATGGTCTTCATGGCCACAATCTGCGGCTTGGCGTTGGGCACCTCGATGCCGACGTTGCTCTCGCCCGGGATGGGGGCGATGATGCGGATGCCGAGGGCGGCGAGTGAGAGGGCGATATCGTCCTCGAGGTTCTTGATTTTGCTGATGCGCACGCCCGGGGCGGGCTTGATCTTGTAGAGGGTCACCGTGGGGCCCGGGGTGGCGGTGATTTCGGTAATCTCGATGCCGTAGTCCTTCAAGGTCTGCACGATGCGGTCCTTGTTGGCTATCAGTTCTTCCTTGGTGACGCGGGTGTTCGACACTTCCCAGTCTTCGAGCAGGGTGGTGTCGGGCATCTCGTAGTCGGAGAGGTCGAGGTGCGGGTCGTAGGGCTCGTCGAGGCCGTAGTGGCGGCGGTAGTCGTCTTCGTCGAGGTCGTCGATGCTCTCGGGTTCCTCGTCGGCAGGTTGCTCCTCGTCGGGGCTGTCGGCCACAATAGTGTCGGAGGTCTCCTCGATGGTGAAGCTCACCTCGTCGCTGGAGCTCTTACCCTGCGCCTTCTCGTTGATGCGGGCAAACTCGTCGTCGATGCTGAAGGCGGGCTCCTCTTCAGGGTTCAGCGTTATGGGTTCCGTTGTTGGCTCTGGTTCGGGTTCATCGTCGAGGTTGGCGGGACGGTGGAAGAGTTCCATCGCGGCAGCGTCGAAGTCGGCGCCCTCGTCGTCAGCGGCATTCTCTTCTTGCACTTCCTGCACTACAGGCACTCCCTGCACTACCTCCTCTTTCTCCGTCGCCACTTCCTCAATCTCCCTGCCCACCTCTTTGGCCACCTGCTTGAGGTCGACCTTGGGGAGCTTGACGTCGGGCAGCTGCATCTTGTGCACGAGCACGAGGAAGAGCACGGCTAGGAAGACGAGGATCACCAGCGTCCACCAGCTGAGCAACGCGTGGAGCGGCTCGGCGAGGGCGAGGCCTATGCCGGCGTATATCTCGAAGCCGGCGCTCTTGACCCATGCGCCGCCGATATATCCGAGGAAGAGTGATATCCACAGCATCCAGAACAGCGTGCTTCCGAAGGTCTTCCACCAGGGGAGCACCACGACGTTCCACAGACGGAGGCCGTAGACGAAGAACAGCAGCACGAAGCCCAAGCTGCCGATGCCGAAGAGGTTGGTGGCGAAGAACTCGGCCAACCCGTTGCCGAGGGAGCCCGTCCATCCGCCGCGGGCGTCGGTGACATAGTAGCCCGTGAGGGCGATGGCGAGGAACGCGGCGAAGAGGACATAGACGGCACCGCGGATATGGGCGAATCGCTTGCTCTTCAGAAACTCAGCAAAGGCACCCCGCTTGGAGGCACCTTTGCTCTTTTTCGACTTGGACTTCTTCTTACTTGCAGCCACTGGAAAATGTAAACCGTAAACTGTAAACCGTAAAATTACTCAGCCTGCAGGAGTTCAATCTCTTCCTGGAGTTCGTTGCCGAGGGTCTCGAGTTCCTCCTCGCTGAGCACCTCGTAGCCGTCGGGCAGCAGGAAGTCGGCCTCTTTCACCTTACCCTTGACCACCTCGGTGGCGGTGTAGGTGATAGCCTTACCCTCGCCGGCATCGACGGTGCACTGCAGGGGCATGCCCTTGATACCGCCGAAGAGGACGTTGATCTTGGGACCAATCTCGTCGCTGTACCACATCTCGCGGGGATGGTCGACACCCTCGTCGTCGTACTGGTGGCGGATCATCTTCTTGGCGGTGACGCCGGCGATCTGCTTGGTCTCGTTGACATACTCGAAATAGTAGTGGCCGGCCTCGGTGTCGACGATATCGACGCTGTCGAAGTCGCTGGCCTTGAACTCATTCTTCAGCAACAGCTTGCCATCGCCCTGATAGGTGAACTCCGAGCCCTGGCCGCGGAGGTAGCCGAGCAGCTGGCTGTAGTTGTCGCAGCGGGTCATGGTGAGGTTCTGCACGAGGACGCACTCGGTCATGCCGCCGGCGAAGATGGCGCTCTTGGTGAACATATCGTTGCCCGAGACCTTGATCTCGGCGGTGGCGGCCTCCTCGGGGATGGTCATAGCCACCTGACCGGTGGATTCAACCTTGTATTTCACGATGCCCTTGAACGAATTCTGGGCGATGGCAATGCCGCCAAACATAAGAACTGCAGCGGCGAGAGCGAAAATCTTTTTCATTGTCTATCCTTTTTATTTATTTGTTTCTTTTTCAATTTTCAATCTATAATAACACCGTTTTACATGAATTATTGTATGCAATAAAAACTTTTTCCTTGTGCTGATTATTCACCCCATCTCTTACGGCTCACTTCCGACTCACTTCCGACCTCACACGTCTCACATCTCACATCTCACATCTCACGTCCCACATACCCGACACGTTTACAGTCACTTATACGATTTTAACATTTCTAAACCCTTGAAACTCAACCTTTAAACCCCACCCACTTCACATCCACTTCACATCCGCTTCACCCCAACCTCACCCCCACTTCACCCTCCGGTGACGATGATGAGGTGTTGGTGTGTAGGTAATGAGTAGATGAACACCTATAAAATATTTCCGTATTTTGTTTTTTTCGTATATTTGCATATTTATATATATACACATCACGCAATGAAACGCACTCTATTATTGGCACTTATGCTAATTGGAGCATTGTGCGCGGCGGGACAGGCGACGGTGACGGTGGTCGGCAACGACGGCAATAACCGACAGTTCGCCGTTGACGCCACGGGCGAGATTTATTTCGGCACCGACTATATGGCTGTGATGCCCACGGCAAACAGCAGCGAGCTGACGGTCATACAGATGGACGATGTACGCAAGGTGCTCTTCGACGGGCAGGTGAACATCGTGGACGTTAGCGAAACAACGCTGACCCTCACGCCCAACCCGGCCACCGGGAGCTTCACGCTGCACGGCATGGGCAGCGAACCCCAAACGGTGGCCGTCTACAGCATTAGCGGCGCAAAAGTAATGCAAGGGCGCCACTCAGACGGCGAGCAGATAGATATTTCGGCACTGGCGAAAGGCATCTATATGGTGCGCGCAGGCATGAGCATTGTGAAACTGATTAAACGATAAGGTTATGGTCATGAGGAGATTTATCGTGGATTATAAACTGTTGACCATAGTTTTTGTCGGCTTATTTTTCACTTTTCATTTTTCACTTTTCAATTCGGCGCAAGCCCAGCAGCGATATATCAAGGTCTACTCCGGCGGCGAGACCGTCTACTGCGTGCCCACCACGGGCAGCAACAACCTGCGCTGCGTCGACGGCTACGCCTCGTTCAGCCACAACGGCGAGACAACCACCATCGCCCTGACGGCGATAGACAGCATGGTGTTCGTCATGGTGACCGACACCACCGGCGGCGACGACACCGTGGCGGTCGACACCGCATCGGCCATAAGCATCACGTGGAACGGCACATCGGTGGACATCGTGAACCCCTACGCCGACCAAGGCGTGAGCATCACCGCCGACAGCGGCCACGTGACGGTGAACTCGACCCTCGACAGCGCCTACCTCCCCTACCTGCTGAGTGGCAGCAGCAGCGACGGCTCGCTGACAATCACGTCGGTGGAGAAGGTGCTGATGCGACTTGACAACCTGAGCCTCACCTCCTCCTCGGGCCCTGCCATCAATATGGCCAGCGACCGCAAGATGCTGCTCGACCTCGTGGGCGAGAGCTCCCTCACCGACGCCGACAGCGGCACCCACAAAGGAGCCCTGCAGGCTGCCGGCAAGCTGTCCTTCCAAGGCACAGGCTCCGTCAGCGTCAGCGGCTTCACCAAGCACGCCATACAGAGCAGCGGCCGCTGCACCATGAACGGCGGCACCGTCAACGTGCTCACCGCCGCGAAAGACGGCATGAACGTCGACGACTTCCTGATGTACGGCGGCACGGTGAACGTGACCAACCCCAACGGCGACGGCATCGACGGCGACCAAGGTGTTGTGGAGATCTACGGCGGCACGGTGAACATCACCGTCACCGCCGACCAGAGCAAAGGCCTTAAATGCGGTGGCGACATGAAGTTCCTCGGCGGCGAGACCACCGTGAACGCCAACGGCACCATAGTGATCACCAACTACGACCCGAGCTACTGCACGGCCATCAAGGTCGGCGGCACCCTGCACATGATCAGCGGCACGGTGACGGCCACCTGCGCCAGCACCAACGCCGGCGGCAAGGCCGTGAGCGCCGACGGCGACATCATCATCAGCGGCGGCACCATGAACCTCACGGCACTGGGAACCTGTGCCAAGTACAGCACCTCGGCCACCACCTACGACAGCTATGCGTCGGCCTGCCTCAAGGCCAACGGCAACATAAGCATCAGCGGCGGCACCGTCAGCGCCAACGCTGGCGGACGCGCCATAACGACCGACCGCAACTACACGCAGACGGGCGGCACGGTGACCACCTCGACCAACGGCGTGGGCTTCACCGTCACGGGCAGCGGCACCAGCTGCACCGACGGCTTCGCCTCGGCATGCCTCAAGGCCGACAGCAACATTGTGTTCGTTGCCGGGACCTTCAACGGCAGCAGTACCGGCAAGGGCGGCCGCGGCATAGTGGCCGGCGGCACCCTCACCGTGGGCACCCTCGGAGCCGCCGACAGCCTGCTGAACATCTACGTCACCACCAGCGGTGCTGCCGTGAACGCCACCAGCGGTGGAGGCGGATGGCCTCCGGGAGGCGGCGGCGAGACCGACAACTGGAAGGGCCTGCCCAAAGGCGTGAAGATAGAGGGCAACATAACCATCAACAGCGGCCACCTGCAGAGCTACTGCTCGCAGACCTCGGGCAGCACCACCGGCGAAGCCGTCGAGAGCAAGGACACCCTCTTCATACACGGCGGCACCGTGGAGGCCAACGCCTACGACGACGCCATCAACGCAGCCTCCTACATACAGATTACCGGCGGCAAGGTGTGGGCCTACGCCCGCGGCAACGACGGCATGGATTGCAACGGCAACCGCATAGACGTTAGCGGTGGCACCCTTATATGCCGCGGCACCGAGGTGGCCATCGACGACAATGGCGACCGTGGCGGCAAGCTCTACATCAGCGGCGGCACCGTCGTCCTCGTGGGCGGCAACATGGGCACCACTGAAGCCACGCCGCAGGTGACGAACCAGAAGGCCGTGAAGATAACCAGCAACACCTCCACCCTGCTCAACAACGGCGTCGCAATCAAGAACCAGACCGCCGACTCGGTGGTGCTGACCTTCAAATGGCCCTCGGTGAGCGGCAACGGATTCATGAGCTACCTCGCCTCACCGCAGAACGACACTACCGTCGGCTCCGACAACAACGGCCCCAAGCCACCGGGAAGCGGCAACGCAATCTACATCTCGTCGCCCGCCCTGCAGACAGGCAACACCTACAAGTACTACTCCGCGCCAACCATCAGCGGCGGCAGCCACTGGCACGGACTATACGATGGCGCAACGGTGACCGTTAGCGGCAACGGGAACAATTTGACGTTACAATAAAGTTGAAATTATGAAAAGGATAATATTTGTACTGGCAGCGCTGGCATTGTTTATGGCGGCCTGCAACAAGGACGAGGGCGTCGGCGGCACGGCGACGATAGAGGGCACGGTGATGAAGGTGCTGCACCCCGACGACGACTACGACCTCACGGCCGACACCATCGTCGCTGCCAAGCAGGATGTCTTCATCGTCTACGGCGACGAGGGCTTCGTGGGCGACGACGTGGAGACCGGCGACGACGGCAGCTACCGCTTCCGCTACCTAAAGGCAGGCACCTACACCGTCTACGCCTACAGCGAGCTGGCCACGGGCGAGCGTGTTGCCGTGAAGCAGACAGTGGAAGTAAAGCGCGGCGAGACCGTCACGCTGCCCACCATCTACGTCCACAGCGGCAAGGCCTACGGCACCGCAATGGTGAAAGGATGGGTGCGCGCCACATGGTTCGACAAGAACGGCAACCTGCTCAACACCGACTGGGCCTACGACCAGCGTGTGTACATACAGCGACTGGGTGAGCCCTACTACTGCGACGACACCCGCGTGGGCCTCGGCGGAGTGTTCTACTTCCAGAAGCTGCAACCCGACACCTACGTCGTCTTCACCTTCGGCGACGACCGTTCGAACAACGACAACATGGAAACACCTGTGCCGGTGTGCGACACCATAGTGGTCGAGAAGACCGACACCGTCTATTCCGTCGGCATAATGAACATATACCTCAAAGCATGATGAAGAAAGGCATTCTGATACTGATGGCGCTCTGCCTTGTCGGAGGCACCGTCTTCGCCCAAGAGAAACAGGGCAAGCGCGAGCGCAAGAAGAACCTCGTGGTGAAGGAATACAACACCAAAGTGGGCTCGACGAGACCCTACCTCGACAATATGGTGACCTACGACGAACTGGGCCGCAAGGTTGAAGAGATAGAATACGCCTCCTACGGCCAGAAGAAGCGCACCACCTACAGCTACGAGGGCACCAGCAACAAGTGCAAGGAGCAAGTGGAATACGACGACAAGAACCACCCCGTGCGCATCAAGCAATTCGAATACAACGACGACGGCACCCGCAAGCTGCAGAAGAACTACAAGCCCAACGGCAAGCTGGAGAGCACCAAGACCTTCGAATACAGCTACAAGTAGCAAGTTTTAAGCTTTAAGTATTAAGTTTTAAGTATGCTGTCGCAACAACACTCACAGCTAAAAACGATGCAGGCTATCGGATTGGACGACATGAAAGCCGTCCGACTGATGAACCGTGTGGACCAGAAGTATATGGCCTCCGCCGACCAACTGGAGGCGCTTCTGGACCGCATAGCCGACAGCTACTATGTGCAACAAATCGACGGCGAGGCACTGGCACCTTACAGGACTTTATATTTCGATACCGAAGGGCTTGCGATGTACACAATGCACCACGACGGCAAACTCAACCGCCAGAAGCTGCGCGTTCGCACCTACCGCTCGACAGACACCACATATTTTGAGATAAAAAACAAAGACAACAAGAAAAAGACCCGCAAGGTGCGCATCCCCATCGACGTGGCACAGTTCGACCACGTAGACGAAGTGCCCGAAGTCCGCGACTTTGTAGAAAAGAACACTCCATATAATTTCAACTTTCAACTTTCAACTTTCAACTCTCTGCATGAGTGCTTGGAGAACTCTTTCAACCGCATAACCCTTGTGGACAAAGGTATGTGCGAGCGTGTGACCATCGACAGCGGTATACACTTCCACAACCGCGCCACTGGTATTGATGCCGACATCAGCCGCCTGCTGGTCATCGAGGTGAAACACGAGGTGGGCGCCCCCATGTCGGCCATCGAGCGGGCCCTCCATGAGATGCACATACTGCCGCGACGCATGAGCAAATACTGCATAGGCACCGCACTGACCGACCCTTCGGTGAAGCACAACCGCTTTAAGCCCAAACTGCTGTATATTGACAAACTTACACACTAACACAATCAAGCAATCAAACAATAATTCAATATGGAACCTGAATTCAACGAGAGTATCGCCGCCCGTTTCGGCGACGCCGAAGAACAGACCATCGACTTCCTCGGGTTGCCGCTGTTCGACGGCCCAGGACTGTGGAAACTGCTCATCCTATTCGGCATCAACCTGCTGGTATGCTGGATAATCACCCACTTCTTCTACTACCGCAAGAGCCGCCGGCGCGACTACTATTTCACCTACATGCTTTTCAGCACGGCCATCTTCTTCATCCTCTACAACCTGCAGAACATGAAGGTAGAGGTGGGCATAGCCCTCGGCCTCTTCGGTATCTTCAGCATGATACGCTACCGCACCGAGCAGTTGCCCATACGCGAGATGACATACCTCTTCGTGCTCATCGCCATCAGCATCATCAACGGCGCAGGCATGGCCACCAGCTATGCTTCGTTCATCGCCGTCAATGTGCTGTTCATCGCCATCATCTGGGTGCTCGAAGCCGTGGGCATGTTCGACCGCAAGGCACAGAAGATTATCACCTACGAGAAGATAGAACTCATACGACCCGACCGTCGCGAGGAGTTGCTGGCCGACCTCCGTGAGCGCACGGGCCTCGACATCGTCAAGGTGCAGGTGGGCAGCATCAACTTCCTAAAGGACACCGCCTTCCTCAAAGTCACCTACATCCCCGACGACACCGAGCCGAACGACATCGACATGATTACCAAGTTCAGGAGAAAGTGAAAATTGAAAGTTGAAAGTTGAAATTATCGAGGCACATAAAAATACTTATTACACTGGCGTTGTTTTGCGTCAGCCAAATTTTCAATTTTCAATTTTCAATTTTCAATTCAGCAAGCGCCCAGCAGCGCGACTTCGCCACGGAGTTGCAGGCCGGCTACGGACTGAAACCTTGGCGTGGCGGCAGTGTGTCGCTCACCGAGAAGGTGCGCTTCTCCGACGGCAGCACACGCTACAGCCAGAGCAAGACGGCCGTCGTGGTGCAGCAGACGCTGTTGAAACGGCAGCTCGACCTCCACAACCTGCGACTGCGCATCGGCGGAGGCTACACCTTCATCAACCGCCTCAGCGACCCCTATGGCAACCCATACTATGAGAACCAGCACCGCCTGATGATGCAGAGCACGCTGACCAAAGACTACGGCTTCTGGCGCTTCGGCGGCAGAGTGCGCCTGCAGAGCACCTTCCGCGACGAGAGTCGCGGCGACTACCGCTACAACCCCAAGCTCATGCTCCGCGGCCGCCTCTCGGCAGCCTACGCCATGCCAGACAAGCCATGGAGGTTCGGCGCAAATGTCGAATACTTCTATCGCCTCAACGACCCTCGTGGAGACTTCGTCGACGAGATGCGCTACACTCTTGAGACCACCCGCATCCTCGACCGCCGCCAAAACCTCACACTCTACCTCAAATACTTCCACGAGCTGCAGGTCGCCGACCCGCTGCGCATGCTCTGCGTGGGAATAAGATATGAATTTGAATAACATTACAACTCAAACAATCAAGCATTCAAGCAATGAAACATACTCTGATACCAATCGCTGCAATAGCCCTGCTGGCTGTATCGTGCGGCAACAACGGCCAACCGAAACTAGGCTTCACCGACCCCACAGTGGGCGAATACGACTCGCTCACCATAATTGACACCAACGATGCCGGTGGGCCCGCAACTGTCGTCTACCACAGTGGCAAAAGCAAGATTGTTCGCCAATACTACAGCGACCACAGCCTGCGCTGCGAAGGCACCGTCATCGACAGCCTCCGCGAAGGGCACTGGGTCTTCTACTTTCCCGGTGGCAACATACAGGCTGAAGCCACCTTTGTCGGCGGTAGAGAGAACGGTCCCTACCGCGTCTACCGCGAGAACGGCGCCCCCTACTACATTGGACAGTACACCATGGGCGTACGCACCGGCCTCTGGGAGGTCTACGACCAAGACGGCAACCTCGTGACCACCCAAGACTACGGAACCCCTAACTCCTAACTAATAACTCCTAACTGAACAAATGATAGACCTCGGTCTCGACATATACCGCACCGTCGGTCTTGAAGCCGACCGCCTTGGACTCGACGCCTACGCCGTTGGAGGCGTGGTGCGCGACCATTTCCTGCAACGCCCCTGCACCGATATCGACATCGTCTGCGTGGGTCGCAGTGAAGGCGGCGAGGTGCATATAGGAATAGAGCTGGCGAAGACTGTGGCCGACGCCGTCGGAGGCAGCAAGGTCTCGGTGTTCAAGAACTTCGGCACCGCCTCGTTCCGCTACACCACAGAGGGACGCGAATACGAACTGGAGTTCGTGGGCGCACGCCGCGAGAGCTACAGTCACGACAGCCGCAAGCCTGTAGTGGAGAACGGCACCTTGGAGGACGACCAGCGGCGGCGCGACTTCACCGTCAACGCACTCGCCATCTGCCTCAATGCCGACCGATATGGCGAACTCGTAGACCCCTTCGGCGGCATACGCGACCTCAACGAGGGTATCCTCCGCACGCCCCTCGACCCCGACATTACCTTCAGCGACGACCCTCTGCGCATGATGCGCGCCGTACGCTTTGCCTCACAGCTGGGCTTCCGCATAGCAGACGACACCTTCGAGGCCATCTCGCGCAACGCCAAACGCATAGAGATAGTCTCTGCCGAGCGCGTGACTGTGGAGCTCAACAAGATTATGCTCTCCCCCACTCCATCCGTGGGCCTCAAACTGATGCTCAAATGCGGCCTCATGGAACTCATACTGCCCGAAATCGCCGCCCTGCGCGGAGTTGAAACAGTAGAAGGTCGCGGCCACAAGGACATCTTCTTCCACACCATGCAGGTGCTCGACAACGTATGCCTCCCCGCCTCCGGCGGAAATCCTGGAAATCTTGGAAATGGATTTGAACAGATTTCACAAGATTATAATGAGCCCGACAAATCATGGAAATCAACAGAAAATCCAAATGATTTAAAAGATTCCCAAGATCTCGCGAAGCGGGAGATTAACAGAAAGCTGTGGCTCCGTTGGGCGGCGTTGCTGCACGACGTGGGCAAGCCGGGGGTGAAGAAATACGATGCGAAGCAAGGATGGACCTTCCATGGACACGAGGCCAAGGGTAGCCACATGGTGAAGCGTATCTTCAAGCGGCTGCGCCTGCCGCTGGGCGAAGAGATGCGCTATGTGGAGAAGATGGTGATGCTGCACATGCGGCCCATCATACTGGCCGAGTATGTGGTTACCGACAGCGCGGTGCGCCGCCTGCTCTTCGAGGCCGGCGACGACATCGACGATCTGATGCTGCTCTGCAACGCCGACATCACCACGCGCAACGAGGAGAAGCAACGCCGACACCGTGCCAACTTCGAACTTGTCAAGCGCAAGCTCGTCGAACTCGAGGAGCGCGACCGCATACGCAACTTCCAGCCTCCCGTCTCGGGCGAGGACATCATGACCACCTTCGGCATAGGCCCCTGCCGCGAGATTGGCACCATCAAGGACGCCATCAAGGATGCCATCCTCGACGGACAGATACCCAACGAGCGCGACGCCGCATGGCAGATGATGCTCCGCCTCGGCAAAGAACTAGGTCTTTCCGTTAAGAGTTAAGAATTAAGAGTTAAGTTTTAAGTGGTGCGGCAGCCACTTA
>JBGUZF010000075.1:0-106555 GCA_045222795.1 Bacteroidales bacterium
GTGCCGTCGGCAAGCAGCAAGGCAGCACCCACGCGGAAGTGCGAGTAGGGCGCATAGGCTCCGTCGGTGGCATCCATTGCACACTCCATCAACCAAGCGTCGCTTTCACTCAGCTTTTTCACCGAGTCGAATTCCTCAAAGGCAATCGTTATTTTGCGTTTCATATCTTTATTGTTTCCAGATAGTTCTTTGCTTCGGGGCCCAGATTCATCAAGAGGTCCATGATGCTGAGGTTGGGCACGAACTCCATCCTATCGGCAAACACCTGATAGTAAGGCTTCATGTCTTCGGTCGGATACGGCTTCTTGGGTGTGAAGCGGCTGCGGTAGTCGTCCTCACTGCTCCCCTCGGGACGGTAGTCATCGGTGTGCGCAATCCGGCATTGCACCTTTAGTTTCGCCAACAACCAATTCAACACAGCGTCGTTGATGTCCACCAATCGCTCGTAGCGGCGCATCAGCAAGTCCTCTATGTCATCTTTGTAGTACATGAAATAAGGGGATGCCGCATAAGCCGCCGTCAAGGTGCGCATGTGTACCACATTCCACCTGTCCTTATAGTCAATAGCAACCTCCTCGGTGCGACTGTGGTTCGAGCGCAACACAGGCACCGTAAGCACCCGCACACCTCCGGCGGTCAGAATCTCCATACGGTTGCGGTAGGTCTGCTTGGGAAAAGTCTCCATCACCTCTATGACAGCATCTGTGCAGCGAACCAGAGCGGCCATATAAGCTATCGGGGGAAAATAGGCTGTGCTGAACAGCGGCGTCATGCACCCATCACAATTGACACCAGCTCGCCTTCGTCGAAGAAGAAGTCGATGTCGCCCTCGGGGAAACTCACGCGGCGCTCACCCCAGTCCTCTTCGTCCACATCCTGCTCGGCGTAGCCGTTCTTCACCATCAGTTCCACTATCTGGCGTTCTTCCATATCGAACACTTCGGCGCCAAACAGCGTGCACTCCTCGTTGGCCACATCAATGCAAGCCAACTCTGGATTCTCGCCTTCGAAGAACAGAGTGAGGCCCAGTTCGTTGTAGCGCAATACTGTGGTGGGTTCATCGGCGGCATTGTCGATGTTTTCCACCTCGTCGGCTTTGCCCAGCAGGGCCGACACCTCTTCCACAGGCATCCTGAAACGCAGGTCGCCTATGCCTTTTTTGATGTCAATTGCAAGATTCATAGCATTTGTAATTTGAGTGCAAAGATACACACTTTTTTTCAATGCCACAAATTATTTTTCACTTTTATAGATTCGCATCACACATTCGCGGCAGTCGAACTCCAGCCGGAACAGCCTCCCGTTGTTGTGCAGCACGAGGTTGTCGCGAGGACTGATGTCTACCTTTGCCGCCGGCTGCCCCTTCTTGTTCTGCAGGCAGCACCCAAGCTCATAGCGCAGACAGTATTTGGTGGTCATGAGGGCTTTGCCATCATAGTCGCAAGTCTCCTCCAACCCACGCTCTATATTCTTTATTCCATGACGTTTATAGAACTCTTCCGATTTGCTGTTGACCACATTGGCGCGGTAGTCAAGCGTGTCGGCCAGGCAGGACACACCCTCGTCACTACGGCGGCAGTCGGCAGGACGGAAGTGTGCTATGCGCTTCACTTTCAACTCTTCCACCGCCTCACGGCGCATCCCATTGAGAATCGATGCAGGGAGGAAGTAGCACCCTTCGGTATCGTCACTTACTTCGAGGGCACAGAAAGGCGTATCGCCCAACTTGGCGAGCTGACGCTGAATGTTTTCCGTAGCTCGCAAAGGATTGTCGGCAGGTATGTATTCCGCCCTCTCTTCAACCACAGCACCGATACCGTCTTCGTCCTCAACTTCTAACGAAAAGCCATTCTCAACCAAACCGAATTTTATTCTGACGCCTATGCGACGCTCGGCGCTGCGTCCCTGCAACTGACGCTCGAACTGCTGGTCCTGATTGCGCCAGAGAATGGTACCAACCTTGATATCAGGCATCTGGTTGGGTCTGATTGTTCGACCCTGCACGTCGTTGACCAAGAATCCCTGCATTCGTCCGTCGGCATCGAAATAGCACAATCCGTCGCCATTCGAGAAGGTCTCGCCACCACTGACGGTGATCGTCCCTTTACCTACGGCGACAACCTCCCCCACCCTCTTTCCCAACGACTTCTGGGTGGCGAAGTTGGCCATCGGCTGACGCCCGCGAAGGAAGTAATCAGTGTATCCGCGGTTGAAGGTGCGCTCCACATCGGGGGTGAAAAAGAACTTCACCTTCCCCGACGAAGCGGGTTCCCAACCACGATTGTTGTCTTCCATCATGTTGTCAAGCAGTTGGCGGTAGTATGCCGTCACGTTCTTCACATAACTGAGGTCCTTCAGGCGACCCTCTATCTTGAACGACGTGATGCCGGCAGCAATCATGTTATCAAGCTGTTGACTGGCATTGAAGTCTCTCAGCGTCAAAAGGTGCCGGTCGCGTAGCAGTATCCGCCCGTCGGAGGTCTGCAGGTCGTAGGACGAGCGACAGGGCTGCGAGCAGCGACCACGATTGCCACTACGGCCATTAAGATATTGGCTCATATAGCATTGGCCGCTGTAGCTGACACACAGGGCTCCGTGAACGAAAGCCTCCAGGTCGACTTCGGTGGCCTCTCGTATTGCACGCATCTGCTCGAGCGAGGTCTCGCGAGCAAGTATCACCCGCTTGAAGCCCACTGATTCCATGAACTTTACCCGCTCCACAGAGGCATTGTGACATTGCGTGCTGGCATGCAGCTCGATGGGCGGCAAGTCGCACTCCAGCAGGCCAAGGTCCTGGATGATAAGGGCGTCGACACCGATGTCATACAGGCGGTGTATCATCCGCACAGCATCGTCAATCTCTGAGTCGAAAAGCAACGTGTTGACGGTAGTAAACACCTTGGAACCATAGAGATGGGCGTAGCGCACCAACTCCTCGATGTCCTCAATGGTGTTGGTGGCGGCAGCACGAGCACCGAAAGCCGGAGCACCGATATAGAGGGCGTCGGCACCGTGATTCACGGCCTCGCGTCCGAACTCCAAGTTCTTGGCTGGGGAGAGCAGTTCCAGTTTCATGCAATAATTAACGCACATCGTCGTTATTTATTGCATGTTGACACCGAGCAAAACCATCTATGGCGGTCTGCGTGCTTTGGGCCGCGAGCTTTCGACTGACTACTGGCGCGATGCGCGCTATACCATCGTGGTGGACGAGAACACCTTCCAGCATTGCCTGCCACTGCTGATAGGCAGCGTGGGGCAGCTGCAGGAGGCCGACTTCGTCGAGGTGCCTGTGGGCGAAGAGTGCAAGAACCTCGAGGTAGCCGCACAGGTGTGGCAGACGCTGATAGAAGGCGGCGCCGACCGCAACACGGTGATTGTCAACCTCGGCGGCGGAACAGTATGCGACCTCGGCGGCTTCGTGGCCGCCGGCTACAAGCGCGGCATACGCCACATCAACATCCCCACCACCTTGCTGGCAATGACCGACGCCGCCCTCGGCGGCAAGACGGCCATCGACTTCGGCGGCGTGAAGAACAGCATAGGACATTTCTATCCCTCGACATTAACAGTCATCGAACCAGCATTCTTAGGCACTCTGCAGCAGGAGGAAATGCTCTGCGGAAAAATGGAGATGGTGAAGACCGCATTGGTGGCCGACGCGGAACTATATGAGGAACTTATAGCATCCGATGACATAAGCCGCAAGCAGATCACAGCCACAGCACGCATAAAGAACCGCGTGGTGAAGGCCGACCCCTACGACCGCAGCATACGCCACATACTGAACTTCGGGCACACCTTCGGACACGCCATAGAAGTCCACACCCATCTGCCTCACGGCATAGCCGTAGGTATCGGAATTAAGGCCGCCATGTACCTGTCGACAAAAAAGATAGGCCTGTCGAAAGAGGTCTACGAAACTTACTCCGCGTGGCTTAAATCACAACTCTCCAATTTCAATTTTCAATTTTCAATTTTCACCTTGAGAGACATCGAGCAGATGCTCCCTCTGATGCATCACGACAAGAAAAACGCCGACGGCGAACTGCGTTGCGTACTACTGCAGAGTCCCGGGGCGGCCATGATTGACGTGACTGTGTCCGACCACGAGGTGCGCGACGCCCTCCTAAAGTTATAACAACGGCTCGTCTCCTCAGCCCAAAAGACCTTTCCCCTTTTTTTAACTTTTACATCATTTTTTTTTCGTATCTTTGCCCTGCTATCTAAACATAGCGGAACAATAAATAATATTATACTAACCAAACAATCAACAACATGCAAAAAGCAATAAAAGTTTTAGCGCTCGTGGCACTAATGGCTGTGCCGTGGGCAGCCGGCGCGCAACTTAGCTTGCCCGTCACAATGGACTTTGAAAGCGGAATGGGAAGTTGGACGACAGCTTCCACGCATTCAAGTACCGGTTTGCAGAGTTCCGGTGGACATACTGCCTCTGCCTGCTTCCGGTTTTACTACAGCACCAACCCTCCGCAGTATCTAATCTCGCCGGAACTGAGCCCCCTCACCGGTCCTGCACAGGTAGAGTTCTGGTATAAAGCACAGAGCGACTACTATACCGAGTCGTTCATGCTGGGTTGGTCATCGACCACCAACGACCCCAGCGCATTCACTTTTGGCACAGAGGTGACAAGCAACGTTACCAGCTACCAGAAGTTCGAAGGCTTGGTACCTGCTGGCACCAAGTATGTGTGCATCAAGTACACGGCCAACGACCAGTACTACCTCTACATTGACGATATCGTCATTCAGGATCCTCCCACCTGTCTGCCTATCAGCGGACTTACTACAACAGCCTCCGATAGCGCCAACATCGCACTCAGCTGGACAGACAACATGAACACCGGCGCCAGCTATAGTGTAGCCTACTGGATTACAACCGACACCACATGGCTGACTACCAGCGATACCTTCTTGACCGTCAGCAACCTTAACGCCAGCACCGCATATCACTTCCTGGTGCGTGCCGTTTGCTCGGCTGATGACTCTTCGGCTGCTGTTGGTGCCACTTTCCGCACCGCCTGCGGCGAGATTACTTTACCCTACTCTGTCGACTTCGAAGATGCGGCATACAACGGCGCCTGGTACCCCTGCTGGGACAGCACCATCCATGCTGGCACCGACCCGAGCGTCAACGACCAGAACAGCCCCGCCAACCATACCACCGGCGGCACCTACGCTATGTACATGCAGGGCAACAGCTCACAGCAGTATAACCTCGTCGTATCTCCCGCTGTTCCTCTGCCCGGCGATCAAATATTCGTCAGCTTCTGGGCCCGTTGTAACAGCAGCGCCTGGATGAAAGCAGGCGTTATCACCAACCCCCGCGACACCAGCACCTTCATCCCGCTGGTGACAGTAAGCGGCAACAGTTGGACCGAATACAACTTCTCTACCACAGGTCTCAATCCCAATGCCACCTATTACATCGCTTGGCTGGGTCACCGCAACGGTTTTATCGGCAAGTTCGACGATGTGCTCATCCGTCAGGACAACGGCTGCAACAAACCCAACATGGCTGTTGTTGACAGCGTAGGTCCCTATGATGCTTATCTGACCTGGACTACTGGCGGTGCAAGCACTACCGGCTACGACCTGTTCTACAACACCTCGAACAACCTCGGCAGCGCCACTGCGGAGAGCGTCTCCGATGCGAGCGATACCGTACACTACACCCTCACCGGACTACTCCCCCAAACCACCTACCATGCTTGGGTGCGTACTGCCTGCGGCAGCGACTCGGCCGACGCAAAATATATCGGCAGTTTCACCACCGATATGACTTGCGCCCCTGTGACAGGTCTGGCAACCGGCAACATAAGCTACACCGCAGCCCAAATCAACTGGAGCTATGACAGCACCGTTGGCTTCCCCACCGAGGGTGTTGAGATTACTATTGTGGACAACACCGACACTACTGCCGAACCTGTGGTAATTTTCACTACCGGGAATAGCTACACCTTCAACGACCTTGCCGCCGGCCACAGCTACACCGTCAGCATGCGCAACATGTGCCAGACCGACAGCCAGACCGACACCGCAGCTGCCGTCACCATCACCTTCATGACCCAGTCGTGCAGCGAGATTACCAGCGACGGAACGGTAAACCAGTATATCCCGACCTACACATACTACGGCAACACCTACTCCCAGGCACTCTATCTGGCCTCTGAGGTACCAAATGTTGACACCATTAATGGTATTGCCTTCAATGTCACTAACACTAACAGCGGCACTAACTCAAACCGCGTATTCGATATTTATATAAGACATTTGGACACCAACTCGTTCGATGGCAACAACTACGTGGCTGTCGACTCATCGATGATGTACGTTTCCAACTTCACCTTCAGCACCGCCTCTGCCGGTTGGCAGGTCATTCCGTTCGACAGTGCTTTCATATACAATGGCACCAGCAACCTGCTGATTACCGTGAACGATCACACCAATGCATGGGTAACCGCTGCCAAATTTGCCAGTATAAGCGCTCCCAACCGCGGTAAATATTCTTATCGCGACAGCAATCCTTGGACCCCCGCCACTATGACTGACGGATATAACAGCAACAATATCCCTGCGATACGCTTTGTCGCCAACTGCGAAGTGCCGCAGTGCTTTGCCCCGATGCTGAGTGTCGAGAGCGTCGACAGCAACAGTATCACCATTAGTTGGGTGGCTGCCGGCGACGAGAACGAATGGGCAGTAGGTATCGGAGTCAGCAACGGCGCCATCACATGGAATAGCACAAGCGTCACCGACACCTTCTTCACATTCACCGACCTTACCGCCAACACACTTTATGAGATACACGTAGGTTCGCTCTGCAACGGCGATACGGTCGACGCTATCATTAACGTGAAGACTTCGTGCGGAGCCATAACACTGCCTTACAGCACCAGCTTCGAGGGCGATACAGAGAACGATGCTCCTTCGTGCTGGACAGTGGTGCACAGCTACACATACAATACGTGGGACTACACGACATCCTCCTATATTAATGTCAACTATCCCGCCGTCTCTACCGGCTCCCATACCGGCACCAAATCACTTGGATTTGTCAACGCATCTACCAATCCCGTCCTTATCGCCAGCAGCGCCCTGCCCGCCAACAATGAATCGCTCATGGTGAGTTTCTGGGCTCAAAGCGATGCCTACTACGGACTCGCCAACCTGACATTGGAAGCCGGCATCATGACAAATCTTGCTGTCGACAGCACTTTCGTGCCCATGGTGACTCTCACTGGCGACAACGACTATGCCAACCACGAGTTTGCGACCCCAGTGCTTAATTCCGGCAGCACATACTACATCGCTTTCCGCTACACAAGCGATTACGAGTATGCCTCTGCCGATGTCGACGATATTGAGATTCGCCTCGACGACGGTTGCCATCGTTCGTCCAATGTGATAGCCCATGGCGTAGACACTGCCGCCATAGACCTCAGCTGGAGCAATGACGGTGTGGTAGACGTATACGTGGTGAAATACCGTCAGCGTGGCACCAATACCTGGAGCGCCCCCATGAACCCGACCGACACCACCTATACTATCAACGGTCTGGCTACCGCCACTGCCTATGAAATTATTGTGGGCACCGTCTGCACGAGCGACACCCTGTGGACTCAGGCTGTGGTCGCCAAAACAACCTGCGCCCCGATGGTGCTTCCCTACAGCACATCGTTCGAGACAGATACCGAAGGAGAGATGCCCGCCTGCTGGAACAACAGCGGCGCTACAGGCGTATATTCCTACTATAATCTTACCTTCCCCTGCGTCGCCGACGGCTACAACACCGAAGCACATACCGGCACCAAGGCTATTACTTTCAACTATATCAACGGAACCAGCATTGTGAGCAGCGAGGCTGTTACCACTGACGGCGACTCGATTTATGTGAGTTTCTGGAGTATGGTGGAAAACAACACTTATTACGGCTCTTCGTCCATCGAAGCCGGCGTAATGACCAATCCTGCCGTCGACAGCACTTTCATTCCCCTGGTCACCGTCACTTCGACCAGCTATCAGCGCTATGAGTTCAATACGAGCACGCTGAACCACAACACCACCTACTATGTAGCCTTCCGCTACACCGCCGCCTCCCAGTATGTAACCGGCCATATCGACGATATTCTCATCCGCCACGACGAAGGCTGCATGTATCCCGCCAACCTGACGGCCACTCCCAGCGCCAACAATGTGACGCTGACTTGGAACAACAGCTCGGCCACTGCCAACTTTGTAATCCAGTACCACGCTGCCGGTTCCACCACCTGGGACACCACAATCAGCAGCACCGACACCACCATTACCATTAACGGCCTCACCGCCGCCACCAGTTACGACTTCCGTGTGGGCTTTATCTGCAACACAGATACCCTGTGGAGCAACATATCGGCCGTTACCGACTGCGCTATCCTGCCGTTACCCTACTTCGAGAATTTCGATGCCTACGCCAACGACGTTATGCCCCCATGCTGGGGCTGGAACACCTCGTTCTGCACCCATTGGGACGGCGGTGTCTTCTTCAGGAATTATCATGGCGGCGGCAGCGAATATGCCGTACTGCCGCAGATTGCCGGTAATATCACCAAGTACCAACTTGAGTTCGATTGCAAGGTGGGTACTCCGGTCGAGAACGACGGTATCCTGCTTGGCGTAGCCGACGCAGCCGGCACACTGGTCGGTTGGCTCGACACCATCCAAGACCCCAACCACTCGCGCAACCAACATGTGCACCATGTAATCAATATGGTCAACTACAATTTGCCTGCAGGTGCCGCACGTATCGCTTTCGCGCAATACCGCAACTGGGGCGAGTGGGCGCTGATTGACAACATCAACATCACCGAACTTCCCGACTGCCTGCCCGTGGACACCCTCACCGTCCACAACATAGAAGACCCCGACCACACCAACTTCACTTGGGTAAGCATGGGTGAAGAGACATCATGGCAGGTATATGTCGACACTGTGACCGCCATCATCGACTCTATCCCCGACAGCCTCCTCACCACCGTCACCACCCGCAACTACACCATCCCGATGGGTGACATCCAGGGAGGCGGTATCTACACCTTCTATGTACGTGCCGACTGCGGCTTCGAACACAGCGGCTGGACAAGCTACACCTTCGGCGCCGGTACGGTGATTATGAACAACAGCTCGGTGGCCGACACCGTGGTGGGTTGCGGTCTTGTGGTCTACGACAATGGCGGCCCCTTCGCCGGCTATCCCGCACCTATCGAATCGGCACTGGTGATCCGTTCCGAGAATGCCGGTAGCGAGCTTGAAGTCTTTGGCGGCGCCTTCGGCTTCGGCGCTTCGGCAGCCACGCTGAATATCTACGACGGCGAAGGTACCGGCGGCACCGTGCTGTATACCTACAGCGTCATCGACGGCCGCGACACTATCGACAGCGTCCTGGCCACCTCGACCACAGGTGCACTGACCATCACCTTCAGCGCCAGCGGCAATATGGCCCACACCGGCTACGAACTCTACATCCACTGCGTAGGCACAGCCATCTGCCCGCGTCCGACACAGGTGACCGGCGAGATGACCGGCGTTGGCGAAGCTACCCTCCACTGGGTTGGCAACTCAGCCAGCTACGATGTGTACTACAAGCCCAGCGGTGCCAGTATTTGGTCGACACAGAACACCACTGTCGACAGCCTGAACCTGACGGGTCTTATTCCCGACACGGTATATGACTTCTATGTGGTTGGTATCTGCGGCAGTGAGACCTCGACGCCCAGCTTCGTGGTACAGCTGAACACAGCCTTCAATGTGGTCATTGACCCGTGCGATCCCGCCACCGACCTGACCTACAGCAATGTCACCACCACCACAGCCATCCTCGATTGGACAAGCAACGGCAGCGAGTGGGAGATTGAGGTGAAACACCTCAACGTCACCGACACCATCACCACCACAACCAAGCCCTACACGCTTACCGAACTGCTGCCCACAATGCAGTATAACGTACGCGTACGCACGAAGTGCAGCGGCACCTATGTGGAGCCTTACTCGGAATGGAGCAACACGGTGACCTTCACCACAGAGACACCCACTCAGGGTATCGACGACGTGGAGGACGGCATGCTGGCCATCTACCCGAACCCCGCCAGCAGTGTTGTCAACATCAACGTCGCTATGGAAGGCACGGTTGAAATGAACATTGTCGACATGAACGGCCGCACCGTCTACAGCCAGAATGGCAACGACGGCCTGTTCAGCGTCAACGTAAGCACACTGGCCAAGGGAGCCTACTTCGTCCGCGTTGTCGGCGAGCAGGCCACCGCAATAAGAAAACTGATAGTCCGATAGGACAGTCAAACAGAAAAGCCCCGCCGATTGGCGGGGCTTTTTTTGTTATCACCTATTAGAACTTAGTTGTTCTTGCGCTGGCACTGCTTGGGGGTGACACAGGTGCCCGTTGCGCGGCAGACGAGGATCTTCTCCTCGAGCACGTCGGCGGCGCTGTCGCTGATGTCGGGGCGGGTCTTGATGACCTTGTAGGCCTCGAAACTCATCTTGCGGCTGGTGTTGCCAACATGGGTAATCTCACCGTAAGCTTCAATATAGTCGCCGGCATAGACGGGGGCTTTGAACTCGACCATGTCGTAGGCGCAGAAGAGACCTTCGTCGCCATCCTGGATGATGAGAAGCTCGGTGGCGACATCGCCAAAGAGGTGGAGCATGTGGGCGCCGTCGACGAGGTTGCCACCATAGTGGGCATCCTTGGCGCTCATGCGGACGCGGAGCATTGATTTAACTGCCATATTTCTAATTTATTTTTTGATTACGTAATCGACAAAGATACCGGGGGTCTTGACATTCTCGGGAGCAATGGCGCCAGCGGCGACAATCTCCTGCGGCTCGACGATGACGGTGTCGGCGGCGGTGGCCATCATGGGGCTGAAGTTCTGCGAGGTGCCTTTGTAGACCAAGTTACCGCTCTCGTCGGCGATATTGGCGCCGATGATGGCGACGTCGGCACGCACGGGTTTCTCAAGAAGATACTCCTTGCCGTCGACGGTAACCTTCTGCTTGCCATTCTCAACCACAGTGCCGAGACCCGTCTGGGTGAGAACACCACCGAGACCTGCGCCGGCGGCACGGATCTGCTCGGCAAGGGTGCCCTGAGGCTGGAGGGTGACCTTCAGCTCGCCGGCATTCATCTGGTCGATAGTGTTGTTGTTGGTGCCGATGTGGGTGGCGATGAGGGCCTTCACCTGATGGTTGGTGATGAGCTTGCCGACGCCAACCTCGGGATAGGCGGTGTCGTTGCAGATGATAGTGAGGTCCTTCACATTGCGAGCCACCAGCTCGTCGATGAGGGCGATGGGATTGCCAACGCCGAGGAAACCACCGACCATAACGGTCATGCCGTCGTGAATCATGTCGGCGGCCTCTTTTACTGTGACAAATTTCTTCATAAAATATACTATTTTTTTGTTAGTTGCGTTACTTAATTCAAAGTGCAAATATACTACTTTTTTGTCAATTAAAAAAAAAATTTGCGCAGTTGCCGAAATATGAGTAATTTTGCACCTGCAAAGTAATACAAAAAAAGCATGAAAAAGACGCTGTTTTTGACACTTGGACTGCTGCTGACCGCTTTTGCCGTCAAGGCGCAGGAATATATAGAGCCTGTGGAGAAGTGGAAAAACGCTGAAGTGTGGGGCAATAATTACCACGGTTGGGCTTTCCATCAGGACTGGGAAGTGGACTTCACCGTCGAGAACCAAGACGGCCGTTTCACCCCCACCGATGCTGAAATTGCCGAGGTGGAACGCCTGATACAGAAACGCATTGCCTACGTCAACCGCGAGCACTATAACCAGCAGGGCGACTGCCCCATCATCGACGAGCATATGCGCCTCTACCGCCGCCAGTATGTGGGCTTCACCAACGACCGCGGCGACCATATCATGTGGGTCAACTTCCTGTGGAGCGACAGCATCAGCGATGCCAAACTGGCCGACGATATCATCCTCACTCGCGGTCAGTGCGGCCATTTCTGGCATATCAAGTGCAACCTCGCCACCCGCAAGGTCTATGGTCTGGAGGTAAACGAGACGGGTGACCTCGAGTTCATCCCGCGCATCAAGAAACCGGCTCCGCGCATCAGCAAGTCGAAAGTCGACAAGAAGCAGAAAGTGCGCAAGACCGGTATCATACACCGTCCCGACGAAAAGGTGTTCAATTGATGGAGTTACGCTCTCTTATCACCAAGTTTCTTAAGTTCGGAGTGGTGGGCGCCAGCGGTATGGTGGTCCACGGTGGAGTGCTTTACCTCTTCAAGGAAATTGTTGGACTGAACCCCTTTGTCTCCAACACCATTGGCTTCGTCACCGCAGCCACCACCAACTATATCCTAAACCGCATCTGGACCTTCCGCAGCAAGGAGAAACAGGTCGCTGTGGAATACCTGAAGTTCATACTTGTATCGGTAATCGGACTCGGCATCAATAACGGCACCCTATGGCTTACAGGGCGTCTGCTGCCGTCGTGGAACGACGACTGGCGTTTCTATATCCTGTGGGTGTTTGCCGTAGGTGTCACCACCCTGTGGAACTTCTTCGGCAATATGCTGTTCACTTTCCGGAAGAAAGAGAATTCTTGAGGACACGAACACGCTCGGCCGACTCGTGGATGCGCTCGCCGCTGATAGTGCCGTTATCCACCAACTTCTTTATTATCCGCACGGTCTTGGGCACCAGTTCGGTGTCATACTTGCCGCCGTTATTACTCAGACACAACAAATCGGCACCAGCCTCAATGGCCATACGTATCGCTGTTTCGTAAGAATACTGATTCACAATGGCTCCCATAGCCATATCGTCGGTCACTATCACGCCTTTGAAGCCAAGCGTATCGCGTAGGTAAGAGGTGATGGCAGGCGAGAGTGACGCTGGCAGCCCCTTGGAGTCGAGCTGACGGTTGATGACGTGTGCCGTCATAACCATAGGAACCTCCTTTATGAGTTGTCGGTATGGTTCAAGTTCGATGTCTTTCCATGTGTCGCTCACATCCACCAATCCCTTGTGGGTGTCGCCTGTGGCGCTACCATGACCGGGGAAATGCTTCATGCAGCTGACAATGCCCAGCTTCTTTTGCTCTTCGAGCCATATCCTGCAACAATCTGTCACATGATCGGCCGAGGGCGAGAAACTGCGACCCATCCTGCCTATCACCGGACAATCGGGGTTCACGTCGACATCGGCTACAGGGGCAAAATTAAGGTTGATACCTGCGTCGTGCAGCATCTGTGCCGTCATTATTGCAGCGCTGCGCACACTATCGTCGCCAGCGAAGGCACTGTTCTTGTGCGACTCCACACGCGGAAAGCCGTAGCGAGGATGCAGGCGACTTACCGCGCCTCCTTCCTGGTCGATGCCTATCAGCAGGTCGGGCCTCACCCGACGCAGTTGGCGGCAAAGACTCTGCACCTGCTGCGGACGGGTGATGTTGCGTCCACGCTTGCCCGTCTGTGCGTCATAGTCGAACAATATTACCGACCCTACATGGAAATGCGTCAGGTCGCGCCAGATATGGTTTGTGGAATCCACCGCTATGCCACGGAAACCTACAAGGAGCATCTCGCCGATATCATCGTCGAGGGTATATACAGGTATTGTGTCGCCGTCGGGCGAGGAACTGCCGGTCGCATTGCCGCATGAGGTGGCAATGCCGAGCAGGACAATCAGTGCAATCAGTATTCTTTTCATCCTTCAAATGGTATTCTGTGTAATATGCTACGTCCTAGCGTTATTTCGTCGGTATATTCGAGGCTGTCGCCTACAGCGACACCACGGGCCAGAGTGGTCACCCTTACGCCCAGCGGCTGCAGTTGTCGGTTCAAGTAATAGTTGGTGGTGTCGCCCTCCATAGTGGTGGGCAGCGCCAGCACCACTTCCTCCACAGGTGCAGGGTCGCCGGTTTCTATGCGGCGCAGCAGACTTGCAATCTCGAGGTCGTGCACGCCAATGCCGTCGATGGGCGAGATAACGCCACCCAACACATGATAGAGACCACGATACTGCTGCGTGTTCTCTATAGCCATCACATCCTGCACGTTCTCCACCACGCACACTATGCCCCTCTGGCGCTTCTCGCTGGCGCAGATGGGGCATATCTCGGTGTCGGAAACATTGTGGCAATGCTTGCAGCGGTGCAGACTTGTCTTAAGATGCATGATGGCTTCGCTGAGGTCGCGCACCTTCTGCTCGTCTTCCTTCATCAGGTGTAGCGCATACCGCAGCGCCGACCGCTTACCAACGCCCGGCAGCGTGGCCAACTGGTCGACAGCCTCCTGCAATATCTTCGACGGCAAGTCCATCGGTTGCCGTTAGCAGAGGTTCATGCTCTTCTTGATGCTCTCAATCTTGCCGTCGAGGGCGTCGTTGCATTTGTCGAAGCAGTCTTTGCAGCAGAGGTCGCCCTTGACGCCGAAGTAGAATTTAATCTTAGGCTCGGTGCCGCTGGGACGGACGGTGATCTTGTTGCCTTTGTCGGTGAAGAACTGCAGCACGTTGCTCTTCGGCAGGTCGATAGGTGTCACCTTGCCGCTGAGCAGGTCTTTGCTCTCGTGTGTCTGATAGTCCTTGATGCACACCACCTTCTCGCCGTCGATCTCGGCAGGCGGGTTGCTGCGGTAGTCGCGCATCATCTGCTGTATCTCCTCGGCGCCGCTCTTGCCCTTGCGGACAACGCTGACGAGACCTTCCTTGTAGAAGCCGTACTGCTTGTAGATGTCCACCAGCACGTCAAAGAAAGTCTTGCCGTTCTCGCGGGCCCATGCAGCTATCTCGGCAATCATCGAGCAGGCCGCCACAGCGTCCTTGTCGCGCACGAAGTCGCCAATCATGTAGCCATAGCTCTCCTCGCCTCCGGCAATGAAGGTCTCGATGCCCTCGAGTTCCTTGATCTTGGAGCCGATAAACTTGAAGCCCGTCAGCACATCGTAGTATTTCACGCCGGCACGAGTGGCGATGTCGGCGGGCAGCTCGCTGGTGACGATGGTCTTGACGATAAACTCGTTGCCAGTTAGCAACTGTTTCTCCTGCCACTGGCGGATGATATAGTAGAGCAGCACGCTCATGGTTTGGTTGCCGTTGAGCAGCATCCACTCGCCGTCGGGACGCTTCACAGCCACACCCACGCGGTCGGCATCGGGGTCGCTGGCAAAGACGATGTCGGCATCGATCTTCTGTGCTAGTTCCACAGCCATCTTCATGGCGGCGTGCTCCTCGGGATTGGGACTGGGAGTAGTGGGGAAGTTGCCATCGGGAATGGCCTGCTCCTCGACGACGTTGACGTTGGTGAAGCCCAGCTGCTTCAGCATACGCGGGATAAGCGTGATGCCTGTGCCGTGCAGCGGCGTGTAGACAATCTTCACGTCGTGGTGCTTGCGGATAAGCTCGGGATTAAGCGAGTTTTGCTCGATACGGCTGAGGTATATCTTGTCGAGCTCCTCGCCGATGATCTCGATGCCGCCTTCGGGGGCGTTCATCTTCACGTCCGAAACAGCCTTGATCTTCAGCACTTCGTCGATGACGGCGGTGTCGTGCGGCGCGGTGAGCTGGCAGCCGTCGCTCCAATAGGCCTTGTAGCCGTTGTATTCCTTGGGGTTGTGGCTGGCGGTGACCATCACACCCGTGTGGCAGTTATAGTGACGCACGGCGAAGCTCAGCTCCGGAGTGGGACGCATACCGTCGAACAGATAGACGTGGAAGCCGTTGGCGGCAAGCACCGTTGCGGTGATCTCGGCAAACTCGCGGCTGTGGTTGCGGCTGTCGTGCGAGACGGCGGCGCGCAGCTCCTTCTCATTCGGATTGACCTTTTTCACGTAGTTGGCCAAACCCTGGGTGGCCATAGCCACCGTGTAGCGGTTCATGCGGTTGGTGCCAACGCCCATGATGCCGCGCAGGCCGCCGGTGCCGAACTCCAGGTGGCGGTAGAAACTCTCGTTCAATTCAGTGGGGTTGGCCATCATGTCGCGGATGGCCTGCTTGGTGGTCTCGTCGTAGTCGCCCTCGAGCCAGGCTTTCACATTGAGCTTTGCGCTCTCATCGATGTTCAGGGTATTTATATCCATATTGTAACTTGTTTTAGTAAGGATTATAACTCAAAAAACGTTTTTTTATTGTGCACTGCCTGTTCGGGCATGCTCTTCGGCGAAGCGCTGATTGGCACCGCAGAGGGCGTCGTCGGCATTGATTCCGTGACGGCGGGCCCAGTCGACAACGGCAAAGAGGTAGTCGCCAAACTCCTCTTCGGTCATATCCTCTCTCAGCTCTCCACTCTCCACCTTCCACTCTTTCCCTTCCATCCCTGCCACCTTCTCCTGCATCCTGACGGCCTTGATGAGGGCGGGCAGCGAGGCAGGCACCCCCTCGAGCACGTTCTTGCGACCCTCGCGCATCTTCAGCTGTTCCCAGCTCTCGCCGTGATAATCTTCCTTGCGGTAGATGAACGGATGGCGGTCGATTAGTTTGTCGCAGATGGTGTTGTAGACGTCGGCAGTGGTGAAAAGACCCTGCTCTTCGGCAATCTTGCAGTAGAAAAGTATGTGCATCGCTATGTCGCCGAGCTCTTTCTTTAATTGAGAATTGAGAGTTGAGAATTGAGAATTATTTTCTGCGTCAGTCGAATTTTCAATTTTCAATTTATAATTTTCAATTTGTACTATTGCTTCACTCAGTTCGTGGACCTCCTCGATGGTGAGGTAGCGCAGGCTCTTCATCGTCTGCACCTTGTCCCACGGGCATTCGCGCCGCAGGGTGTCCAATATTTTACTCAACCTGCTGAAAGCCTCCAATTCGTCACTCATAACTCTTGATTAAATCCTGTGCACATCTTCCACTCCGTCGATGGACTTCAGTTTGCTTATCAGGCCGTCCAGGCTCTCGACGTCGCCCACATAGAGCATGATGATGCCGCGGGCCACTCCTTCGGATGCTTCGAGGGTGATGGCGCGCATGTTGAGGTCTAGCTCCTCCGAAATACGTTTCGTAATCTCCTGCAGCAGTCCCTTGCTGTCGATGGCCGTGAGGGCTATACCTGTGAGCAACGACAGCTGCTCGCCAGGACGCCATTTGGCACGCACGGTGTGACTCTCGTGGTTGGCCATTTCGTCCATCGCCACACTGCAGTTGGTGCGGTGCACCATTATCTTGCCGTCCTGCACGATACCCACCACCTGGTCGCCCTGCACGGGCTTGCAGCACGAGGCCACCTCGGTGGGATAGTCTTCGTATTCTTTGTCGAGCAGAAAGGGCGAGAGTTCTTTGTATTTGTCGAGGAAGAACATCTGCGGCTCGCGGCGGGCTTTGCCGAAGCATTCGGCCACCTGGTGCTCGGTGATGGTGCCTACGGCGATGTCGTAGTAGAGGTCGACGTCCGACTTCTGGTTGAAGAAACGCTTCAGCTGGCCGAAGTTGGCTTTGGTGTCCTGCAGGTGCATCTTCTCGAGGTATCCGGCCAGACGGCGGCGACCGTCGCCGACATATTCTTTCTTCTGCTGCCTCAGGAAGTCCTTGATGGCTTCTTTGGCTCGCGGCGTGTGGCACTGCTCTATCCAGTCGGGTTGCGGCAATGTCTTCTTGGAGGTGAGCACCTGCACCTGGTCGCCAGTATGCAGCCTATAGCCTATGGCCACTGGACGTGCGTTGACTTTGGCACCTATGCAATGCAGGCCTAACGCCGAATGGATGGCGAAGGCAAAGTCGAGCACCGTGCTGCGACTGGGCAGCACCACCGTCTTGCCCTGCGGGGTGAAGAGGTATATCTCTTTGGTATATAGGCTTTCCTTGAATTCCTCGACGAGGTCCATAGCGCTCTTGTCGCTCTGCTCCAGCGAGGTGCGTATCTGCTGCAGCCACTCCTCGACGGGGTTGTTCTCCATCTCCTCCTCGGGATGCGCCTCTTTGTAGAGGAAATGCGCCGCCATACCTTTCTCGGCGATGACGTCCATACGCTCTGTGCGTATCTGCACTTCCACCCAGCGCCCTATGGGCGTCATCACGGTGGTCTGCAGGCTCTCGTAGCCGTTGTTCTTCGGACGGTTTATCCAGTCGCGGAACCTCGTGGGGTTGGGCTTGAACTGGTCGGTGATGAGGGCGTATACCCTGAAGCACTCTTCTTTCTCATGCTCGCGGGGTATGCCGTGCAGCACAATCCTCATGGCATAGAGGTCGTAGATCTCGTCGAAGTCTACGTGCTTGTTCTCTATCTTCTTCCAGCAGCTGTATACCGATTTCACACGGGTCTTGAGCGAATACTTGTAGCCGGCGGCATCAAGCAACGCACGCACGGGCGCATAGAGGCATTGCTCCAGCTTCTCGTCGGTGCCCGAGGTGGCGGCAATCTTGGCCTCTATCTCGGCATATTTGTCGGGATTGGTGTAGCGCATCACCAACTCCTCGAGCTCGGTCTTGATGTTGTAGAGTCCCAGTCGGTGTGCCAGCGGCACATAGAGGTAGGAGGTCTCGCTGGCGATGATGAGCTTCTTGGTGTCTTTCATCGACCCCAGGGTGCGCATATTGTGCAAACGGTCGCAGAGCTTCAGGAAGATGACATAGGCGTCGTTGCACATCGACAGCAATATCTTGCGGTAGTTCTCGGCCTGCTTGCTCTCGGCCTGCTGGATGAGCATCACGTCGTCAATCTTGGTGACGCCGTCGACGATGGTGGCCACACGCTCGCCGAAAACCATTCGCAGCTCGTCGAGGGTGATGTCGGTGTCTTCCACCACGTCGTGCAGCAAAGCGCACACCACAGCTATGGGGCCTAAGCCCACCTCCTTGACGGCGATGAGGGCCACAGCCAGCGGATGGAAGATATAGGGCTCGCCACTCTTCCTCCGCGTGCCGTCGTGAGCCTTCTTGGCAATCTGGAAAGCACGCAGGATCTGCGCCTCCTCAACGCGGGTGAGGGGCTTCAGCTCGCGACAGGCGGCAATCAACTCGTCGTATTTCGCCTGTATGTCGCGCGCCTCCCGGACTTCGTCTATCACATATTCGCTCATCGTCTACCGCTTTACCATAACAGGAATGTGGCCAAACCGAAAATAGCTATTATGTCCACGCTCGCACCGACGGTAACGAAAGCGTGACTGCCCACTATGGCGCATCCCATCGACGCCGACGTCAGACAGAACTCGCTGCTGCGCTGGGGTACGGCTATGCGCACCCCCACCTCGCCGCCTACCGAGCGGCCGCTGAACATCACTCCGCCGTAGAGCTGCCAGTCGAACATCGACTCATAGTCGCTCAACCGCAGCACAGGACCCACCGACAGGTAGTCGTGATTGAGACCTATCAGCAACGAGCCGTAGACTCCCCACCGCTTGGGCAGGTAGGTGAAGTTCAACCCATACGCCAGGTCGCTGGCTCCCGTCAGGGCCTCGCCTTCGGCGAAGAACGAGCAGTAGCGGTCGTCGAGGTTGTTCAGGTAGTGGTGCTTCGGACGGCGGTATATCGCCGAGGTGTCACCACTGCCACGCACACTGCCGTTGACATTGTAGTACACCGGCGCACCAAGCACGTTGGCTTCCCTGCGGGTGGCGACAGGCCTTACGGCAGGCTTGGCGCCAATGACGTTCTCCTCTGCGTCGGCGCTGTCGGCAACGGCGGCAGGCACACTGTCGCGCACCACATCCTGCGCCCACGCTATACTGCCCGAAAGCAGAATGGCTATTATCAGTATCTTTTTCATCAATTGTTTAGTCTTCGCCGAGCGACTTTTCTTTCAGCGCGGCGCGTATTTTGCCCTCCAGCTCCTCACAGAGCTCGGGGTTGTCGCGCAGCAACTGCTTCAAAGCCTCGCGACCCTGCGCCAGCTTGCTCTCGCCGTAGCTGAACCACGAACCGCTCTTGTGGATGATGTCGAGGTCCACTCCGATGTCGATGATCTCGCCAAGTTTCGAGATACCCTCGCCGAACATCAGGTCGAACTCACACTGGCGGAACGGGGGCGCCACCTTGTTCTTCACGATGCGCACCTTCACGCGGTTGCCCACATTCTGGTCACCGTCTTTGATGGCCTGGATGCGGCGTATGTCGATACGCACCGAAGCGTAGAACTTCAGCGCGTTGCCGCCCGTTGTGGTCTCGGGATTGCCGAACATCACGCCTATCTTCTCGCGCAGCTGGTTGATGAAGATGCAGCAGCAGTTGGTCTTGCTGATGGTGGCCGTCAGCTTGCGCATAGCCTGGCTCATCAGGCGCGCCTGCAGACCCACCTTCGAGTCGCCCATGTCGCCGTCGATCTCGGCCTTCGGCGTCAACGCGGCCACCGAGTCGATGACTATGATGTCGATGGCACCCGAACGTATCAGGTTGTCGGCAATCTCAAGGGCCTGCTCGCCGTTGTCGGGCTGCGACACCAAGAGGTTCACTATGTCTACGCCCAGCTTCTTGGCATAGGTGCTGTCGAAGGCATGCTCGGCATCGATGAAGGCTGCTATGCCGCCTTTCTTCTGGCATTCGGCAATGGCGTGGATGGCCAGAGTGGTCTTACCCGACGACTCGGGTCCGTAGATCTCTATCACCCTGCCCCTCGGGAAACCTCCTACGCCCAACGCGGCGTCCAGGCTTATGCTGCCCGTCGAGATAACATCCGTCTCGACATCCGGACGGTCGCCAAGTTTCATAATCGACCCTTTGCCGTAGCTTTTCTCAATCTTGTCCAGCGTGCTCTGCAGTATCTTCAGTTTCTCCTGCCTCAGAGCTTCGGCGTCATTCACTTCTTTTGCCATAACTTTCAATTGTTTAGTGTGTTTATATTCTGTACTTGCTTTCTCGTTGATAGGTGCAAAAATACACAAAATAAACGACACCGCCAAATTTATTTTTTCACACCCGCACGAAAAATTTTTTTGCCACATGATATTTAATTCGTACTTTTGCACTTTCAAAAAAATACTCAACTGATTATGGAAATCTTATCAAACCGTATCCTCAATATGGCCGAGAGCGAGACTCTCGCCATGACCGCCAAAGCCCGCGAGCTTAAAGCCCAGGGCAAAGACGTCATCAGCCTCTCTATCGGCGAGCCCGACTTCAACACCCCCGAGGTGGTGAAGGAAGCCGCCAAGAAGGCCATCGACGACAACTTCACCCACTATCCCCCGGTGCCCGGCTACCCCGACCTCAAGGAAGCCATCTGCACCAAGCTCCTCCGCGACAACGGCCTCGAGTATAAGCCCGAGCAGATCGTCGTCTCCACAGGCGCCAAACAGAGCCTCTTCCAGGTCGTCCAGTGCCTCATCAACCCCGGCGACGAGGTCATCATCCCCACCCCCTTCTGGGTCTCCTACAAGGAGTTCGTCCGCCTCGCCGAGGGTAAG
Source organism: Bacteroidales bacterium (assembly GCA_045222795.1). Taxonomy (GTDB): domain Bacteria; phylum Bacteroidota; class Bacteroidia; order Bacteroidales; family P3; genus Colimorpha. Next base: position 21,374 of record JBGUZF010000075.1, read on the forward strand.
TGCGTCTTCGTGAAGACTAAGCTCGAGAACGACTTCAAGGTCACCCCCGAGCAGCTCGAGGCAGCTATCACCCCCCGCACCAAGCTCATCATGTTCTCCTCGCCCTCGAACCCCACAGGTATGCTCTACACCAAAGAGGAACTTAAGGGTATCGCCGAGGTGGTCGCCCGCCACGAGAACCTCTTCGTGATGGCCGACGAGATCTACGAGCACATCAACTTCGTGGGCAAGCACGAGTCTATAGCCCAGTTCCCCGAGGTCAAGGAGCGCGTCATCACCGTCAACGGCGTCGCCAAAGGCTTCGCTATGACCGGCTGGCGTATCGGCTTCATCGCCGCTCCTACAGTCATCGCCAAAGCCGCCAACAAGCTGCAGGGCCAGGTGACTTCCGCCACCTGCTCTATCGCCCAGAAGGCCACCGTCTGCGCTATGCTCATGGACCCCAAGACTTCCAAGGATATCATCGACATGCGCAACATCTTCCAGCAGCGCCGCGATATGGTCTACAAGCTCCTCTGCGACATCCCCGGCCTCAAGGTCCGCCTCCCGCAGGGCGCCTTCTATTTCTTCCCCGACTGCAGCTCCTACTACGGCAAGAGTTTCAACGGCAAGAAGATTGAGAACTCCACCGATATGGCCTTCTACCTCCTCAACGAGGCCAACGTCGCCACCGTTATGGGCTCCGCCTTCGGCGACGACTCCTGCATCCGCCTCTCCTACGCCACCTCCGAGGATCTCCTCCGCGAAGCCCTCCGCCGCATCAAAGAGGCCCTCGCCAAACTCAGCTAAATATCGGTTCTATGAAGAAACTATCACTCTTATCCGCAGCACTCTGCGTAGTTGTGGCAGGCCTCCTGGCCTCCTGCACCAAGTTCTACGGCGAACCCGTGACCAAAGAATACCCCGTCGAGGGTGCCTACACCAAGATCGACATCAGCGACGCCTTCGACGTCACCGTCAGCGACTCCATCACCGAAGCCGTCGTCACAGTGCCTGAAGAGCTCCACAAAAAGTTGAAATTCCAGGTCGTCGACGGCGTGCTGGAGATAGGCTATACCTCTAACACCGCCTTCGTCAACTACGACGCCACCGTCCTGCTGCCCAAAAACACGCAGCTCAAAGACCTCGAGCTCAGCGGCGCCTCCTCGTTCCGCGGCGACCTCAACGGCGCCTCGTCGGAAATCGACATCTCGGGAGCCTCCAACTTCTACGGCAACATCAACGCCGCAAAGGTCGAATTCGAAGTCTCGGGTGCCTCCGACGCCTATATCTTCTCCATCTCCGCCGACGAGGTGGACGCCGAAATTAGCGGCTCCTCCAACCTCACCCTCTTCGGTGCCTGCACCGGCGCTATGGATATCGAAGTCAGCGGCGCCAGCAACCTGCGCGCAGCAGCCTGCGCCACCGACAGCGTCTCCGGAAAGGTCAGCGGCGCCAGCAACGTCGACGTCACCGTATGCAACCTCATCAAGGTCGACCTCAGCGGTGCCAGCGAACTCACCTACGGCACCTCTTCGCCCGACTGCCGACCCGACTACCGCTGCTCCACCTCAGGCGCCTCGAAGGTCACACGTCGCGACTAACTCCCCCATCGGGCATAAAAATTGTAAGGGCCTCCCTCTCGGAAGGCCCTTACTGTTTACATTTACGTATAACCCTTAAAACTATTCTTTATCAATCTGCCTCGTAGATCAGCAGCTGTCCGTCGGCCCAGATGAAGAGCAGCGGGTCTTTCTCGTTCTTCTTGCTGATCCAGCAGCCGCCGTTCTCACTGTCGATGACCATGTTGCAGTATTTGCGGTTGATCTTCTGCTCGGCAAGCAGGTGGTCGTCTTTGTCATACACCTGCAGGTAGGTGTCACCGCCGTCGCGCACTATGGCGTACATGATGTCGCCACTGATGCCGTAGGTCACAAGGTCCACATTGTACTTGTTCTGCACGTAGTCGCGCACCACAACCACATCGGTCACGTGGTAGTCATACCAGTAGCTGTTGCAGTACAGCCAGAAACCGGGCCAGTACCAGGGACGCGGGGGCAGCGGATCCCAGAAAATCGGGTGGCAGTGCACATAGTGGTGATGATAGGGGTGGTGGAAGTAGGGAGCCGGATGTATCGGACGATGACTCGGGGGCATCACACCGCCGGGACGACCCGGACGGGCATAGGGCGTCACATCGTTGGCACGACCCGTCGACACACGACTGCCAGGAGCATCGGTGGGAGCTCCGCTGTGCGAACCCACTCGCGGCGAGCCGCCGGCGACATCTCTGCGCGAAGGAGCGGGACCTTCGGCTCTGCGGGGAGCCACAGCGCCGTCACGCACTCCGCTGCGGGGAGCAGCACTCCTCGACGTCACACCAGCCTCGCGGGCTCCGCGCACCTCGGGGGCACGACGGACGCCATCACGCGAAGGGGCCGACGAACGGCTGGGGGCTGCGCTCGGGCTCGAGCTGCGGCTCGGAGCATTGTAGCTGCGACTCGACGAACTGCTCGAGTTGCTGCGGCTCGGAGCGTTGTAGCTGCGGCTCGACGAACTGCTCGAGCTGCTGTACGAACGGCTCGACGACGAACTGCTGCTGCTCCTGCTCGACCCGCTGTACGAACTGTGGCTAGAACCACCCGAACGGCTGCTGCTCACCGAGCTGCTGTGGCTGCCGCCACCGCCGCCGCGCGATCCGCCACCACCGCCGCGCTGTGCCAGCGCAGGCGTGGCCATCAGCGCCAGGGCCATCATTGCAAGCGTTATGATTTTCGAAGTTTTCATGTTGTTACTCCTTTCTTTTATTTTATTGTTTGTTTTTCTTCCTTTCAAGTCCGCTCCCTTTCTCTCACTTCGGTCGCGTTCTTTTTCTGATGCAAAGATACCACTAAAACCCCGGTAAATTTCCATTTCCCTCACGTATTTTTCCCACACTCTTTCAATCGCATCATTATCAGGCGATTATCGTTATGCAATTCACCCCCCACATTCAACATTCACCATTAATACACACCGTTCATCATTCAACATTAACAATCTTCCCACACCCCTACGCCACCTCTACGCCACCTCTACGCCACTCCTATGCCCCTCTACCGGTTCAGGTTTTCATTACAATCTACTAAGCCATTAAGCAAATAAGCTACTAAGCGAGTTAAGGTTAGCGTTAAGGTGAAGGTTGAATTCGCTCTTGAATTCGTCTGCAAAGATACAACCGCCGCATTGCGGTCTACGAATAATTTGAAAATTTTTTTTCAAAAAGGTACAATGCCCTGAAAAACAGCCCATCCTATCCTGTTCTCACTCTGATGTGTGACAGTGTGACAGTGTGACAGTTCAAAACAAAACCATCCTAAAACCAACAAAACACTAATTTTATATATAAATATATGATATATAGATATATAGATATAATATGGGCATGGCCTTGCAATATGGTATGACCTGGAAAACAACTGTCCCAACTGTCCAACTGTCCCACTACTCCGATGGTCAACATGCGCTACAGTGCTACAGTATCCTGAAAATCAGCCCACATCTACTTATCTACATTCTCTGACGTTACATTCGTTACAGTGTTACAGTTCGATTTTATGTCAATGAAAAGTCAAAAAATAACTTTTATATTTATTATAAATATAAAGATTAATTTTGGGTAGTGGAATAGCCTCCACGGGAACTGTAACGCTGTAACACTGTAACAGGAGGCTATCCGATACTCAAAACTTCTCCTCGACTTTTTCCATATTTCTGCAAATATTTTTCCGTTGCGTCACAATCTGGCGCACTAGTGCCGTATTTTTGCAGTCGAAAACAAATCAATAAACAATATGAAAGATTACATGCAACCTTACGACTACGACCTAGACTATTATGAAGGGTGTCTTGCCACACGCGATTTCTGGGACGACTGTGGCCACGAGTGGACCTACAAAACACTGGATGAAAAGCTGGTGATTCTTGGCGGTTTTGTACAAAGAGGAGGTGACTTAAAGCGTGTTATTGAACGTTATGCAGAAGACCGCAGCGAGATATACCGCTGTCGTATCCACTGGGTCATCTTCAAATACCTCTGGCGAATGATAATGGGTGATGAGCCGATGAACAACTTCAACCCAATGTCAAGGAGAATCAAGTGTCTCGATAACGACGAGTTACTACGACTCCTGTCCGAGGAATTGAAGAAGTGTGTGAAGTCAACGTGCAAGATACGGTATAATCGTTTTGGCGAACATGAAATCTACACTTGCTGGATTGTGTCAAACGAGTATCAGTATGACGACACCGCCCTCGACAAGATAGAACGCGAGCACTGGCGCACCAATCCCGACGAACCCATCACCGTTTTTTGGGACAAAGCCAAGCGCTGGGACCGGAAGAAATGCCTGTTTTGAATGGCGCACAATAACAGACCTGTTTTGTCGTTATTTAACTGGAAATCATGATAACAGCCAAAATCTACAACACAATGAGTAAAACAGAGATATCCAATCGCTTCAAAAGCGACAGAGTAGCAAAACTCGGCGAAACTGCTGTAATATTGAAACTGACAGAAATGGGCTGGGATGCTTTTAACCTTAATGCCACCAACCCAAATTACCAAGGAGTAGATGTTCTTGCAGTTAATCCAAATACCCTTGAGTCTAAGTTTATACAGGTAAAATCCAGCGCTTTGGACGAACCCAATTTCCCAACAGGACTAATCTCAAATACAAAAGGGGAAATAATAGTTAAGAAAAACAAAGAATGGGTAAAAGACGACAATTGGAAAGAGAAGTTTGTTGGTCCTTGGGTGTTTGTACATATCAAACAGAATGGCGAAGAGGTCAAATACGATTTCTACATACTTACAAAAGAAGAGGTGACAAAACTAATCGAAGATAGCAATAAGTGGTACTGGGAACATGTGGGAAAGGCAAAAGGGGAAGCGCAACTCGTCGGTCTACCTCTCTGTTGGATTACGGGCGAGGGTTTGGTTAACGGTGCACATTCATTCCGAGGTTATCCACGAAATGTAGACATAGATGAAGATAATCTTCACGGCAATGTCGGGTGGGCAAAAATAGGTGTGGTGGAATAATGTGGATTTATTACAAGGTAAATTATCCCCACTACAATCAAGAGTTTGAATGGTGCAATAGCTCTGGTAAAGATAATCTTATAATCCTCATTATCAAATCATCAATAAGACAATGATTATGTCAAACGCCCCCACTGACAAAAATAACAATGATTGGGAGTCCTTGAAAAAAGGCAATCCATGGCATGAAATTTTCGACCTTAAAACAGAAGAACTTCTGGAACGTCTTCTTAAGAATGACGAGAGATTTATATATTCTGGCGATAAGGATATTATTTGCGACCGCAACAAAGTACTCGAAGAAAAAGACAAATTTGTGACCTCTTTGCTTCCAAAGCCATATCGTGGTAATCTAAAGGACCCCAAACTTGTCATACTGAGTCTAAATCCAGGTTATAAAAAACGCGTCAAAAAAACGTTATTCACATTGCTAGAAGCAAAGTATCAAAGGCAATTTATTGAAATTACAAAAGAAAACGCTTTGTTAGAAGCTCGCTACATAATATCTCCAAAGTACGAAGTGGATGATGTAATGGACAATGGCTATTGGTCAAGTCGACTGGAGGATTTGAAACGTGAGGGGGTTGACTTATCAAAAATCGGATTAATTCAATACATCCCTTATGCCTCCGAAAGATATGACTCCTGGGAAAAAGACGGAAGCCTTGAGACACAACAATTTTCAAAAAGAATTATACTCTATCTCTTGCAAAGCAAAACTTCAACACTATTCCTTGTAATGCGTTCAAAGAAAAAATGGGAAGAATTAATTGGTAAAGAAGAAATGTAAAAATACAAAGATAATTTCATATTCAACAAGCATCCAATATGCCAGAAAATCTCTAGTAATAATTTAGAAGATCAGTACGAAAGAATAGTAGCAGCATTAAAGAACTGAGCTGAGGTATTATTATGGGATTCATATATAAACTGATATGTCCTCTGTGCAACCAGGAGTTTGTCTGGCACGAAGGGCCAGGAACCAATCTTGAAGTATTACATTGCGACAAGTGCGGCAAGGAACTGTTGACAACTGACAAATTCCTTGAATACAGCAATATAAAATGCACCTGCGGCGGGTACTACGACAAAGAGGTGCCAATCATTTGTCCTAACTGCCGCATGGAGATAAGCCACCCAAGGCCATATATTACCAATGCCACAAAGTGGCACTAAAGTAACGCTTGCTGCGCAATAAAATGACGCACATGCCGTTGTTGGGATAAAAAGAGAATAATATGGTACTCGCAAAATATGCGACTACCACTACTCGGAAATAAACGTGCAAAAAACGCACGTTGAAGTTCAAGCATTACTTGATGGTTGAAGTAGATATCTAACAATATGCATTTTTTGCATATTACAATTTTGGGGGAAATGACACCATTAAAGAAATACATCTGGCTGGTCGACACCGTGATGCGGGCGGGTGACAAGGGGCTTACTCTGCGACAAATTGCCGAACGCTACGAGCGTGATGAGAACATCAGCGAGGGGGAACCATACGCACGCCGCACATTCCAGCGACATCGCGACGAGGTGCGCGACTTGTTTGGCATCGAGATTGAATGCTATTTAGACGGTTCGGAGCACCGATATAGAATTACCGACGCTACGGGTGATGAATATTTCCAACGTTGGCTGCTGAATTCAATAGCAGCCAGCAGGGTTGTCGCCGACAGCCGCGAAGTGGCTCAAAACATCTACGTCGAGCCTTCGCAGGACACCTTCCTCCCCACCCTTTTGGAGGCATTAAAGGAAAACCGTACACTTAAGTTCGACTATCAACCTTTCTGGAAAGACACACCTTTTCACTACCGCGGAATACAACCCTATGCCCTCAAGATGTTCGAGCGCCGCTGGTATCTGATTGCACGACGCGATACCGAATACCGTTTCTTTTCTCTCGACCGTATGAGCAATGTCGAGCTGTTGGATGATACATTCCGCCGTGACCCGAACTTCAACATGGAAGAAAAATTCGCTAGCAGTTACGGAATCATCGTCGAAGATATACCCATTGAAAGCATCCGCCTGAAGGTTGACGCCTACCAAGCGAATTTCCTCCGCTCGCTACCACTACATCCCTCGCAGCACGAACTCAAACGCAGCGACGAATATTCCATTTTCTCTCTTCGCGTACGGCCAAGCTTCGACTTCAAACAAAAGATACTCTCGCTCGGTAGCACAGTAGAGGTACTCAAACCAGAAAGTCTGCGCGAGGAGATGAAAGCGGAGATAACGGCAATGCTGAAGAAATACAAATGACAGACTTTGCAGCAATAGATTTTGAGACGGCCAACGGATGCCGCTCAAGCGTGTGTAGCGTGGGAGTGGTTGTGGTGCGCGGCGGCGAAGTGGTGGACACATTCTACAGCCTCATACAGCCGGAGCCGAACTACTACGCCTGGTTCTGTCAGCAGGTGCACGGCCTCGGTCCAGAGGACACCGACGACGCCGAGGTGTTCCCCTACGTGTGGGAAAAGATAGCACCACGTATCGAAGGACTGCCGCTGGTGGCACACAACGCCATGTTCGACGAAGGATGCCTGCGGGCCGTGATGCAGGTGTACCAGATGGAGTGGCCCGGCTACCGCTTCTACGACACCCTGCGTGCATCACGTCGCAAATTGCGCCACCTGGAGAACCACCAGCTGCACACCGTCAGCGAGGCCTGCGGCTACTGTCTCGAAAACCACCACCACGCACTGGCCGATGCCGAAGCCTGCGCAGCAATAGCACTAAAACTACTCTGACTATGCGGCCACTGATGATACATACCCGGCACTTCCCGCCACAGGGGTTCCACGCCATCACGCTCTTCCCCGTTATCTTTTACAACGAAGGTCGGATGTCGGAGACCGACATACGCCACGAGACAATACACCTGTGGCAACAAGCCCTGTTGCTCGTCATCCCCTTCTACCTGCTCTACCTCCTTTTCTGGATTGTCAACCTCACAAAGTATCGCGACAGTCACACCGCCTACCGCAACATACCGTTCGAACGGTCGGCATACTCCCTGGAAAAAGAAAAGGGGATTAAACCCCTAAAAAAAGCTTTCGACTGGACGCACCACCTCAGGCGTCGGGATAACGCTCTCTGATCTCGTCGAGCACCCGCTCGGTGTCGGCGAGGGTGGTGGTGCCGACCAAAGCAAGACGATAAGGTTTGAAATTGTAGAGCCCCTTGAAATAGGAGCCGTAATGTTTGCGCATCTCGAAGATGGCGGTACGCTCCCCTTTGGCTACGCCTTCTCTCTCCGGCTCGGAAGAGCCAGCAAGCTCGCTCTTCTCTCGCTCCTTCGTTCGATTAAACTCGACGGCCATCCTCAGATGCCGCCGACAGACATCCACCCGCTCGGCCACCGATACCTCATTTATTTGTTCCCCGTGAAACAATTGTTGGCACTGCCTGAAAATCCACGGGTTACCGATGGCACCTCGTCCAATTAGTATGCCGTCAACCCCGTAACGCCTCTTACTTTCAACGGCTTGAGCTGCGGTGGTGATGTCTCCGTTGCCGAAGATGGGTATATGTATCCTGGGGTTGTTCTTCACCTCACCGATGAGTGTCCAGTCGGCAGTACCGCTATACATCTGAGTCTTAGTGCGTCCGTGGATGCTGAGGGCGGCGATACCGGTATCCTGCAACGCCTCTGCAAAGTCCGTAACATGCATAGATTCGGCATTATAGGCCAGTCTCGTCTTCACGGTGACAGGCAGAGAGGCCCGCTGGACGATAGCCGCGGTGATTCTAAGCATCTTAGGCACGTCCTGAAGGATGCCCGAGCCGGCTCCTTTGCCGGCAACCTTACGCACGGGACAGCCCCAGTTGATGTCGATGAAATCGGGCTTCGCCTGCTCGACAACTTCGAGACAACGGAGCAACTCGTCTTCGTCGGCACCGAAGATCTGAATGCCTATCGGACGCTGCCCTTCGGAGAAACGCATCTTGCGGAGACTCTTCTCGGCATCGCGATTCAACGCCTCGGAAGCAATAAACTCGGTGATGAGGATGTCGGCACCGAACTCCTTGCACAACTCCCGAAACGGCATATCGGTGATGTCGTCCATCGGCGAAAGACCGACGATGCATTCTTTCTCTGGGAGGTTCAGGAACATTAGTAATGATGAATGATGAGTGATGTGCTGTGGCTGGCGAACTCGATGAGCCAATGAAGAACGGAATGTATATTTCTGATAGTTCTTTTAGTTCTGATTGAGATTAAATTTGATTGTTCTTTTAGTTCTGATTGAAACCAAGTGTGTTATGATTGAGATCTATCGGGCGAAGGTGAGAAGCAGGACAGAGATGTCGGCGGGCGAGACGCCGCTGATGCGGGAGGCCTGTCCGATGGTGACAGGACGGTAGCGGTTGAGCTTCTCGCGGCACTCATAACTGAGGGCTTCGAGCTGGAAATAGTCGTAACCGGCAGGCAGCGGTATGTCCTCGAACTTGAGGATGCGTGACGCCACCTCCTGCTCTTTCTCGATATAACGTTGGTATTTGATGGCTGTCTCGACCTCCTGCCGCACCTCCTCGGAGAGCGTCATAAGGGCTTCGCGGAGGGTTATGTCGAGGTCACCTAAGTCCCATAGATTGAGCTCGGGACGCAGCAGAAGGGCGTCGAGATGCACCCTTTGGCTCAAAAGAGCCGAGTTATGGGCCTCAAGCCACTCGTTAGCGTCGCTCGGCGCGACCGAAGTATTTTGTACTATGGATGTTAGGTCGGCAATATCTTCAAGCTTCTGCTCCAGGCGCCGCATGCGGTCGTCGCCGGCCAACCCTATGGCGTGTGCCAGAGGTGTGAGGCGCTGGTCGGCATTGTCCTGACGGAGCAGGATGCGGTATTCGGCACGCGAGGTGAACATACGGTAAGGCTCGTCGACACCCTTGGTGACGAGGTCGTCGATAAGCACACCGATATACGCCTGCGAGCGCGACAGCACGAAAGGTGCCTTGCCCTGCAGCTTGAGGGCGGCATTGGTGCCGGCCATGAGACCCTGACAGGCGGCCTCCTCGTAACCTGTGGTGCCGTTGATCTGCCCAGCGAAAAAGAGGTTCTCTACACTCTTGGTCTCAAGGGTATAGCCCAACTGGGTGGGCGGAAAGTAGTCATATTCGATGGCATAGCCCGGTTTGAAGACCCTCGCATGCTCGAAACCGCTGATACTATGTAATGCAGCGAGCTGCACTTCGATGGGCAGCGAGGAGGAGAAGCCGTTGAGATACCAGCTCTGGGAATGCCATCCTTCGGGCTCTACGAAGAGCTGGTGATGGTCTTTGTCGGCAAAGCGATCGATCTTGTCCTCGATGGAGGGACAATAGCGAGGTCCACGCCCCTGTATGCGACCCGTGAACATCGGCGACTGGTCGAAACCTGTGCGCAGGATGTCGTGGGTGCGGAGGTTGGTATTTGCCAGATAGCATGACCTTTGGCTGTCCAAAGGCTTGGTGTCGGAGAAGGAAAACTTGGCGGGATGTTCGTCGCCTGGCTGCTCGACAAGTTTGCTGAAGTCGATGGTGCGGCCGTCGACACGCACGGGGGTGCCCGTCTTGAGACGCTGCACTTCGAAGCCGAGGTCGCGCAACTGGTCGGAAAGTCCTATGGCCGGCGCCTCCCCTACCCTTCCGCCGCGCCACGAGGAGGTACCAATATATATGGTGCCGTTAAGGAATGTGCCGTTAGTGAGCACTACAGCACGTGCGGGGATGGTGTGTCCCATGCGGGTGACCACACCGCTGACGGCATTACCGTCGAGGGTGAGGGCCACAACCTCGTCCTGCCAGAGGGCGAGATTGGGGATGCTCTCGAGCACCTGACGCCAGTTGAGAGAGAAGAGCATGCGGTCGCACTGTGCGCGGGGGCTCCACATAGCAGGTCCTTTCGACTGATTGAGCATGCGGAACTGGATGGCCGAGCGGTCGGTGACGATGCCGCTCCATCCGCCGAGGGCGTCGATCTCGCGCACTATCTGACCCTTTGCCACACCGCCCATCGCGGGGTTGCACGACATCTGACAGATGGTGTCGAGCATCTGCGTGACCAGCAGCACCCGACAGCCCATACGTGCTGCCGCTGCCGCCGCCTCTGCACCTGCATGACCGGCACCCACCACTACTATGTCGTAAGGGTCAAATTGCATGTTCTATGTTATTTAGCCATTTTGTTGCACGTGAAACATATCGTTCCACAGTAACAATGCCTCCTCCTCCTGGCGACGCATCTCGGCAGCCTCAGGGTCGCTCTTGTCGCCCTGACCGAGGAGGTGCAGCACACCGTGGATGACAACGCGGTGGAGCTCCTGCTCGAAAGGCACTCCGAACTTGACAGCATTCTCCCCTACCCTGTCGACGCTGATCATGATATCGCCCGAGATAAGACCGCCAGCGACATAGTCGAAGGTGATGATGTCGGTATAGGTGTCGTGGTCGAGGTACTGCCGATTGACGCCGAGGAGGTACTCGTCGTCACAAAAAAGATAGTTGATGTTGCCAACCTGCTTTCCGCGACGAATGACGACCTCGGAGACCCAACGCTTGACTTTTTCGGCCTCGGGCAGCTCGAAATCCATAGTTTGTGAGGAGAAGCGGATTGACATATTATTTGCTATACTTTGCTGATTATCAATATTATACTCAAGAAACACGTATTATCTTTCCTCAAAATGCGCGCCGTATTTGCCGCAGGGAGGAACAGATATACTACCCATGAAATGGAAATTGAGGAACGGAATCATGCCGCCACAGTAGCGAAGCGCTCCTGGAGGATGGCGATACGCTCGAGGGCATCGGCGGGGTCGATACCGCTCACCTCGAATTCGAGACGCACCGTCCGACCGCCGTCGGAGAAAGTCATCTTGTCGGCGAGCGACTTCATGATGAAGATACCCTCACCGGAGGTCTGGTCGCTCGAGGGCAGCTGACCGAAGCGCGAAAAGTCGAACCCATTGCCTTCGTCCTTCACCTCGGCGAAGATTCCGCCGCGGCAGGTGCCGAAGGTGACGGAGACTTGCTTCTCGGCATTGGAGCCGTTGCCATGCACGATGGCATTCTCCACAGCCTGCATCACAGCCACCGACACAGCAGAGTAATAATTGCCCACGTTGCACTCGCGGCAAAAATGGAATAGACGCTCCTCGACAGAGGGCATATTGGCAATATCGGACTGTATAACAAACGATTCCGTCATTGTGACACTATTGTTTTCTCGAGGCAAATATACAAAAATTATCTTAAATGCGGCACGAAAAAATAAAAATCACTTATAAAAGTAGTCGTTGACCTTCTCGCGGTAGTAGGGCTGCAAGGTGGGTGGCACCGTGCGGAGCTGGTCGGCGGCGGGCTTAAGCTGCTTGTTGTATTTCTCGAGTTCTGCTGGCGAGGGTTGGCTGTAGAGGTCGCCTGCCTCGTGGCTCTCGCGGCGTTCCTCTTTCTCGCGCTGCATCTCGGCCTTCTCGTGCTGTAGCAGGCGCGTCATAATCTGTTGCTGGCGCTGGATTGTCTGCTGTGTGATGGTACGGTTCACGAGGTCCGTCTCCGTCTGCTCCATCTGACGCATCATCTGGTCGATTTCCTTTGCCAGCTTGCGATTGCCGGCATCGCCCTCCTTCATCTCCTGACCGTATTCCTGCATCATGCGGCGTATCAACTCCTGCTGTGCGGCCATCTTGGCGAACTCCTCGCTCATCGACTGCCCCTGCCCTATCTTGTGGCGTCCGCCTTCCTTGTTGCCCTGCTTGTCGAGCTGTTTTTTCAACGCTTCCATCTGCTTGTTGAGCTCCTCCTGCATCTGGCGCATCGACTTGGGAGAAGGCTTGCCCTTGCCGGGATTGCTGCACTGGCTGTTGCTCTTGCCGGGGTTCTTGCACTGCCCTTTCTGCTTCTTCTGGTTGTTCTGACGCATCTGGTTCTGCATCTGGTCGAGACTCTCGGCGAGCACCAGCGCGAGGTTGTTGAGCGACGTCATGCTGTACTGCATCGGGCGGGCGGCGTTGGTGTTCCTGTAGTTGCCATAGAAACTCTGGTTCATGTCTAGCAAGCCCGACAGCGACTGGCTGATGTTGCTGTTCACAGCGCCCACCTCCTTGGTGATTGCCGACGCTACCTGAATCTGGCGGCGGGCCATAGAGCGCAGCGAATCCTCGACGTTGCGGAAGTCGTCCTTCACGCGGTTCTGGCGCGTGATGATGGTTTGATATTTCGGGTCCTGAATATATATGGAGTTGAGGTCGGAGATGAGCTCCTCCTGGTTGAACGAGAGGCGCACGAGGTTCTTCAGCAGCTGGCGCACCTGCTCGGCATCCTCGGCGAGGTCCTGCTGCTCGGCGTCGACCTGCGCTTCGGCCAGTGCCTCACTAAGTTTCTCCATATCGTCGGCAGCCTCTTTCTGCTGCTTGCCGGCATCCTTGTTCTTGCCCTTCTGCAGATTCTGCTGAGCCTCCTGCTGGTGTTGCTCCACCTGCTTCTCGAGCTCCTCGGGCACCTTGAAATCGGTGCTGGGGTCGAGGTCCTTGTAGTCCTTCTTTATCTGGTCGATATCCTGTTTCAGCTGCTGGAAGCGGTCGTTGAGCTCCTGCTGCTTCTGCTGCAGCTCTTCCTTGTCTTTCTTGGCAGACGAGGACGTCTGCGTTCCCAGGTCGCGCTGTTCCTCGGCCAGCTTGTCCATCTTCTGAATGGTCTGCTCCACCTTCTTCTCAATCTCGAGGCGCTTCATAAGCTCGATGTTCTGGTCGAGCTGACGCTCCAACTCGGCGTTGTCGAGCTTTATCTTCTCAAGCTCCTGCTGCACCTTCTGCTTGTCCATCTCCTTCATCAGGCGGTCGATCTCGGCCATCGTCTCCTTCATCTTCTCGTCCATCACCTCGTTCATCAGACGGTCGAGCTCGCGCTGCTTCTCCATCAGCTGCTCACTCTGCTCGCGGTATTTCTGCTCCAGACGGTTGTTCTCCTGAATCTGCTTCTGCATCTGCTGCATCATGGCCTTCACCTGCTTCTGCTTCTCCGCAATCTGCTCCAGGTCTTTCTTGTCCTGCCAGTTCAGCTCTTTCTTGTCCACCAGCCTCTTCATCATCTCGTTAATCTCCTCCTGCAGCTTCTGCAGTTCGCTCATCTGTGTGTCGGCGCTCTGACGCACCTCTGTGCTGCTCTGCGCCAGCATCTGGTCGAGTTCGTCGGCGGTGGGAATCTTTATCTCGAACACCTGCGAGCGCGCCGTCTTGGGCCCGTGTATGGCGTCGTTGTCCGACACCTCAAACCAGTAGTTCAGCTCGTCGCCCGGAGCGAGGACAAGCTCGGCGGTGTTGAACGAGAAGTAGAACTCCTGGCTGGCCTCGCCGTTAAGGCCAATTTCAGCCTCGCTGACGGCATTTCTGATCGTGTCGGCAGCATTAGTGGTCTTATGGACAAAAACGAGCTTAGAGAAGCCATAATCGTCCTTTATGCGGCCGCGAAACAGACGGCGGTCGGGATGCAGCGAGTCGACGAGTTCCTCGACGGCAATCATGGGCAGCGCATCGGTGATGGCCGAAAGGGCGTAGCGCAGCGTGTCGGAAGAATGAGGAGTGAGAAATGAAGAATGAGGAATGTTGCTGACGCAGAAAGAATATTCCATATTGTCCATCACGCGGCGGTTCACCTCCACACGGCCGTTGCCGTCCGTTGGAAGTGAAAAGTGAGAAGTGAGAAGTGAGAAATGCAGGCTGTCGGCATCGCGCGTCTGAAAGAGCCAGCGCACCACTGTACCTTCGGGCACCGCAGCGTCGCCGATGTCCACCAGCGTCTCGTTCTTGCGACCTGTGTAGGGCGGATAAGACAGCACCATGCGGAACGACACCACCTGAGGGTTGGGCAACATGCGCAGCACGTGACCGCCGTCGACCACACCAGCGGCCTCGAGCGAGAACTCCTGCGTGCGGTTAACCTGCTTGAAGGTATACTGGAAGAAGGTAGGGGAGACCTTGCTCATCTTAAAGCGGCGCCCCTCGACGTTGATGAAAGCCTCGTTGGGCAGCGCCTCGCCGTCGACCTTCACGTCGAGCTGGAAGTCGTGGCCGGGCCACACCGACAAGTCCTGCTGCTGTATCTCGAAGCGGAACGGCGCGGGACGCTCATAGACGGTATTGTAGTTGACGATGCGCTTCGACGGCTCGGTCACCGTCTGCGGCGACACCAGCAGCAGCACCAGCAAGAGCAGCAGCGGCGGCAAAGCATATTTCAGGTAGCGGCGGTTGCCCTTGAGGTCTATGGCGTTGAGGAACGGCACGGGTCGCAGCTGCGCCGTCTTCTGCTCAACGGCGGCAAGCAGCAGATCGTTCTCCGCCATCTGTCCTCCGCTCTCCGATTCCATCAGCTGCAAGAGGTTGAGCAGCTTGTCGCTCACCTCGGGGAAATGCTTTCCTATAATGCGTGCAGCCTCGTTGTGCGAGATACGCTTGCCGAGACCGTGCATTTTCAGCAGCGGACGCACCACAAACCACGCCAGCACCACCGCTACGGCGGCTATGCCGAACCAGAAAATGAGTCCGCGGGCGAGGCTCGACAGCCAGCCGAAATGCTCCAAAAGGACTGCCGCCAGGAAGAGCGTCAGCACTATGCCGACGGCATACAACACGCCCTTAATCAGGAGGTTCTTGTAGTACTTCCTGATGAACGCGTCGAGCGCCTGTAGTATGTCCTGCTGCTGTTGCATCGTCGTGAAAACAAACTGCAAAAATACGAATAAATTCTAATATATGCGGATTGTTCTTTATAAACGGCGAATTTTACGACCCCCAACGGGGTGATGAACACCGCTGAAATAATTCAAATGTAGTGAATAATTAACTCGAAATTCATACAGCGCAAAATTATAGGCGAATTACTCGAAAACTCCACAATGTTGCCTATATTAATTCGTTAAATTCGAGTAATTCGCCGTTATTCTAAGTTATACATATAATTCAGGTGTATTATTGTCTTTTTCTTATAAACGGCGAATTTAACGAATTACGCGAATTTGCTGCCGCAGGTCAATTTTAAACGAATTACTCGAAAGCTTGCGCGTTCACCTATAGGCGTATTATTCGAGTAATTCGCCGTTATTCTAAAATTCTTCGTATCTTTGCAAAAAATTTGAAGCAGTTATGGAGCAACAGGTAATCATCATCACCGGCGCCTCGTCGGGCTTCGGCAAGGCAACCGCCGAGATGCTTTCACGGAAAGGACACACCGTCTACGGCCTCTGCCGCCGCGTGCTCGCGGAGAGCAATATTAAATACTGTCAATGTGATGTTCGAGATCGTGAGCAGATAGCCGCCGTTGTGGCACAGATAGTGGCCGAGCAGGGCAGGGTGGATGTGCTAATAAACAACGCCGGTATGGGCATCGGCGGAGCGTTGGAGCTGGCCACCGAGGAGGAGATAGACCTCCAGATGGGCACCAACTTCATGGGCTGCGTCAACATGTGCCAGGCTGTGCTGCCCTACATGCGCAAAGCCCGCAAGGGTAAGATTATCAACCTCAGCTCCATCGGCGGTATCATGGGCTTGCCTTACCAAGGCTTCTACTCTGCCTCCAAGTTTGCCATCGAGGGTTTCACCGAGGCACTCGCCGCTGAGGTCACGGGCTTCGGTATCCGCGTCTGCATGGTAGAGCCGGGCGACTTCGCCACGGGCTTCACGGGCAGTCGCAAGAACAGCCAAGCGACGATGGACGACCCCGACTACGGCCCCATCTTCAAGCGCTCGCTGGCCATCATCGAGAAAGAGGAGAACGGCGGCCTGCAGCCCGAAGTGCTCGCCCGCCGCATCGTCAAGCTCGTCGAGCAGAAGAAGCCGCCCCTGCGCAACGTGGTGGCCAACCTCGAGCAGTGGCTCTCCACCGTCATCAAACGCATCCTGACGGGAAATCAAATGGTGGGAATACTCCGCAACTACTACAAATCTTAGAATTTAAGACCCAAAAACCAAACATTGTAATCGGCGGCGGTGCTGTCGGACGCAGGGTGGTAAACTTCGGGGTATACCAACTCGAAGGGGGAGGTGATATTGTAGCCCATCTTCCTGAGTTTATAGAAGAGCTTGTAGCGTCTGTACCAAAAACTTATATCGGGATCCTCGAAGGAGTCCATCCGACCGCTGAAGTTCCACAACCTTGGGTCATTGGGGTCGGTGATGAGCAGGCCCATCTTGGCCAGCAAGGAGTGCCTGTGCGAATTGATTAGCACTGGCTTAAGGTATCTTATCTTTCCATCAACAAGTGGCGGCGGTGCATCGTTGCCGTCGTCGGCCGGCGGCATCACCACGCTGCGCACCCATGTGTCGCGCTCCAGTTGCAGGCCATAGTAGCGCATCAGCGTGTCTCCGAACTGCGTGACGAGAAAGGTATAGCTGCCGGGCGGCACATTCTTCATATTGTAGTTGCCCGCATAGTCGCTGTAGGCTTCAGCCATACTTATCTTTCCTTGCAGCAACTGCACACGGCACAGCGGCAGCACATTGCCGTCGGCACCGTTCACCACAGTACCCGCAACATGCAGCATGTCCTGCGCCCGCACTTTACCCAACGGCAACAACAAAACTAGCAACACAATAACCCAATGTCTCATATCCCTTTCATTTACAGCGTAAGGTCGAAAAACAACGTATCGCCAATCTGTATCTCGTAAGTCCTGCGGCCTTTCATGAAGAAATCGTCGTAGGGGAACAGGTGGAACACACCTATGCCGTAGCACTCCTGCGAAGCCAACGTTGGACCATAGCAACTACGGATGGTGAGCCGCTCGCCTTGCAAACCTGTGACAATGACCGTAGAACCAGTAACAGATATCGTCACACGCTGCTTCAGCGGCAGCGACGACGGCAGCGTATCGGCATACGACGGCAGGAAGGCCGGCAGCCTCTCCGGCAGCGGTATCGGCTGGCGCAACGGCGTGGGCATAACTGTGTCTAACGGCATATCTACCGCCGCCGTATCGGCCTCCTTCGTGGTCCGTTCAGGCTCCTGGCTCTGCTGCACTGGCTTTGCCTCTTCGGAAGGTTCCGCACGGTGAAAAACTGCCCTATTCCACTGCGGTACTACGGCGATGGCTATGCCCGAAGCCACAGCGACAAGCAGCAGCACAACCAAAACGCTGCGCATTTTTTGCAAGGCACGGTGCCACCGCTGGTAGACGGCATCGCGCGTAAGGCCGAGGGTCTCGGCAATCTCGTCGGCGCGGTAGCCCTCGAGATGCAGCCTCACCAGCCGCTGGTCGTCGAGGTTCAAGACCGCCATCAGATGCTCTATTTCCTCCTTCTCCTGCACCGAATCGTCGGCCGCGAGAGTTTCCACCACCAGGGCCGTCAAAGGCTGTTGAAGGGGCCCCTGGAGGCGTCGCTGCAGGTCGAGCGATGAGCGGCACTGCCAGTACACCCACGAGCGCTCCTCGCCGGGGGTGGCATATACGCGCAAAGTATCGAAATGGAGCCACATGGCAATGGAAACCTCCTGCACCAAATCATTGCAGCGGGCCCAGTTGCCTTTGGCCGACATCCAGCACATGCGCCACACCATCAAACGGTGGCGGCGCAGCAACTTCGTGTATGCACTTTGGCGGTCCATTTACAATATAATACACCTCCGACGACCAAAATCTGACATCGGGGGTGCAAAAATACGAAAAAAATGCATTTTGACCCTTAAATAAGCACTATACCCTGCACATTTACAGCATGTTAAGCCACAAACCGACGGCTAACAGGCTGTATATCAAGACCAAGAAGCCACCCACTTCACATCAACTACACATCAACTACACACCAACTACACTCATCGGTGGGGGTAGGTCGGAAGAGACTCGGAGGTGACTCGGAGGTGACTCGGAGGTGGAGGGGTCTAAGGCTTGATTTACAGACTATTATATTGCAACTTTTCGCGTATCTCATTGGAAACGTGATGGGTATGAAGTCCTTTCGGCGACAAAAAACAGTTTTTTCACCTCATCGTCAGATTTTGGTCAAAAGATGGGTATTATATTTGTAGGACATCGACCTTAATAAACAACATTATGAAAAAGACACAATTAATCGTTACGGCGGCAATTGCCGCTATGGCACTGGCCTTTGCGGCCTGCGAGAAAGAGTCGGAGGTGGTTCCTACCCCAGAGACAACATCTAATCCACTTGTCGGAACCTCTTGGCTTTATCATCACGACACTATCATCATGGGCATCCACGTGGTGCAGGAGACGCGTCTTGCTTTTCTTACTGACACCACAGGAGAAGACTACATTGGCGGAGAGGACTCATATTCCTCTTGGTGGGACACCACATATCATTTCAAGTATGTTTTCCACCACGAGGTGAACGGAGTGGAACTTTACGAAGACAATTCGCACATACCCAGCTATTTCCGCTACTATCCTGAAGACAAAATTCTGACACAACAAGGAACGGTGTTTCATTTAATTGAAGAATAAATGAAAGGAGTTATTACCATGAAAATCATACGTCTATTCACATTGCTGGCCATCATGGCTTCGCTATCGGCCTGCGAGAAACCTGCAGTAACCCCCGAAACTACCCACAATCCCCTGAAAGGCACCGTATGGGAGACCTCACGGTATGAAACACCAGGCGGTGAGTTTGATTCTTATACCGACCGACTGTTGTTCAAGACCGATACGACGGGCGAAATAGTCTCTATTGTCAGTACCGTCTATTACTATGGCAACAACCCTGGAACCATGTGGGATACAACCGTGGCCATGACCTACAGACTCGACACCGTGAACAAAGAATTATATGTTTATTCCGATTATTCTGGTAATCCTGGCCATTTGAAGTATAGTCTCGATGACGAGACAATGACTGTTGTCGGCAACGAACAAATGGTCTATGTCCGCGTGATGTAGACCGTCAGAAAGTGGCCTCCAGGTCGCGCTGATTAATAAAGATGTTGTTGCGGGGGGTGTTGTGGTTTGCCCCCAACGAGACACGCTGGCGCGGCCTGGAGCCCACTTGAACCCAATAAATATCTATATCCATGCGATTGTATAGATTGTCCTTGCGGAGCGCGATCGAGCATCGGCCATTGCACTGGGCGGTAGCCACAAGGCGGCCCTGGGTATCGTAGACGTCAACGGTCTCATCGTCGGCACCCTCGACCACAATGGTGTTGCCGTTGACGATAATGGTCACCTCTGGTAAGGTCTCGTGCTGTGGCTCGCAAGGGTCGACGACATGCTCGAAGCCATCCCACTGCGGTGCATGGCGGTAGGCTGCGGCGGTGCCGCAAGGCACTACGAGGCGCACCTCGTCGGCCATGCCGAAGAAGCACCATTCGCCCGCCACAACAGGCGGCTCGGCGGCGAGGAGCACCAGAGTGTCGATACCCGAGCAGAGGCTGAAAGCATCCTTGCCTACTGCGTTCAGTGTGGAGGGCAAAGTAACGCTGTGCACCGACGTGAGCGAGAAGAAGGCACTGTCGGCCAATGCCGCGACAGCGTAGTTGCGGCCACCGTGTTTCACAGCCTCGGGCACAGTAACACTTGCCGCTGCGGCAATGTAAGCTACAGCCACGCTGTTGTCGTCGGGCAAGAGAAAGCAGGCGAGGGTGTCGGCCATCGAAGTAACCCAAAGAAAGTTATAGCGTGGCAACGGCGACACATGCTCGGCTTCGGCGACTGGTTCGGGGTCAGGCTTAGCAACGACAACCGGCGGTTCGGGAATGGCGGAAACAGTGTCTGGCACGGGTTCAGTCTCGGGCTGCGGTACTGCAACAGAGGTATGGGTGTGGATGGTGTCGACAGGGTCCACCGTTGGGAACACCAAGCGGTGAAGGCTGGGAACAATTGTTATTGCAAATGCTGCGATACTGCCAAACAGGAGCAACACCACGCTGGTGCGCCTTATTGCCTGACGGCGGCGAGTGCGGCGAGTGCACCACTGGTCGAAGCCCTCGGTCATGGTTTCGCGGATGTCGGCCTCCTCGAGGAGTTCTATCAAGCGGTTTCTATCATTGTTTTCCATATTGTTCCTCCTTGAGTTTTGTGATGATGCGGTGCAGGCGCTGATAGACGCTGTCGCGGCTGATACCAAGGGTCTCGGCTATCTCAGCGGCGCTATAGCCTTCAACGCGCATGCGCACAAGGGTACGGTCATCGGGCGGAAGGATGCCCACAAGGTCGTCGAGATTGGTGTTACCGTCTGACGCAGGCAGGGTGTTGGAAAGCTCGACGTCGATGGGCTGTGTGGGCACATGGTGGCGACGGTGCAGGTGGTCGAGCACGGTTCGTGCATGCCAGAAGACCCAGGCACGCTCTTCGAGCAGGGAGGCCCCTTGGCGCAGGTCACCGTAGTGTTCCCACAACGACAGCGACACCTCCTGCACCAGGTCGAGACATGCATCGCGGTTGCCGCAAGCACGGCGCATGCACATACGCCAAACCAGCGGACGATGGCGGCGCAGCATATCGGTGTATGACGCTTCGCGGTTCATTTATAAATATAATACCCACCCTTCTCCAAAAATCTGACATTGGAGTACAAATATTTTTCAAAAAAGGACTGTGTATCTCTGTTACAGGGCTTTGCCGAAGACGGCGCGCTGCATGAGAGGCTTGGTGTTGTACTGTGTCTCCCAGATTTTGACTGCTTCGTTGCCGATAATCTGAGGGTTGGTGTAGGCGGTGTGGACGCCGTGCTTGATGGCGGCCTCGTTCATGTCGCAGTAGTAGATACTGTGGACGCCGCGCTTCTGCCAGTCGGGCAGGACACCGTTGAGGAGGAGGTCGATGGTGTCGAAGTGCTTGAGGTCGTGCAGGATGTGGTACCAGCCGAAGGGGAAGAGCTTGCCGTTGGCTTTCTTATAGGCCTTGGTGAGGTCGGGGATGGAGAGGCCGAAGGCGACGAGCTTATCGTTCTCGTCGACGACGAACTGGACGAAGTCCATATTCACGAAGGGGAAGTATTCGTCGATATATACGCCAATCTCCTTCTCGGTCATGGGCACGAAGTCGTAGAGGTCCTTGAAGGAGTCGTTGATGGCGTGGAAGAACTGCCAGGCGTAGGGGATGAGTTCCTTGCGGTGCTTGACTTTGACGAGCTTGAGGTGGTACTTCTCCATGATGAGCTTGTTGAGTCGGCCCACCTTGTCGGGCACGGGCTGGTTGGCCTGCATGGAGTACTGCTGCCAGCGGCATTTTATCTCGTAGCCGGCGCGCTCGATGAAACGCACGTAGTATTCGGGGTTGTAGAGGGTGGAGGTGTTCTGGCGTGCGTCGAAGTTGTCGATGGCCCAACATTCCTTGTCCATATCGGTGAAGCCGAAGGGACCCTCTATCTCTTCCATACCGTTACGCTTGCCGTATTCTATCACCTTGTCGAGCAGGGCGGTGAAGACGTCGTAGTCCTCGATGAAGTCGAACCATCCGAAGCGGACGGCCTTCTTATTCCAGTGCTCGTTGACGGTGCGGTTGATAATGGCTGCCACGCGGCCCACCACCTTGCCGTCGCGCCAGGCGAGGTAGAGCTCGCGCGAGCAGTGCTCCAGCGAGGGGTTCTTCTCGGTGAGGAGGTTGATCTCGTCGAAGTCGAGCGCCGGGATGTAGGAAGGGACATCCTTGAAGAGCTTGTTGGGAAAAGCGATAAACTTGCGAAGGTCGCGGCGGCTGGTAACGGTACGAATTTCAATCATAACAACTGTTAGTATTAAGTTTTAAGCTGTAAGTTTTAAGTGAATATTAAGTTTTAAGTGGATACGGGTCGATGCCGCAGGCACTTAAAACTTACAGCTTACAGCTCACAACTTACAATACCTCTTGCTTTTTGAAGGCTTTGTAGATCTTCTCCACTCCTATGTCGATTTGCTCGTGGGTGTGCGTGGCCATGAGGGCGAAGCGGATGAGCGTCTCGTTGCTGGGCACGGCGGGCGAGATGACGGGGGTGACGAACACGCCGTCGACCAAGAGGTCGTGGGTGATGGTGAAAGTCTTGACGTTGTCGCGTATGAAGAGCGGGATGATAGGCGTTGAGGTGTTGCCTATCTCGAAGCCGAGGTCCTTGAAGGCCTTGAAGGCGTAGCGCTGGTTGTCCCACAGTTTGGCGTTGCGTTCGGGCTCGCTGCGCATGATGTGCAGTGCTTCGAGCACCGAGGCGGTGCTGGCGGGGGTGATGCTGGCGGTGAAGATATAAGGACGCACGCTGTGCTTCATCCAGTTGATGGTGTCCTTGTCGGCGGCGATGAAGCCACCCACGGAGGCGAGGCTCTTGCTGAAGGTACCCATGACGAGGTCGACATTGGGCAGCATGTTGTAGTGGTCGCAGGTGCCGCGTCCTTCGCGTCCGAAGACGCCAAGACCGTGGGCTTCGTCGACCATCAGCGTGGCGCCGTATTTATTGCACATGTCGACCATCTGGTCGACATGTGCCACGTCGCCTTCCATCGAGAAGACGCCGTCGGTGACCACCAGCTTGGATGCCTCGACGGGCACCTTGGAGAGGACGCGCTCGAGGTCGGCCATATCGTTGTGCTTGTACTTCTGCGTGGTGGCGATGGTGATGAGGCGGCCTTCCATGATGCTGGCGTGGACGCGCTCGTCGTAGAACAGATAATCGCCGCGGCTGCAGATGTTGGGGATGACGCCGCTGTTGGCCAGGAAGCCTGCCGAGAAGAGCATCACGCCGTCCTTGCCGAGGAATTCGGCCAGTTCGTCCTGCAGTTGAATGTGTATATCGAGCGTGCCGTTGAGGAAGGGAGAGCCTGCGCAGCCAGTGCCGTACTTGTCGATGGCGCGCTTGGCGGCCTCTTTCAGGCGCGGGTCGTTGGTGAGACCGAGGTAGCTGTTGCTACCGAACATCAGGACGGGATGGTCGTAGCCGGTGACGTATACTTCGGTGTTCTGCGGGCTGCAGATGGGGGTGAAGTAAGGATAAATACCCAGGGCTCTCATCTCCTGGGGGTAGGTGTATTGTGCTAACTTTTGCCTTAGCGGTTTCATACTATCTACTTATTAATTTTAAAGTGCAAAGAAACGAAAAATTTCCGAAACTGGGACAATTTAAAATGTTAAAAGTGAGTACAGGCTTTCCGTCAGACGACTTGCTCCTATTCTAAAGGTCTGATTGTTAATATACTTATCGCCGACTATTTTTTTAGCCAATTCGGCGTAGGCGAGAGCTTCTTCGGGCGTTCTGATGCCTCCTGCGGCCTTAAAACCGACCCTCTTTTTGTTAAATTTAACGTTTTCGTTAACGACATTTAACATCACTTCGGCAGCCTCAGGGGTGGCTCCGGTGGGTATCTTGCCTGTGGAAGTCTTGATGAAGTCGGCTCCTGCGTCGATGGCGCGCTGTGCTGCACGGCGGATGAGGAGAGGGGAGAGCTCTCCTGTTTCAAGGATAACCTTCAGGGTGCGACCGTTGCAGGCATCTTTCATCTGTACAACTTCTCGCGATACTTCGTCATAGTCGCCGGCCAGCAGCAGGCCGCGGTTGATGACAATATCCACCTCGTCGGCACCGTCGTCTACCACGCGGCGCACCTCGGCGACACGCAGGTCGAGCGGCAACTGGCCGTGAGGGAAGGCACCTGCCACCGAGGCCACCTTGATGCCGCTGCCTTGCAGTGTACGCTTGGCAAGGGCGACAAACATAGGATAGACACACACGGCGGCCACTGTGGTGCCGTCGGTGAGGCGCATCTCTTTGGTGCGGCGGCAGAACGCCTCTACCGTGCGGGCGTTGTCGGTAGCGTTAAGTGTGGTGTTGTCGATACACGAGAACACCCGTCGGGCAAGGTTCTTGTCGATCATAGCAGCTGTCTTATCTTCTCGACACGGCGCTGGTGGCGGCCACCTTCGAAGGGAGTGTCGAGGTATTCGTCGACAATCTGCAGGGCTGTCTCCTCACTGATGAAGCGAGCAGGCATGGAGATGCAGTTGCAGTCGTTGTGCTGACGGCCGAGGTGGGCAATCTCGGGTGTCCAGCAGAGGGCGCAGCGCACGTTGGGGTACTTGTTGACAGTCATCTGCACACCGTTGCCGCTGCCGCAAATAACGATGCCGCGCTTGTACTCACCCTTGTTGAGAGCCGATCCCACCTGATGGGCGAAGTCGGGATAGTCGCAGCTGTCGGTGCTGTTGGTGCCGCAGTCCTTTACCTCGAAGCCGCGCTGGCGCAGGTGGTCGATGACTTTAAGCTTCAGTTCATAGCCGGCATGATCGCAGGCGATGGGTATGATTTCCTTCATTATTGTTTATATTATTTATTTTACTTTCTGATTGCAAAGGTACAACAAAAGAATCATACGGCAAAACTATCTTTTCAACATAACAGTGCTAACACTGTTGTTAATTGTTGTCAGTAGCGATGTTGAAAAAATATCGGTGTTGAAAAACAATGATTTTTTCATGACGATTTCAACAAATATACCATTTGTAACTTCACTTTTTGACGATAAACATTTACCTGTTATATCACTTTTCACAATAATGTTGATAAGACTAGAAGATACTAATAATCTTCATTTTTAGATGTTGACATCGGTGTTAATTGGTGTGTATAGAAACTAGCATATATCTATACTCTGCGTAATTATCAACAGAATTGACAAGCATAAAAAGAAAAAGAAAAAATTAAAGAAATAAAGAATTATTTATAATTCATTGGTGGAAAAAGCAAGGGGGTGTAATATTTTTTTATTATCTTTGCATTTCCAAATACAAAGAACAATTGGCTATGACCGACAATGAATTGAAGCAGGAGATACTGCGCCTGAAAAAGGAAAAAAATGCTGTTATTCTTGGACACTATTATCAGCGCCACGAGATACAGGAACTGTCAGACTATGTAGGCGACAGTTTGGCATTGGCACAAAAAGCACAGGAGGCCACTGCCGATATCATTGTTTTTTGCGGTGTTCATTTCATGGCCGAGACAGCCAAGATACTCAATCCACAATGTAAGGTTCTGCTACCTGATATGGAGGCCAGCTGTTCTTTGGCGGAAAGTTGCAAAGCTGAGGAGTTCTCCAAGTTCAAGGCCGAGCATCCCGACCACATGGTCATCAGTTATGTCAACTGCTCGGCGGAGATAAAGGCCCTCAGCGACCTTATTTGCACCAGCGGCAATGCCGAGAAACTTGTGCGCTCGCTCCCCGAAGACCAAAAGATAATCTTCGCTCCCGACCGCAACCTCGGCGGTTATATCAACAGCGTCACCGGTCGCCAGATGGTGCTGTGGAACGGTGTGTGCACCGTACACGATGCCATGCAGGCCGAGGCTGTGTTGCAGCTGAAGGCCGAGTACCCCGACGCTCCTGTTATAGCGCACCCCGAGTGCAATCCCGCTCTGCTCAAAGTTGCCGATTTTATCGGTTCCACCAAGGCAATGCTTAATTATATTAAGGCCAGCAACGCCAAGAAGTTCATCGTGGCCACAGAGACAGGCATCCTCTACGAGATGAAGCGCGAGAACCCCGACAAGGAGTTCGTCACCCTGCGCGACAACAAGAGCTGTGCCTGCGACGACTGCGCATACATGAAGCTCAACACCCTTGAAAAACTCTACCGCTGCTTGCGCGACGAGCAGCCCGAGATACTGATGTCTGCCGAGATGATAGAGGCTGCCAAGCGTCCAATTGTGAGGATGCTTGATATGTCGAAACAGCTCGGAATAATAAAGTAATATGGGCAAGCACGAGGAAATGCCGCAGGTGGAAGGTTATGTGGCCGAGAAAAGGACTATCAGCCTCCTTTGGGCCAATATCTTTTCAATAGTCCTGCTGGCTGTGCTGTTGGTGGTGGGTTTCTTCTTGATGTATCTGTTCTGGCCCTCTGTGGACATTGATTTTGGACCCAGCGGAATGTTGTTGGTATTGGTGGCGTTTGTTGTAGGCATTGTTGTCCACGAACTCATCCACGGCCTCACATGGATGCTGGCCACCCACAAGGGATTCAGCCATCTCAGTTTCGGTATCATGAAGATGTCGCCTTATTGTCATATCGATGTACCGATGCCCAAGCGTCAATATGTGGCCGGGGCGCTTATGCCGCTGTTGCTGCTTGGTGTGCTTCCCACGGTGGTGGCGCTTGCCATAGGCAACTATTTGTTGCTGTTGATTGGGATATTTTTCATCACTGCCGCTGCTGGCGATATAATGATTGTATGGGCTGTCCGCAAAGAAACCGCCGACACGCTGGTTTATGACCACCCTAGTGAGGCCGGATGCTATGTTTATCACCGGGAAGGGTAGTCATCCTATCAGCCGCTCTATCTCTTTTTCTGTGGCGTTGGGAAGCAGGGTGTGGAATTTTTTCTTCAGCCTTTTGTAGCTCTCTTCGGGGCTGCGGTCGCATAGGCATGCCTCACGACCGAAGAGGCGTTCGGGTGTGTTCAGCAGTGCCCATCCCCATCCGTATTGGTTGCCGTGTTTGTCGTGCGGGTAGACGAAGTCTTCCGTCACCACGCGGCAGGCCATCTGCAGGCGCGTGACATAGTTGTCGAAACGACTGCGCATCTTGGAGCCCGTGAAGCCGCAGGCGCTGCGCAGCTCGCGTGTTATCATACTGCCGTTCACCTGAAGCACCTCGAGAATGACCCCTTCGACAGAGTCCTCATCAGGCTGTGGGTGGCGGCTGCGGCGCCAGTTGCAGAAGTCGGGCCACCATTCCATGGTGACAAAGCCCGCCTTGCCATCGAAGAACTTGCCATAGGCGAAATGACCCTCGGTGACGATAGGACCTTTCCAGTCCCACAACGGCCAATCCCAGGTACCGTCGTCGAGCAGTTTGTAGCGGCATTCGGGGGCTATCATCTCGTCCGCCGAAAAGCCGGGAATATTGCCAGCCAGCAGCGGCAGGAAGCCCATCTGTCCGATGGCTTCCATAAGTTCGGGGCAGTCGTGAATATCGTTTTTAAGGGTCTGTTTCTTCTTCATTGCGACTGCAAAGATACGCTTTTTCTCCGACATGTGAAAATTATTTCGTAATTTTGCATTCTGAAACTAACAAAACTATGATAGGACAACCGCAAGTATACGAGGCGTTGGAGCGGATGCAGATACCGTTCGACTACTACGAGCACCCCGAGGCGCCGACCATAGAGATTGCCGCCCAGTTCTACCGGGGCGAGGGAACCACACTTTGCAAGAATCTTTTTTTCCGCAACCATAAGGGCAACCGCCACTATCTTGTCATCATGGACAGCCGTTTTCCGATGGACATACACGACATGGAGCATCGTCTGCACCAGGGCAAACTCTCTTTTGCCAGCCCCGAGCGCATGATGCGCTACCTCGGCGTGAAGCCTGGCAGCGTCTCGCTTTTCACGCTGGTCAACGACGCCAACCACGAAGTGACACTCTTTGTAGACAAGAACCTTTTAAACGCCGAAAAGGTAAGCTTTCATCCCAACGACAACCACGCTTCGTTGGTGATAACTCGCGACGATATGTTGAAATTCATCAAGGAGATTGGCAATCCCTACGAGGTTGTTGATTTGTACGACCACAATTGTTGAAATCGTAGTAAAAAATGTTTCACGTGAAACAATGAAGAAACAAGAATACACCATCGTCGAGCCGCAAGAACTGCTCGAGTTCCTGATAAAACAGATGCCCGACAGCAGTCGCACCAGCGTCAAAGAGATGCTGGCGCACAACGTCTATGTCGACGGCCGTCGTACCTCGCAGTTTAACTTTCCCCTGCAAAAGGGAATGAAGGTCTCCATAGAGAAAGCCACAGGCAAAGACCGTCTGCGGCCGCGCGACCTCGACATCGTCTATGAGGACCAGCATCTGCTCGTCGTCAACAAGCACGAGGGGCTGCTCAGCTACAGCAAGCACCCCAACGACAAGACCGTCATCACAGTGCTCAACCAATACCTCGAGGCTTCGCACCAGCGTTGTCACGCACACATTGTCCACCGCCTCGACCGCGACACCAGCGGTTTGATGGTGGTGTCGAAGAGCAAGGAGGTGAGCCAGAAGTTTGAGGAGGATTGGAAGGGCATGGTGTTTGACCGCCGTTATGTGGCGGTGGCATGGGGACACCTGGAGCAGAGCAGGGGAGAGGTGCGGTCGTGGTTTACCGACGGCGAGTACTGTGTGTTGTCGTCGCCCACGGACAATGGCGGCAAGCTGGCTGTGACGCACTACGAGGTGAAGCAGACTTCTCGTCGCTACAGCCTTGTGGAGCTGAAACTGGACACCGGCCGCCGCAACCAGATACGTGTGCACCTGCGCGATTTGAAGCATCCTGTGGTGCATGACCCAATGTACGGTTACAAGGAGGATGTCTCTCCGATAAACCGTTTGGCACTTCATGCTTTCCGTTTGTGTTTCACGCATCCTGTGACGGGGAAGCGCTTGAAGTTTGAGACCCCGGTGCCTGCCAGTTTCATGAAGCTCATGGAAATATAATTTGGCACATTTTTTGCTAGAAAAAAATTAAACAACAACAATAAAACAGATAGATTATG
This sequence comes from Bacteroidales bacterium, assembly GCA_045222795.1. GTDB lineage: Bacteria > Bacteroidota > Bacteroidia > Bacteroidales > P3 > Colimorpha. The sequence continues at coordinate 50,876 of JBGUZF010000075.1, forward strand.
AGTCAATTCAAAGACGACAAACAGACGGGACGTTATATCCTGTGGGGTGTGCTGGCGGTGCTGGCAATCATCGTGTTCTTCTCCTCCTTCTACACCATCAAGTCCACCGAGCGCGGCGTGCTTGCCACCTTCGGCAAGATGAGCGACCAGGTGGTCGAGGACGGCCTCCACCTGAAGATCCCCTTCATCCAGACCATCAAGAAGGTCAACGTGCAGCAGAAGAAGTTCGACGGCAAGGAGAACAGTTACACGCGCGACGTGCAGACCTCCGAGGTGGAGTACACCATCAACTACGACCTCGTGCGCGAGAATGTCAGCAAACTTATGAAGAACGTCGGCGACGACTACCACAACCGCATCGTCGTGCCCTTCATCCGCTCCGCCATGAAGGAAAGCTTCGGCAACTATGCCGCCACCGACATCGTCGAGAACCGCGACGCCGTCCGCCGCGAGATCGAAGCCACCCTGCGCCACACCCTCGACAGCAACTACTTCACCAACGTCCAGTTCCAGCTCGTCGACATCGACTTCGACGACGAGTTCGAAACCGCCATCAAGGAGAAGCAGGTCGCCGAACAGGCTGCCCTTAAGGCCAAGAACGTCACCATCCAGGTCGAGGAAAAAGCCAAGCAGACCAAGATTGCCGCCGAGGCCGAAGCCGAGGCCATGCGCATCAAAGCCAACGCCCTCGAGCGCAACCCCAAGCTTGTTAGCTACGAAGCCGTGCAGAAGTGGGACGGCAAGATGCCGCAGTATATGCTCGGCAACTCGGTGCCATTCATCGATCTGAAGTAAGGACAAAGAAATACTGATAAATAACTGATAAAGAGAGGTTTTTACAACCTCTCTTTTGTTATTTTTATTTTTCGTGCAATATAAGTGTACAAATCGCGTTATATGGTGTACTATGGGTAAAAAGGTATTGACGATTGTGTTTGTTTTGCTTGCTGCGGTGTTGAGCGTCGCGGCACAGGACGACACGTCGCGCACTCATGTCCACCTGTCGACAGGCGCCACTATTGCGTCGGGTTTCGGGCGCACGCAGGCGTTGTCGTGGGTTGCTCCCAGCTTTGAGATGCAGGTCAGCGACAAGCTCAGCGTCACCGGAGGCTTTGCCGCAGCAGGAAGTCTTTTGGGAGGCTACGAGGTGCATGCCTATACCCCGTCGATGGCTCCACGCAAGCACGGCACCCGTATGGGCGCCCTGTGGGCTATGGCCGAATACAAGGCCACCGACCGCCTGTGGCTGTGGGCTGCGGTGATGCATGCCGGTGGATACGCCCAACCGCTTTGGCGGAATGCACCGGTGCCCATCGGCCTGACGGCCGTCAGCGGCGGCTTGGTCTACGAGTTTCCGCAGGGAAGTCTGCTGGAGCTGCATTTTCACTTCGTACACGATCACTATGGCACCGCTATGGAGGGTCTGCTGGCTCACCCGTGGTACGGTGCATATACACCAAACTTAGAGTTGTACAGCGGCCCGTGGCCGTTCTAGACGAACAAGAAAAAAGATGGAATATAACACTCAGAGAGAACAACTGAAGATAACCGACTATGGTCGCCATGTGGCCAAACTGATAGACTACTGCAAGACTATTGCCGACCGCGAGGAGCGCACGGCGATGGCCAATGTCATTATCGACGTGATGGCATACGTTAACCCCAAAATCAAGGAACGTACCGACTACCGTCACATCCTGTGGGACCACATGATGATGCTGGCCGACTATGACCTTGATGTCGACTGCCCATATGAGGTGAACCGCGAAGAGACCGAGAACTTCAACCCAAAACCCCTTGCTTACCGCGACAGCGAGATACACTACCGCCACTATGGTCGTGCCCTCGAGGACATGATTCGTGCTGTGGCTGCCATGCCGGAGGACGAAGAGCGCACACAGCTCACCTGTCAGATAGCCCATGCCATGAAGCGGCAGTACCTGCAATGGAATCGCGACACCGTCGATGATGGGCTTATTGCCGAGCAGTTGGCCGAACTCAGTGGCGGCCGCCTGACGCTGCCCGAAGGATTCCAGTTCCATTCCTCGCAAGACCTTATCGAAACTATGGCCGCCGCAAGCGCTAAGACCGACGGTAAGAAAAAGAAGAAGAAAAAGAAAAAATAATGGCAAGTTTTGAAATAACCGGCGGGCGCAAGTTGCGCGGCGAGATAGTACCGCAGGGTGCCAAGAACGAGGCTCTGCAGGTGCTTTGTGCCGTGCTGCTCACCCAGGAGAAGGTGCGCATAGAGCATGTGCCCGACATCCGCGATGTCAACAAGCTCATCGACTTGCTGAAACTGCTTGGCGTCAGCGTGCGCGAAGACCACACTTCGCTGTGCGAGAGTGGCCGCACCTTCGAGTTCCAGGCCGACCAAGTGAACCTCGACGTGCTTGGCAGTGCCGAATACCGCGAGCAGGCGGGCACCCTGCGCGGCAGCATAATGGTCGTGGGACCCCTCTTGGCGCGCTTTGGCAAGGCTGTGGTGCCGCAGCCCGGTGGCGACAAGATTGGCCGCCGTCGCCTCGACACGCACTTCATAGGCATGGAACGCTTAGGCGCAGAGGTGGAATACAAGCGCGGCGCCTACATGGTGAAGGCCAAGCGCCTCAAAGGGTGCTATATGCTTCTCGACGAAGCTTCCGTCACTGGTACCGCCAATATCGTCATGGCTTCGGTGCTCGCCAAGGGCACCACAACAATCATGAATGCCGCCTGCGAGCCTTATATCTATCAGCTATGCAACATGCTCAACGCCATGGGTGCCCGCATCAGTGGCGTAGGTTCCAACCTGCTCACCATCCGCGGTGTCAAAGAGCTGCACGGCTGTACGCACCGACTGCTGCCCGACATGATTGAGGTGGGCTCCTTCATAGGTATGGCCGCCATGACGCAGAGCGATATCACCATCAAGAATGCCCAGGTGCAGCATCTGGGTCTTATTCCACAGGTTTTCCGCCGTCTTGGTGTCGAGGTGTGGCAGAAAGGAGACGACCTATACATACCATCACTTGAGCACTACGAGATAGAGCGTTTCATGGACGGCAGCATTATGACTGTTGCCGACGCGCCGTGGCCCGGTTTCACCCCCGACCTCATATCCATTGCCCTCGTGGTGGCCACACAGGCCAAGGGCAGCGTGCTGATACACCAGAAGATGTTCGAGAGCCGCCTGTTCTTCGTTGACAAACTCATCGACATGGGCGCTCAGATTATCCTCTGCGACCCGCACCGTGCCACGGTGATAGGTCTCGACCACGAACACAAGCTGCGTGGCGTGCGCATGGCTTCGCCCGACATCCGTGCCGGTGTGGCATTGCTCATTGCCGCCCTCAGTGCCGATGGCACCAGCCGCATCGACAATATCGAGCAGATTGACCGCGGCTACCAGCATATAGACGAGCGCCTGCGCAAGTTGGGCGCCGACATAAGGAGAATCTAAACAAAACACTACCGATATATGGCTTTCAACCTTTTTAGACGCAAATACGCTCCACGTCCTATTTTTGCCCCGCTGGGCACCGACATGCACTGTCACCTCATCCCAAAGGTCGACGATGGTTCGAAATGCTTTGAGGAGAGCATAGAGTGTCTCAACACTCTGAAGTCTGTTGGTTACAACAAAGTAATCATCACCCCGCATTTCCAACACCCGCGCTTCCCCAACGACGAGGACGACATTGTGCGTCGCTACAACGAGTTGAAAGAAAAGGCCCTCGAAGCTGGTGTGGAGATAGAGTTGGCGGGTATAGGTGGAGAGTACCGTATTGACAGTGGCTTCGCAGCGCGAATAGAAAATCCGCGCTTCCTGCAAGTGGCAGGAAAGTATGTCCTTGTCGAGTTCTCGTTGCATCAGCAGATGATGGGCAGCGATGAGTTGATTTTCGACCTTCAGATGAAGGGCTACGAGGTCATCCTGGCTCACCCCGAGCGCTACCCCTACTTAAATGTGCAGGGTTTGCGCATGGAGCAGTTGAAGAACCAGGGCGTCTTATTCCAGATTAATGTGCTCTCGCTCGGTGGCTTCTATGGCGAGGAGGCCAAGCGAAAGGCCTACGAGATGCTGGAGGCGGGCTGGGTGGAATTCATGGGCACCGATACCCACAACACCATGTATGCCCAAGCTCTTAGCGACCTCAGCCGTGACCGCAAGGTCGAGAAAGTCCTTGAGAAATATACCTTCATGAACAGCACCCTGGTATGATTAAAACATAGGCTGCGAACGTTTAAACCAAATCATAAATAATCATGCGCGTAATTATTACAAAAGACTACGACGAAATGTCGGTCTGGGCTGCAAACTATGTGGCCAAGAAAATCATTGATTTCAAACCCACGGCGGAGCATCCGTTTGTCCTCGGCTGCCCCACCGGTAGTTCACCGTTAGGACTGTACCAGCATCTGGTAAAGCTGAACAAGTGCGGAGTGCTCAGCTTCCAGAATGTGGTGACCTTTAACATGGACGAGTATGTGGGACTTGACGTGAACCACCCCGAGAGCTATCACAGCTTCATGTGGAACAACTTCTTCAACCACATCGACATCAAGAAGGAGAACGTACACATCCTCGACGGCAACGCCAAAGACCTTGTGGCCGAGTGCGAGCACTACGAGAAGATGATTGCCGAGGCCGGCGGTGTGGACCTGTTCATGGGCGGTGTGGGCCCTGACGGTCACATAGCCTTCAACGAGCCTGGCTCCTCCTTGGCCAGCCGGACCCGTATCAAGACGCTTACTACGAACACCATCCAGGCCAACTGCCGTTTCTTCGACAACGACGAGTCGAAGGTGCCGAAACAGGCACTGACGGTTGGTGTGGGCACGGTGATGGATGCCCGCGAGGTGCTGATACTCTGCAACGGCCCGAAGAAGGCCCGCGCCCTGCATCACATGATTGAGAATGGCGTGAACCACATGTGGACCAGCAGTATGCTGCAGATGCACCCCCACACGGTGGTGGTGTGCGACGAAGAGGCTACGGTGGAACTGAAGATGAGCACCTACGACTACTTCAAGGACAAGCAGCGCATCGAGGGCAGCATCGAGGAATTTGTAAACCTGTATAAGTAAGCCTATGAACACTGCATACCGCAACCTTACTCCAAAGGAGATAGAGCAGTTGGAGCGTCAAGGGAACTGCGCTGAGGACTGGGGCACCGTGAAGGTGGTTGAGTCTTTCTGTGCCGGATGCGTGAGAAACAGCACCTTCGAAGGTGCTGTTTCTCTTGGTAGCATCGAAGAGCGCCGTCACGGCGACGGAGCCCTTACGCTTAAGGAAGGCATCTACAATTCGTGCATTTGCAACACTACGGTGGGCGACCATCCCACGATACACAACGTGCGGATGCTGAGTTACTACACCGTCGGCAACGACGTGCTGCTGTTCAACATCGACGAGATGACCGCCGACCCCAAGAACCTTGCATGGCTAGAGCCCATGAACGAGAACGGCGGCCGAAGAATACTGCCCTTCGGTGGCATGACCATCGGCGACGCCTACCTGTGGGCTCGCTACCGCGGTCGCAAGACACTCATGGAGCGGCTGGAGCAGATGACCACCGCACTGTTGGCTACCGAAGAGGGTCGCTACGGGCGTGTTGGCGACAGCTGTGTCATCAAGAATACCAAGAGCATACATAACGTTATCATACGTTCGTCTGCCGACGACCGCACGGTGGTGGACAGTTGTATCACGCTGCGCGACGGCGTGGTGGGCTACGGCTGCACGCTGGAGTACGGCGTGATAGCCGTGCGCTTCTTGCTTGGTGAGCACGTGCACCTTGAGTTCGGTCTGAGGCTCAACGATACCGTGGTGGGTGACAACTCGACCTTGGCACGCTGCGAGGTGGGCAACAGCATCATCTTCCCCGCCCATGAGCAGCACCACAACAACTCATTCCTCATCGCCGGTCTCATCATGGGCCAGAGCAATATTGCCGCTGGCGGCACCATAGGCAGCAACCACAACTCTCGCACTGCCGACAACGAGATTGTTGGCGGTCGCGGCTTCTGGCCAGGCCTCTGCTGCTCGTTCAAGCACAGCAGTCGCTTTGCCAGTTACTGTCTGCTGGCCAAGGCCGACTACCCGTCGGAACTCGACATAACGTTGCCCTTCGCATTGGTGAACAACAACGTAAGCAAAGACCGGCTGGAGGTGATGCCTGCCTATTGGTGGATGTACAACATGTACGCCATGGACCGCAACAGCAAGAAGTTTGCCAAGCGTGACAAGCGCAAGCTTAAGGCACAGAACATAGAGTTCGACAACCTGGCTCCCGACACCGCCGAGGAGATATTCCGCGGCATAAAGCAGCTGCGCGCCTGGATGGCGGCCTCTACCACCGACACCGTTTATGCCCAAGGACAGGAGAAAAGCAAACGCCCCACGGTGGTGCTAAAAGCCAAGGAAGGCCTGAAGGCATACGAAGAGATGCTGGTGTTCTACGCCATGAAGACGCTGGAGGGTGAAAGAGTCGAAGAGTTGAAGGGTCAAAGAGTTAAAGAGTGGATTAATCTTGGTGGACAGTTGGTTGCCAAGCCCGACATGGAACAGTTGATAACCGACGTGGAGAGTGGTGCCATCAACAGCTGGCAGGCCCTCAACGAGCGGCTCGACACGCTGTGGAAGGGCTATCCCGCCCAGAAGGCAGCCCACGCCTATGCAGTGCTATGCGAACTGGCTGGCGTCGACAAGCTGGACGATACACTCTGGCAGAAGTACCAACAGCGTTACATCGACATACAGAACTATATTGAAGAGCAGAAAGTTGCCAGTCGCAAGAAAGACGACGAGAACCCCTTCCGCCGCATGACCTACTGGGACGACGACGAGTTGGCGGCAGTGCTATGAATAGCAGAATCACTATAGGACATCTAGCTTGCGCCGGAGCTTATATCATCTTCGGCATCAACGTGGTGGTATGTCGCGACATAGCCACTGACGGCGGGTTGGAACCTATAGTGCTGTTCGCCATGCGTTCGCTGGTGGCGGGAGCGTTGTTCTGGTTGGTGTCGCTGTTTGCACCTAAAGAGAAGGTGCCACCCAAAGATCTGCTGCGGCTGGCCGGTGCCGGCGTGCTGGGACTGTTCCTGCCGCAGTTGACCTTTCTGCATGCCATTGCGCACACCACGCCAGTAGACCTCTCGGTGATGAGCACCACGACACCTATCTTCACCATGTTCGTGGCCGCTATTTTCCTTAGGGAACCTATCACATGGAAGAAAGCGCTGGGTGTGGCCATGAGTTTTGGTGGCATACTATGGCTGATACTTCAGAGTACTTTCGGTGGCAATGGCGCTTCGCAGACCGAGCCTGTGGGCATCATGTTCTGTTTTGCCAACTACATCGTCTTCGCACTTTATCTAGGCACATGTAGGCCACTGATAGCGCGCTACTCGGTGGTGACGAGCATGAAATGGATGTTCCTGGTGTCGTTCATCATCTCCATTCCCTTTGCACTGCCACACCTGCCGCAGAGCGACTTTGCCGCTGTGCCGGGCTATGTGTGGTGGGAGATAGGTTTCATGATATTCTTCTCGACATTCATAGCCTACTACCTTATCCCCGTGGGACAGCAGCGTATAAGGCCCACGCTGGTGAGCATGTACGGATACTTACAGCCTATCATAGCCATCGCCGTAGCCATCTGGACGGGCATGGACCGCCTGACGGTGACCAAGGTTGTGGCAGCCCTGTTGGTGTTCACTGGCGTGTGGGTGGTGAACCAGAGCCGTGCGGCAGCCCAGTCCCAATAAGGCTTGGTCCTATTTTAATGTTTTTTTCGATAAACGAGGGTTGCACTATTTAAAAAATAGTGTATCTTTGCACGTTGAAAGAAACGCATAAGACATGAGTAAAGATATAGTTTGCAGCGGCATACGCCCTACTGGCAACCTTCATTTAGGCAACTATTTCGGCGCCCTGCGCAACTTTGTGAAGATGCAGGACGAGATGGACTGCTACTTCTTCATAGCCGACTACCATTCGCTGACCACGCACCCCACACCTGGCAGCATTTACAATGACGCCCGTGCTATCTTGGTGCAGTATCTGGCTGCCGGCCTCGACCCCGAGAAGGCCACCATCTACCTGCAGAGCGACTTGCCCGAGACCATTGAGCTTTACCTCTTCTTCAACATGAACGCCTACCTAGGCGAACTGGAACGCGTCACCTCGTTCAAGGACAAGGTGCGCCAGAACCCCAACAATGTGAACGCCGGCCTGTTGACCTACCCCACACTGATGGCTGCCGACATCCTGATACACAAGGCCACCCGCGTCCCTGTGGGCAAAGACCAGGAGCAGCACCTCGAGATGACCCGCACCTATGCCCAACGCTTCAACACCATGTACAAGGCCGAGGTGTTCCCCCTGCCGCAGGCCATTGGTTCAAGCACTGGCTTGGTGAAGATTCCCGCCCTCAACGGCAGTGGCAAGATGGGCAAGAGTGAGGGTGAGGCCAGCACCATCTTCCTCACCGACGAGCCGTCGGTAATCCGCAAGAAGATAATGAAGGCTAAGAGCGACAGCGGCCCCACCGAGATGAACCAGCAGAAGCCCGAGGAGATAGAGAACCTCTTCCTGCTGCTGAAGGCTGTCTCCACTCCCGACACCGTCGAGTATTTCGACGACCTCTACAACCGCTGTCAGATACGTTACGGCGACCTGAAGAAGCAGTTGGCCGAAGACATGGTGAACTTTGTCGAGCCTCTGCGCCAACGTATACTTGAGATTGGCTCCGATGATGCCGCCCTGCGTCGCATCATGGACCGCGGCAAGGAGAAAGCCCGCGAGAGCGCCCGCAAGACCATCGACGAGGTGCGACATGTTATCGGTTACCGCAATTAAATGGGAGTTAAAGGTACTTATATTTACGACTATGAGCGGCCGATGCTGACAGCCGACTGCGCAGTGGTGAACAGTCGCGGAGAGTTGCTGCTGGTGCGCCGTGGCGGCGAGCCCTTCAAGGGTTGCTGGGCGTTGCCCGGCGGTTTTATGGAGATGGACGAGACCATAGAGCACTGCGCCGTGCGTGAGCTGGAGGAGGAGACTGGCATACGGGTGACCGAAGGCGACTTGAGGCTTATAGGCGTATACAGTGCTCCCGGTCGCGACCCACGCGGACGTACTGTAACTGCAGCCTACGCTGTCACGGTCGACGACTGCCAGGCCAAAGCCGGAGACGATGCCGCCGAGGTGCGCTGGTGGCCACTCACCGAACTGCCGCCTATGGCCTTCGACCACAATGAGATTGTAAAAGACGCATACCCTACCGCTAAATAAACATGGCAAAGAACGACAGATCAGCAACAAGTGGAAACCTGATACTCATCCTCGTGGCAATGGTCCTCGGGGTGCTGATAGGTGTCATGTTCACGTCACACGACAGGGGCTTCCGCCAGGACGCTACATTGCAAGGCAAAGTAGGCGAGGTATTGAAATTGGTGGAAGATGAGTATGTTGACAAGGTTGATATAGACTCTCTTAACGAGAAGTTGCTGGCGGTGATGCTTAGCGAGCTCGACCCACACAGCACTTATCTCTCGGCTCGTGAAACAGAGCACACAGAGGAGATGATGCGCGGCAACTTCGAGGGCATAGGAGTGGTACTGCACAGCGAGGACGACTCGGTGTACGTGGGTCAGGTCCTTGCCGACGGCCCCTCAGCCACCGTAGGTCTTCTTCCCGGTGACATGATAATCGATGTGGACGGCGAGCCAGTTAGTGGTGTAGGCATGCCCACCGACAGTGTAGTGGCGCGCTTGCGTGGACCGAGAGGAGTAAAGGTAACAGTCAAAGTGATGCGCGAAGGCGAAGGAGAGAAGATTTTTACCATCCGCCGCGGCATTGTGTCACACAGCACGGTGCTTTGTGCCAAGATGCTCAACGATACCACGGGTTACATATACCTTTCGAGTTTTGCATCCACGAGCCACAGTGAGTTTCACGAGGCTTTGTCGCAATTGAAACGACAGGGCATGCAGCGTTTGATATTCGACCTGCGCGACAATGGCGGCGGCTCGCTGCAGAGTGCCGTGGAGATAGCAGGCGAGTTGCTACCCGCAGGAAGTTTGATAGTATATACGCAAGGAGCCCACAGCCGGAGACATGATGTGAAAGCCCATGCTGGTGGTCTCTTCACCAAGGGCAGCGTGATAGTGATGGTTGACGAAAACTCGGCGTCGGCCAGCGAGGTGGTGAGCGGAGCCTTGCAGGACAACGACCGCGCCTTGATTGTGGGTCGGCGTACCTTCGGCAAAGGTCTAGTGCAGGGCGAGTTCGAACTGAGCGACGGATCGGCGGTGTTGCTCACGACAGCACGCTACTACACTCCTTCCGGCCGTAGCATACAACGCCCCTACAAAGATGGTACCGACAAATACTACCGCGACTATCTGGAACAGGTGTTCGGCGAGGCTTATGCCGACAGCATGACAGTGCATATCACCGACTCAACTCCATACAGCACTGTTGGCGGACGCACGGTGTTTGGCGGTGGTGGCATAACCCCCGATTTGCTACTGCCCTATCGTAAAGATGAGTCTTTCATTTACTATAACGCTTTGGTCAACCAGCGTCTCATCAACCGTGTGGCATTCCGCCAAGTGCGTCGCCATGCCGCCAGTCTGCTGCAACGCTATCCGACAGCCAAGGTCTTCGGGCGCAGCTATACGGTACCCAACAGCGTGATAGAGGAGTTGGTGTGCGAGGGTGAGAAGCGCGGCATTGCGCGCAACGCCAAGAGCCTGGCCATACAGAAGAAGCTGATAGTTGCTGGCATCAAGGCCAATATTGGCCAATGCCTCTACGGTAACGACGCCTTCTACGACGCCTACCTGCCAATGGACGAAGACTTGAACCGTATAAAGAACATAAAGATTGAGCTGAAATGAAAAGACTGACAACCATACTGCTACTGGTATTGCTGCCTGTAACTGCTGTGCTGGCACAGAAGAGCACCCTTAATGCGACGTTGAAAGGCGTGGATCAGGGTGTCAAGGTGATTGTTTATGAAGCGCAGGCTGGCCGGTTAGTGCCTGTGGACACGCTGACCACTGACGGCAAGGGGCGCTTTACCGTGGAGCGCAACAGCACGGAGCCACAATTCTTTGCCTTGGCGCTGGCCATCGACCGCAGCCCTATGGTACATGTCATCCTGCTGCCGAAAGAGAAAGTAACCATGGAACTGGCCTACAATCCCGACGCCAACTTCCTCAGCATAGCTTCGACCAAAGGCTCGGACAACATGGAGCTCTACAAAGGCTACACCGACATCGTCAGTGCCGTCATCGCCGACCCGACGCTGCAGACAGGTATCAACGAAGAGATTGCCCATTTGCTTGATAACCGTCCCAACGTGCTGATGAGCGCCTTCCTGGTGACCTATTTTGAGCAATCCTTCGATCAGTACGCCGCGCTGTATAAGAAGATTCACGACAGCCTTACACCGGCCTATTCCACCCATGAGTTCGTGCGGCACCTTGGCGACAAGCTGCGCACCGCCGTGGTGGCTGGCATGGAGGCCCCCGATATCGCAATGGCTGACCGCGACGGCAAGATACGCCGCCTCTCCGACCTGCGCGGCAAGGTGGTGCTTATCGACTTCTGGGCCTCGTGGTGTCGTCCCTGTCGTGCCGAGAACCCCAACGTGGTGCGTCTCTACCATGCCTACAAAGACAAAGGTTTCGACATATACAGCGTGTCGCTCGACAACAGTCGCGACAAATGGCTGCAGGCAATAGACGCCGACGGTTTGGTGTGGGACAACCATGTCAGCGACCTCCGTGGCTGGAGTTCCGAAGGCGGCCGCCTCTACGGTGTAAGCTCGATTCCCGCCACGGTGCTCGTTGACCGCGATGGCAAAGTGTTGGCACGCAATTTGCGTGGACCTGAATTAGAGAGAAAACTAAAAGAATTGTTTGGACAATGATAACAACGACACAAATAGAGATGGCCCTAGGCCATGTGAACGACCCCGACCTGGGCCGTAGCTTGACGGAGTTGGGCATGATTGAGAACATCAAGGTCGACGGCAAGAAAGTCTCCTTCGACCTGGTGCTCACCACGCCCGCTTGCCCCATGAAGAAAAAGATGAGCGACGACTGCATCGCCGCCATCCACGAGCTGGTTGACCGTGAGGCCGAGGTGGAGATAAACCTCACCAGCCGTCCTCAACCCGACCCCAAGGAGGAGTTCAAAGAGGTCTTCGAGCATATCCACAACACCATCGTCGTTGCCTCGGGCAAAGGTGGCGTGGGCAAGAGCACCGTGGCGGTGAACTTGGCAATCTCGCTGGCCAAGACGGGTGCCAAGGTAGGTCTCGTGGATGCCGACATCTACGGTCCCTCTATCCCAATCATGCTGGGTGTAGAAGGTGAGGAGATCTACGGACACAAGGTCGGCGACAAGACCTATATGCTACCTATCGAGCGTTACGGCATCAAGCTGATGAGCGTGGGCTTCTTCGTCGACCCGTCGAAGGCCCTTGCCTGGCGCGGTCCCATGGCAAGCGGTGCACTGAAACAGATAATCACCGAGACTTGGTGGGACGAGATAGACTACCTTGTGGTCGACATGCCTCCGGGAACTGGCGACATACAGCTCACTCTGGCACAGACCATGCCTGTCACCGGTGCCATCATCGTCAGCACCCCGCAGCAGGTGGCCCTGGCCGATGTGGTGCGCGGCGTGGAACTCTTCCGCAACGAGGCCGTGAACATCCCCGTGCTGGGCTTCGTCGAGAACATGGCCTACTTCACCCCTGCCGAGCTACCGCAGAACAAATACTACATCTTCGGCAACGGCGGTTGCCGCAAGCTTGCCAAGGAGATGGGCATACCCCTGCTGGGCGAGATACCGCTGGTGCAGAGCATCGCCGAGAGTGGCGACAACGGCAAACCCGCGGCCCTCTTCAATCCCGCTAAGACCGACGACCCCGTGCGCGACGCTTTCGACGCTGTGGCGCAGAACACCATCGCCGAGATTTGCAAGCTCCGCGTGACAAAGTAATTTTCAATTTTCAACTTTCAATTTTCAATTCGTATGACCGACCAGGAGAAACCCGCCGTAGAGCAGAAAGTTAAGAACGCTCTCAATCAGATACGCCCCTACCTGCAGCAGGACGGCGGCGACGTGGAATATGTCGACATGACCGCTGAGGGTGTCGTCATCGTGCGCCTCAAAGGCCATTGCGGTAGCTGTCCGCATGCCATGCAGACCCTCAAGCAGGGCATCGAGGCCGCGCTGAAGAAAGTTATCCCCGAAGTCAAATCAGTGGAGAAAATATGATCTACACCAAGACAGGCGACAGCGGCACCACCTCGTTGGTGGGAGGAAGCCGCGTGAACAAAGACGACGCCCGCGTCGAGGCCTATGGCACCGTCGACGAGCTCAACTCGCACATAGGGTTGCTGGCTGAGATGATGAGACCGATGGCAGAAGAGTATTACGGCCAGTTGAAAGTCGTGCAGCACAACCTCTTCACCCTCCAGACCCTGTTGGCCACCGAAGACGAGACCATCTATGCCCGTCTGCCGCAGCTCAAGGAGGACGAGGTGGCAACGCTTGAACGTCAGATCGATGCCATCACCGACCAACTGCCCAAGTTGCACAATTTCGTCATCGCGGGAGGTAACCTCGCCGGTGCCCAGTGCCACGTGTGTCGCACCGTGTGCCGTCGCGCCGAACGCCGTATTGTCACTCTGTCTCACAATGTTAAAGTAGATGCGACGATACAGCGCTATCTGAACCGCCTATCCGACTACCTGTTCGTACTGGCACGACAGGCTGTCGTCATGGACGGTAAGACCGAAGATTTGTATATCAACTAATTGAAAAAATTATTTGCCAGTATTGGAAAATATAGTACTTTTGCAAAAAATTTGAGATTTAGAGTATGTATTGGACACTTGAATTAGCATCAAAACTGGAGGACGCACCTTGGCCCGCAACGAAGGAAGAGCTTATTGACTATGCGCAACGTACAGGTGCTCCCATGGAAGTTATAGAGAACTTGCAGGAGATAGAGGATGAGGGCGACCAGTACGAGAGTATCGAAGACATCTGGCCCGATTATCCTACCAAGGAGGACTTTTTCTTTGAAGAAGACGAATATTAGTATCGTGGGCTCGGGCAATGTGGCTACACACCTTGCTCTGGCCCTGTACGATGCTGGACACAAAATACGTCAGGTTCTTTCACGCACCTACGACCATGCACGCCTCCTCGCCATGCGCGTGGACTCCTATCCTATTGACACATGGCGACGGCTCGACGAGGATGCCGATGTCTATATCCTCGCCGTCAACGACGACGCCCTCTTCGACCTTGCCATCGACCTGCGTCTGCCTGGTGCCACGGTAATCCACACCTCTGGCACCGCCCCAGCCTCTATTCTGAACCACATCAGCCGCAATAACGGCGTGGTGTGGTCGCCGCAGACTTTCGTGCGCGACATAGCTATGGACTATCGCCATCTGCCCCTGTGCATCGAAGGCAGCGACCCGAAGACCGAGGCCGTCATAGCAGAACTTTTCGGCGACATCAGCGACAACATACACCACCTCGACTACGAGCAGCGCCGTCGCGCCCACCTCGCCGCCGTCATGGTGAGCAACTTCGTGTGTGCCGTCAATGCCACAGCGCAGGAATATATGCAGGCCAACGGTCTTGACTTCGACATGCTGCGTCCGCTGGCTGAGCAGACCCTCCGCAAGTGGGACTACGGCAACCTGTGGCAGCAGATGACTGGTCCCGCCATCCGTCACGACGACAGCACCCTTGCTGCCCAGCGCCGTCTGCTGGCCGACCAGCCCGACCTGCTGAAGCTCTACGACCTGATGACTGACATAATACAACAACATTAACTGTAAGCTGTAAGTATTAAGCTGTAAGTGCGTCAGCCAACTTAAAACCAACAGCTTAAAGCCGAAGATTATGTACGTCGACACCCATTGCCACCTTTACGACGAAGCCTTCGACGCCGACCGCGGCGAGGCCGTGCAGCGTGCCATCGACGCGGGTGTCATCACCATGCTCCTCCCCGACATCGACAGCACCAGCACCCCGCGCCTCGATGCCCTGCAGCAGCAGTTCCCTCAGCACTTTCGTCCCATGGCCGGCCTCCACCCCACATCCGTCAAGGAAGACTACGAAGCCGAACTTCAGCACGTCCACGAGTTACTATTCTCCACTAATCACTTAACACTAACCACTAACCACTACATCGCCATTGGCGAGATAGGCATGGACCTCTACTGGGACCGCACCTTCGAAGCCCAGCAGCGTGACGCCCTGCGCACCCAGATGCTCTGGGCCGAAGAGCTCGACCTGCCCGTCTGCCTGCACATCCGCAAGGCGCACAACGAGGTCTTCGGCTTGCTGCGCGACCTAAACCGCCACACCTACCGCGGTGTGATGCACTGCTTTGGCGGCAGCGTGCAGGAGGCGCAGCGCGCCGTCGAGATGGGTTTCCACCTTGGCATCGGCGGCGTGGTGACTTTCAAAAATGCCACCCTTGCCGACGTTGTCAAAGCCGTACCGCTGGAGCGCCTGCTCCTCGAGACCGACGCCCCCTACCTCAGTCCCGTGCCCCACCGCGGCCAGCGCAACGAGAGTAGCTACATACCCCTCATTGCGCAGCGCATCGCCGACCTGCGAGGCATCACCGTCGACGAAGTGGCCGAGGTGACCACTGCCAGTGCCCGCAGCCTTTTCCGTCTGTAGAACAACATCTACGCCATCGCAATGAACATCGAACTGTCAGGACATTACAGCCATTGGCGCATTATCCGCTCTGTGCTGCCGAGCATCGGCATGGTGCTCATCACGTCCATCTATTCGATTGTCGACGGCTTCTTCGTGGCCAACTTCGCCGGCAAGACGGGCTTCGCCGCAATCAACCTCACTTTCCCCGCCATCATGATGATAGGCTCGCTGGGACTGATGATAGGCACCGGCGGCGCGGCTCTGGTGGCTAAAATCAAAGGCGAGGGTTACCCGCAGAAGGCCAACCGCGTCTTCACCATGCTGGTACAGTTTGGATTGGCACTCGGCGTTGTTCTGGGAGTGGTACTTGCGATAGCCGCCCCGACGGTGGCGCGCTGGCTGGGTGCCGACGAGCCCATGATGGAGGAATGCGTGATATATCTACGCCTTAATATGCTGGGCATGCCTGGCTTCGTGCTGCAATGCGCTTTCCAGTCGTTCTACATGGCTGCCGAGCGGCCGCAGATGGGCACACTGATGTCGGTGGTGGCAGGAGTGACAAACATAGTGCTCGACGCCATCCTGGTGTGGGCGTTGGGCATGGGTGTGGCGGGAGCAGCCATAGCCACCTCGGCGGGATGCCTCGTGGGTGGCCTCTATCCCGTGTTCTACTTCGCCTCGCGCCGCAACCGTGGGTCGCTTCGCATCACCCCCACACGCATCATCTGGCGTTATATCGGCAAGGCCTGCACCAACGGGCTCTCGGAATATGTGGGCAGCATAGCCATGAACATCGTCACCATCTGCTACAACCTGCAACTCATGCGCTTCCTCGGCGAAGACGGCGTGTCGGCCTACGGCGTGCTGATGTACATAGCCTTCATCTTCGCCGCCATCTTCATCGGCTACAACATCGGCATCACCCCCATCATCGGCTACCACTACGGCGCTGGCGACCTCAAGGAACAGCGGTCGCTGATGCTCAAATCGTTCACCATCATCGGTGTCACAGGCATTATCATGACCCTTGTGTCCGAACTCTTCGCCCGTCCTCTGTCGAGCATCTTCGTGGGCTACGACGAGGGACTTATGGCACTGACCGTGAGGGCTATGCGCCTCTATATGCTGGCATTCATCATCTGCGGGTGGAATATGTTCACCTCGGCCCTCTTCACGGGCTTAAACAACGGCGTGGTGAGTGCCGTATCCGCCTTCACACGCACCCTGGTCTTCGAACTCGCCTGCGTATGGCTGCTACCGGCATTGCTGGGAATCAACGGAATATGGGTATCATGGCCCATCGCCGAACTGCTCTCACTGTCCCTTTCGGCCTTCCTGCTAATCCGTTTTGCCCCCCAACTGCTCAAGAGACATTAAGGTCTCAAAAGGCATCACATACGGATCACTTACGGATCACTTACGGAACACATACTACACATATACTACACACATACTACACACATACTACACACATACTACACACTTACTACCGACATACTACCCAATTAATGGCGGTGATATCCGGCCGAATTATATTTTTTTTGTATATTTGCACTCCTTAGAAATACAACGTGATTTGTGATATGGAGTTTAAAGTCAACACTATAGAGGAAGCAATCGAAGATTTCCGCGACGGCAAGTTCGTCATTGTCGTCGACGACGAAGACCGCGAGAACGAAGGCGACTTCATTATGGCCGCCGAAAAGATAACCCCTGAGCATGTCAACTTCATGCTCAAGAACGGCCGCGGAGTGCTCTGCGCACCCATCACCGAGCAGCGCTGCCACGAGCTCCAGCTCGACATGCAGGTGCACGACAACACCTCGCTCCTCGGCACCCCCTTCACCGTCACCGTCGACAACCTCCTCGACGGCTGCACCACCGGCGTCAGCATGCACGACCGCGCCTCCACCATCCGCGCCCTCGCCAATCCCGCCACCAAGGCCGAAGACCTTGGTCGCCCTGGACATATCAACCCCCTGCGCGCCCGCAACGGCGGCGTGCTCGTCCGTGCTGGCCACACCGAGGCCGCCGTCGACCTCGCCCGTCTCGCTGGCCTCCAGCCCGCAGGTGCCCTCATCGAGATCATCAACGACGACGGCACAATGGCTCGCATGCCTCAGCTTCAGGAAGTCGCTAAGCGCTTCGGAATGAAGATTATCACCATCAAGGACCTCATAGCCTACCGCGTGGCCCACGAGACCCTCATCCGCAAGGAGGAAGAGGTCTTCCTGCCCACCGAATGGGGCAACTTCCAGCTCATCGCCTACACCCAGCTCGACAACGGCAACACCCACATGGTGCTCAAGAAAGGCGAGTGGCAGGAAGGCGAGCCCATCCTCGTGCGCGTCCACAGCAGCTGCGCCACGGGCGACATCTTCGGTTCGTGCAAGTGCGACTGCGGCGAGCAGCTCCACCGCGCCATGGAGATGATTGAGGCCGAAGGCAAAGGTCTGATAGCATATATGAGCCAGGAAGGCCGCGGCATAGGTCTGGTCAACAAGCTCAAGGCCTACCACTTGCAGGAGCAGGGCTTCGACACCGTCGACGCCAACCTCAAGCTTGGCTTCAAGGCCGACGAGCGCGACTACGGCATCGGGGCACAGATACTGCGCGACCAGCATGTCACCAAGATGCGCCTCATCACCAACAACCCCGTCAAGCGCACCGGCCTTGAAGGCTATGGCCTCGAAGTTACCGAGATAGTGCCCTGTGTGGTGCAGCCCAACAAATACAACGAGCGGTACCTGAAGACCAAGCAGGACCGCATGGGTCACGAACTGCACATGCATTGAAAATGAAGAGGCGACCGTCAAGGTCGCCTCTCTTATTTCTCGCGTATCACATCGCCGTGGTCGTTGACTATCTGGCGGTAGAACCATTCGGGATAGGGCGGCTGCTTGATGCCGGTGACGACACCCGTCGGGGTGGTCTTGATGCGGCCGTTCTCGACGGTCTTGATGTTGCCGTCGATGTATTTCATCAGGAGTAGCTGGTCGAGTTCTTTCCAGCGGCGCATCATGCGCTCGGCACGCTCGTTGCTGAAGCGGTTGAGCTCGCCAACTAGGCGACGCTCGTTGTCCTCCTGCGCCCAGCGGCTGGCATGGGCCTGCTCGTCGCGCACGAAGTCGGTCTCCAGCTCCTGCTGCACCTGCCGCACGTCGACAATCATCGAGTCGTAGCGCAGGTAGCAGAAGTTACTCACGCGGTTGAAAAGCCAGAAAGCCGCCGTCTCGCTATAGCGGCTCATCGAGCCGTTGCCTTCCTCGAAGCACACAGGCACCTGCGTCACGCCGCAGTAGATGGGGCAGTAGACGGTGCTGTAGGTGTCGTCGACGCCAAACCATATCACGCCGCCAAGCTTGCTTGGCAGCCATCCGCGGCACTGCGCCACGAACGAGAAGCCCGTCTGCTGCGTCGAGATAGCACGCTCGTGGACGTATTTCTGTCCGTCGACCTCGAAGCCCATCGGCCTCCAGCGGTAGGGGCAATGAAAGGGGCCAGCACCCACGTCATTGGTCATATCCATCGGTGTACCCTCGAAGTGGTCGCGCATCAGCGCCATGCAGTCCTGCACGGTGAGCTTTCTATTGGGCTTCACCCACAGCGGCAGGCGTTCGGCAGTGGCATCGCCCATGGCGTAAGCCTCATAGCGCTTCATATCATCAGCGCAGCGGTTAAACATAGCATACACACGTGCCTCGCAGGCGCGAAGTCCCGAGAATGTCAAGGGGTTGTAGGTGTCGGCATAGCTGAAGTCGGCATCCTTGCCGTTGAAGAGTCCCTGCTTGCGGGCAAAGTTGATGACGTCGCCAGCGTAGACGCACTCCACCTCTGGGCGGTCGATATACTTGAGGTTGCGACTGTCGATGCTCTTGTACGACTCCTTGCGCATCTGTGGGAAGGTAGTGATGCGTGCCTGGTTGGCGTGGCCGCAGATGTATCCGTCGGGCACGCGGCGAGCCACCCACACAGCACCTTTCTCGAAGTGCCCCTTGCTTGTAATCTCGAAAATCCACACCTCGTTGGGGTCGGCGATGGAAAAGCTCTCGCCACCGTCACTGTATCCGTAGGTGGCAACGAGGTCTGCCATCACCTTGATGGCCTCGCGGCAGTTCTTGGCCCTTTGCAGGGCGACATAGATGAGGTTGCCATAGTCGATGCCCTCGGCGTTACCCTTGTCGAGCGGGCTGATGCCACCCCAGGTTGTCTCGCCGATAGCCAGCTGGTGCTCGTTGATGAAGCCCACCACCTGGTAGGTGTGCGCCGGCTGCGGTATCTCTATCTGGAACTTCAGCGAACCATAGTTGTAGAGCTTCAATGTCGCGCCATCGGGATGGTCGGCGGCAGGACAGTAGCGCAGCTGTCCGTAGCGCGTGTGGCTGTCGGCGGCATAGGTGATGAAGGTGCTGCCATCGGTGCTGGCGCCTTTGCTGACAATGAGGTTGGTGCAGGCCGGTGCCGTGGTGGCAACGGCGAGCATCAGTACAATAATCAGTCGTTTCATATCGTTTGAATTTAGATTGCAAAGATACAAAAAAATCGGCATATCGATTATTTTTAGTACTTTTGCAGCAGAAATGAGACGTGCAAAGAACATACTTTTGTCCACTATCATGCTGACATTGATACTCATGGGAGCGTCGGGCGTGTCGGTGGAGAAATGCTCATGCTCAGGGCGTGTGTCGCTGACAATAGCCACCGACATGGGGTGCTGCCCAGGTGAGAATGGATGCATGACCGTGAAAACCATGCATCTTACCGACTATGTTCCCACAATGACAGCACATGTAGACATGCCGCTACAGCCTTGCCTGTTCTCATTATTCACACCTTACACTCCCGAGTTGCAGTCCAATGCCTCGTGGCACGGGCTGCCATCCTGCGCCGAAGCCCCTCCGGGAGGCTTTGCCACAACGGTTACTGTACTGAGAGTTTGATTGTCGGAGATTTTTTTCACCGACCAATCAACTTTAATATGTAACAGTAATCAAGAGATTTATGATTAAAAAACTTGTTGTCGGTAGTTTTGTGCTACTGGTTTCAATTTTCAACTTTCAATTTTCAATTTGCCAAGCGCAGAGCGACACCACGCGCAGTCGCACGCTGGAGGAGGTCTCCATACAGCAGCGCAAGGTGGAGGGTGTGTCGCGCATGGGCGGCGCACAGAACGGCACCGAGATAGGACAGGACGAGCTCTTCCGTGCCGCCTGCTGCAACCTCGGCGAGAGCTTCGTCACCAACCCCTCGGTCGACGTCAACTACAACGATGCCGCAGTGGGTGCACGACAAATCAAACTGCTGGGCCTCAGCGGCCAGTATGTGCAGATGCTGCTGGAGAACCTGCCCGTAACCCTTGGCGCCGCCATGCCCTACTCGCTGGGCTATGTGCCGGGGGCATGGATGAAAAGCATCTCGGTGAGCAAAGGCGCCTCGAGCGTCAAGAACGGCCCGCAGAGCATCACAGGCCAGATAAACGTTGAATACCTCAAGCCCGACGACGAGCCAGGGCTGCTGCTCAACTTCTACACCGACAGCCGCCTCAAGGCCGAAGGCAACGCCATGGGCAACATACACCTCAACCATCACCTGAGCACCGAGGTGCTGGCGCACTACGAAAAGGACTTCATGCACATGGACGAAGACGGCAACGGCTGGCACGACTCGCCCAACACAGAGCAGCTGCACCTGCAAAACCGATGGAAATACATGAAAGGGCGCTACATCATGCATGCCGGCATTGGCTACCTCGGCGAGAATCGCGAGGGTGGCCAGCTGCTGAAAGTCAGCAGCAACCCCTACCGCGTGCTTATCGACGCCCAGCGCATGGACGCCTATATGAAGCACGCCGTACTGCTCGACCGCGACCACAACACCAACCTCGCCTTCCTTGCCACCGGCAGCCTCTACAACCTCGACGGCACCTTCGGACTGAAAGAATACAGCGACCGCCAGCGTGAACTCAACGCCCAGTTGGTGCTGGAGCACGACTTCAACGAGGTGCACAACCTCTCCACCGGACTCAGTTTCAATGTCGACCGCATGCAGGAAAACTTGAATGTGTCAATGCTCAACTGCCTGACCAACGAATACACGCCCGGCGCCTACGCTCAGTACACCTTCAAGCCTTCCTACAAGTTCACCGCCATGACGGGTCTGCGTGCCGACTACAGCACCTTCTATGACCGCACCTACCTGACGCCGCGTCTGCACATCAAGTGGGTGCCTACCGACTGGATGACCCTCCGCGCCTCCAGCGGCAAGGGCTACCGTACGCCGCACGCCCTGGCCGAGCACCACTATCTCCTCACCTCTGGTCGCGACTTCGTCGACAGCGTCAAGCGTCAGGAGGAGGCCTGGAACAGCGGCCTCAGCCTCGCCTTCTACATCCCCGCGGGCGAGCGCACCGTAACCCTCAACGCCGAATACTACTACACCGACTTCATCAACCAGGCTGTGGTCGACTACGACAGCGACCCCACGCGCATCATCATCGCCGACCTCGACGGCCGCTCCTTCTCGCACACTGCCCAGGTCGACGCCTCCTACGACATCACCGACGATCTCAACATCCTCGCCGCCTTCCGCTACAACTACGTCCGCTGCACATACGGTGGCAAGTTGTTAGAAAAACCGCTGCAGAGCCGCTACAAAGGGCTCGTCACCCTCAGCTGGAAACCCATGCTCGCCGTGTGGCAGGTCGACCTCACCCTGCAGCTCAACGGCGGTGGCCGCATCCCCGCCTACCTCGACGCCGACGGCACCCTCGTCGCCTCCAGCGAGTTCCCCGCCTACCCGCAGCTCAACCTGCAGGTGACGCGCGAGTTCCGCCACTTTTCCCTCTATATCGGCGGCGAGAACCTCACCAACTACCGCCAGCCTAATCCCGTGGTCAACGCTGCCAACCCCTGGTCGGCTACCTTCGACCCCACCCTCGTCTGGGGCCCCGTCCACGGCATCATGGCCTACGCCGGCATCCGTATGAATTTCTGGAAAATATAAATAAACAACAAATATGAAACAGTTCCTTTTAATCCTAATGTCAGCCCTGATGCTCATGGGCGCAGCTAAAGACCTCCGCGTGTTGGTGATGACCCCCACGCCGCAGATGCACTGCGAGAACTGCGAGAACAAGATCAAGAAGAACCTCCGCTTCGAGAAGGGCGTGGTGAAGATCGAGACCAGCGTCAAGGAGCAGACCGTCGCCGTGACCTACGACCCCTCGAAGACCGACGCCAAGAAGCTGCAGGCCGCCATGAAGCAGATAGGCTACGACACCAAAGTCGTCAGCGACAAACCCCAACCCCAGCCCGCCAAGGAAAAGAAGAAGTAGCAAAAAAACTTTGCCAACTGAATTAAATTGTGTATCTTTGTAGATGCCATTGTGGGGTATTGCGCTGCGCAACGGCATGATATATCGTTGATTATATAGAATTAACAAAATATAGATAACGATGAAAAAGATACTTATCGTCGGTGCCGGCGGACAGATTGGTTCCGAGCTGACACGTAATTTGAGAGACATCTACGGCGACACTAATGTCGTGTGCAGCGACCTGCGTCCCCTGAAGGGCGACCCCTACGAGCGTGGCCCCGTGGAGCGCATCGACAGCACACAGATCATGCAGATCGCCACTGCCGTGAAGCAGTACAACATCGACACCATCTACAATCTGGCTGCCATCCTCAGCGCCACCGCCGAGCTCAACCCCATGCTGGGTTGGAACGTCGGTATCGGTAGCTTGGTGAACTGCCTCGAGGTGGCACGCCTCTTCGGCTGCGCCGTCTTCACACCTTCGTCGATTGGTGCCTTCGGCCCCTCGACGCCGCATGTCAACACCCCGCAGGACACCATCCAGCGCCCCAACACCATCTACGGTGTCACCAAGGTGACCGGTGAGCTGCTTTCCGACTACTACTTCACCCGCTTCGGTGTCGACACCCGCTCGGTCCGCTTCCCGGGCCTCATCAGCTACCAGACGCTCCCCGGCGGCGGCACCACCGACTACGCCGTCGAGATCTACTACGCTGCCGTCAAGGGCGAGAAGTTCGTCTGCCCGCTGAAGAAAGGCACCCTCATGGACATGATGTACATGCCCGACGCCCAGAAGGCCATGATCGACATTATGGAGGCCGACCCCTCGAAGCTTGTGCACCGCAACAGCTTCAACGTCACCGCCATGAGCTTCGGTCCTGAGACCATCTACGAGGTCATCAAGAAGCGCTACCCCAACTTCGAAATGGTCTACGAGCCCGAGCCCATCAAGCAGGCCATTGCCGACAGCTGGCCCGACAATATGGACGACAGCTGCGCCCGCAACGAGTGGGGCTGGAACCCGCAGTACGACCTTGAGAAGATGACGGACGACATGATCCTCAACCTCAAGAAGAAACTTCTTTAAGGAGATAAGGAGTCAGGAGATAAGTAGATAAGACAATACTGCTTATACGCAAAAAGGCTGGTCTCGTTGATGGGACCAGCCTTTTTATATGTCGTTGTTGCTTAGAATCGCAATGATATGCCGACGCCGGGGGCTACGGTGCCTTGGGCTGTGGGCATCAGCGTGAAGCCGCCGGAGATCTCCATGCCGAGGCTGCCGTTCTTGGCATTGTAGTCTTCGGCGATGCGGCTTATCTTGCCTGCGGCGACGCCGCGGGTGATATAGTCGACGGGTATCATGATGTTGCCGCCCACGAACCACACAATGCCCATAATACGCAGGGCAAGGCCGTTGTTGCTACCGTCCTCGAGAAGCACACCGAGATAGTAGAGCGGCAGACCGCAGAAGAAGAACGTGTAGGACCAGGCAAGGCCGTTGCTCGTAGACTTATAGCTGTCGCGGGCTTTGACATAGTCGTTGTAGGCGTCCATACCGAGCATCTGCTGCAGTTCGAATTCGGAGAAGGTGCGGTTGGTGGCGGCATCGACAATCTCGCCGCGACTGCGCTCGAGGGTGACGCCGGTGGGTATGTCGACGGTCACCTGCTGCTGCTTGGCAGGCTCGGGAGTGTTGTTGAAGACGTCCTTCTGGCCGTTCTCGTACTTCACCATGAAGATCTCGGTCACAGGCTTGGTGTAGGTGGGACCGTCGGGGTTGGAGGCCAGCTTGTACTCTATCTCCGTGGAGGTTACCTTGGTGACCTTGCCGTTGATCTCGTCACCGTTCTTGAGGGTTATGACATCCTGTGCCACCGCAACGGCAGCAAATGCCAACAATACTGTCAGGAGGAATATTCTTTTGCCCATACTAATTGGTTTTTAATGGTTTATATTACTTTAAGGGAATTCTATACAAGTGCAAAGATATGATTTATTTCATTGTTTTGCAATTTTTTTTTCCCTTTGGCGTTATTTTTGCTGTATTAATGTAAATAATATAATCCCACACAATATGACAGAATTTGAGAAATATGCCACCAAGCACCGTGGCATCAGCAGCACCACTTATGCCAAATACACCTCGGCCATCAACAACTCGCTGACCCCCTATATCGTCGAGGAACGCCAGCTCAACGTAGCCCAGATGGACGTCTTCAGCCGTCTGATGATGGACCGCATCATCTTCCTCGGCACCGCCATCGACGACTACACCGCCAACGTCATCCAGGCCCAGCTGCTCTTCCTCGAGAGCGTCGACGCCACCAAAGACATCCAGATCTACCTCAACTCGCCGGGAGGCTCGGTCTACGCAGGTCTCGGCATCTACGACACCATGCAGTATATACAGCCCAAGGTGAGTACCATCTGCACAGGCCTCGCCGCCTCGATGGCCAGCGTGCTTCTCTGCGCCGGTGAGAAAGGTCGCCGCTGCGCCCTGCCGCATGCCCGCGTGATGATCCACCAGCCCATGGGCGGTGCCGACGGTCAGGCCACCGATATGGAGATTACCGTGCGCGAAATCCTCAAACTCAAGAAGGAGCTCTACGAGATTATCGCCAAGCACAGCGGCCAGCCCTTCGAGCAGGTGGAGAAAGACAGCGACCGCGACCACTGGTTCACAGCCGACGAGGCTTTGAAGTATGGCATGATTGACGAAGTGCTTACTAAAAAGTAGTTAAGTAGACAGTAGTTAAGTAGACAGTAGTTGTCGGCCAAGCCGACGGCTCACCAAAGTAGTTAAGACAAATGATTGTCAAATTCAAGAATACGAGTCACCATCCGCTGCCGAAGTATGAGACTTTGCAGTCGGCGGGCATGGACCTGAGGGCTTACCTGCCCGAGGGGCCGATAACCCTTGCTCCCATGCAGCGCGGATTGGTGAAGACGGGTCTCTTCATGGAGCTGCCGGCGGGCTACGAGGCGCAGGTGCGTCCGCGCAGCGGCCTGGCGCTGAAGAAGGGCATCACGGTGCTCAACAGCCCCGGCACCATCGACGCCGACTACCGCGGCGAGATATGCGTCATCCTCATCAACCTCAGCAATGAGGACTTCGTCATCAACGATGGCGAACGCATTGCCCAGATGGTCATCGCCCGCCACGAGCAGGCCGAAATCATCCAGGTGGAAGAGCTCACCGACACCGAGCGCGGCGCGGGCGGGTTTGGACACACAGGGAAGAGTTGAAAATTGAAAGTTGAAAATTGAAACTTGCGGCGCATAGGTTGGTTCTGCTTGTTGCGATGTTGTCGCAGCTGCTTGTCTCCTGCCAGGCGCAGACAACGACAGCGCCAAAAGAGGTGGCTCTGCGGACGGGTGCCGAAGTGTTCCTTGGCGACGAATATGCTCTGGGAGGGCATCCTCGCTTTGCGGTGGTGGCTAATCAGACCTCTGTGGTCGGCAACACACACCTCGTGGATACCATGCTGGCGTTGGGGGCCGATATAAGGAAGATATTCTGTCCCGAGCACGGTTTCCGCGGAACGGCGGCGGCTGGCGCGCATGTAGACAACAGCGTCGACGCCAAGACAGGCCTGCCTATCATCTCGCTCTACGGCAAGAATAAGAAGCCCACACAGGAGCAGCTGAATGATGTGGATTACGTTCTCTTCGACCTGCAGGATGTAGGCTGCCGCTTCTACACTTATATCAGCACGTTACACTATGTGATGGAGGCCTGTGCCGAAGCAGGCATACCTCTTGCTGTTCTCGACCGCCCCAACCCCAACGGGCACTATGTCGACGGCCCGGTATTGGATACTGCTCACTACCGCTCGTTCGTAGGCATGCACCCCGTGCCTGTGGTCTATGGAATGACGATAGGGGAATACGCGCAGATGATTAACGGCGAAGGCTGGCTGAAGGGCGGCATAAAGTGCGACCTCACCGTCGTCCCTATGCAGGGCTACAAGCGCGACAGCGTAGGCTACGAGCTGCCTGTGCCGCCGTCACCCAACCTGCGCAACGCCCATGCCATCGCCCTCTACCCGAGCCTCTGCCTCTTCGAGGGCACTAACGTCAGCGTGGGGCGTGGCACCGACACTCCCTTCGAAGTCCTTGGCTTGCCCAATGAGTACAACCTTTATTGGGATATCAACACCATTTTTACCGTCGCCGACAGTCAGAAAGTTTCGGCCTACCATTTCAAGTTGCAGGATGGCACGCAGTTATATGGCATCAACTTGGAGGGAGTAGTAGTCCCGGCGAAGTTCGACCTTTCCTACCTTCGACTCATGTATTGGCACTCTAGGAAGTACAACTTCTTCTTGGACAACGGATTCTTCGAGAAGTTGGCCGGCAATGGCGAGTTGCGCCATCAGATAGAGATGGGCAAGTTCGAGTGGGAGATCCGCGCCACATGGCAACCCGCCCTCGACGAGTTCAAGAAGATTAGAGAGAAATATTTAATATATGAATAGTGAATAAGGTTCAGATATTCCAAGACAAGAAGGTGCGTACCCATTGGGATGCAGAATGCGAGGAGTGGTATTTCTCGGTGGTGGATGTTGTAGGGGCGCTTACCGACCAGACAACAACACGCGGAGCTAGTACCTATTGGGCTGTACTGAAAAAGAGGCTGAAAGATGAAGGTGCCGATGAACTGCTTACAAATTGTAAGCAGTTGAAAATGGTTGCTGCTGATGGGAAACATAGACCAACAGATGTTGCTGATACAAAGCAGCTTCTGCGTATTATACAGTCTATTCCGTCGCCCAAGGCTGAGCCGTTCAAACAGTGGCTGGCGCAGGTGGGTGCCGAGCGGTTGGACGAGATTGCCGACCCGGAGAAGGCCATTGTACGTGGTGCCGACTTCTACCGAGCCAAAGGGTACAGCGAAGGGTGGATAAACCAACGGCTGCAATCCATAGAGATGCGCAAGGAGTTGACCGACGAATGGAAGGCTCGCGGCATCGACCAGGAACGCGACTATGCCATACTGACTAACGAGATGACCCGTGCGTGGAGCGGTCTCACGGTGCGCGACTACAAAGAGGTGAAAGGCTTGAAGAAAGAGAACCTGCGCGACAATATGACCAACCTTGAACTGGTGCTCAATATGCTTGCCGAGGTGACCACCACCGCTATCTCCCGCAGCCGTCAGCCCGAGACTTTTGCCGAGAGTCGCAAAATCGCCATCGAGGGCGGCAATGTGGCAGGTTCGGCCCGTCGTGAGATAGAGCAGCGCACAGGCCAATCTGTTGTTAACGCCCTAAATGCCACCGACAAGTTGGCTTTGGATACCAGTATAGAAGATGTAAAACAAATAGAATCATGAAAAAAGACGGCAAGAACATCTGCAAGGAGTTGAAGGCCATACGCAAACGTGTGGCCGAGGAAAATGATATACCCTTGGAGCAGCGCGAGTGTACCTATGACGGCCCATGCGATGGCACCTGTCCGCGCTGCGAGGCCGAGGTGAAGTATCTTGAGCAGGAGCTGCACCGCCGCATGACCCTCGGCAAAGCCGCTGCGGTAGCCGGCGTGGCCATGTCGCTGGCAGCTTTCACCAGCTGCACCGAAGGAAAGGTGGAAGAACCTCTGGCGGGTGATGTCGTCTACCCTGAAGACACCATACCTGTCGACACCACCAGCGGAGCCACAAACGACACAAACCAATCAACAATACAATACCAATGAAGAAAGTAATCGTTATGATGGCAGCTGCGGCCATGCTGTTTGGCGCCTGCTGCACGAAACAATGCGACACTCCCAACACCGCGGGCGTGGTGATGGAGAACATCCTTGCACGCAAGAGTGTGCGGTCGTACAACGGCGACACTATCCCGAGCGCTATAATGCAGGACATCCTGCGTGCCGCCATGTCGGCACCCACGGGTATGGATATCCGTCCATGGAGCTTCGTTGTGCTCACCGACAAGAGTCAGTATGAGACCATCTTCGCTGGCAACTTCAATATGAAGAAGTTCATGGAGAGCGGTGCCGTCGTCGTCATCTGTGCCGACACCACCGTAACACGTCCTCCGCGCGACAACCCCGACGGTCCTGCCGTCACCACAATCAATCCGATATGGCGCGACGATATGGGAGCCTGCACGGAGAACCTGCTGCTGGCCGTCGAGGCCTACGGCCTGGGAGCCTGCTGGACGGCATGCTATCCCTTCCCCGACACCATGAGGCCCGTGAAAGAAGCCCTCGGCTTGCCTCCCACTGTGGTGCCCTATGCTATTGTGCCTATAGGATACCACGACGGCACGACGCAGCCCAAGGACAAATGGGATGAATCGCGGATACATTTTGGCCGTTGGTAGGTAGTACTCCTCCACCACCCCTTCGGGGCGGTCCCCCTCCCCTATGTAGGGGAGGAGTTAGGAATGATGTTTTACCAGATTTCCAACACCTGGCCGTCGTAGGCGGTGTTGTATGCATAGAGGGGGCACGAGGTCGATGCCCCCTCTAATGGATTGCCGTATGTCAGTTCGAAGCGCGAGCCGCAGTCGGGACAGGTGAGCATGATGGCGTAGTGGTCGTCGTCGGGGAGCATGCGCGTCTCGTGGTCGTTGGGACAGGCGCATTCGAAGGCCACATACTGTCCCAGAGCCACGCAGTGTACCAGTATGCCGCGATAGCCGCGGTTTATCACCAGTGTTGCGCCGGGGTTGTTGTAGAGGCTGTTGAACTCGGGCATCGTCAGGTTGATGGTTCCGCCCTCACCGAAGGGGGTATCGCAGCGGTCACCCTTGCAGCCCGTGAGGAGCAGCAAAGAGACAGCCATCAATATGTACCTTGATAATTTCACTTTTCACTTTTCACCTTTCACCTCTCCGCAGGATAATCTCCGTATATGGTTTTCATGGTCACCGTGGCGACGATGCGGAGGCTTTCGGCGCTGACGTTGTCGAGGTTGTCGGTGGTGGTGTGCCAGTGGGAGAAGAAGCTGGTGGTAGGGCTGTTCTGCACTATGTCGGCCATCGGTATGCCGGCGATCTGGTTCACGTAGAGGTGGTCGTCGAGGATGGGGTCGGTGGTTTGGTTGACGAAGATATTGGAGTAGCCGAGGGCCGCTGCGGTGTTCCACAGCTTATCGGTGAGGCCCGGGGCGTAGTGGCGGCTCACCTGCTCTTTGGTGAAGCGGGGCTGGGTGGTGCCCACCATGTCGAACAGCACGCCGTAGACGGCGGTGTAGTAGGGGATGTGGCGGTTCTGCGCCCAGTACTGCGAGCCCTTGCACCAGGTGTTGTCCTCGTAGGTGTCGGCCCATTCGGGCTGTCCCTGGTCTTCGACGTCGAAGAGGATGAAGTCGACGCCCACCGAGGGCGGCATCTGGCTCATGGTGCGCGCCATCTCGAGGAGTACGGCGGCACCCGAGGCACCGTCGTTGGCGCCGGGGACGGGATTGCGGCGGTTAGCGTCGTCGGGGTCGTGGTCGGCCCACATGCGGCTGTCCCAGTGGGCGGCCAGCAGCACGCGCTTGGAGGCCATAGGATTTAGCGAGCCTATGATGTTGCGGCCGGGCACATTGCTGCCGTCCCACAGTTTAGCATTGAAGGGCTGCACGATGACGGTGTCGCACCAGCGCTGGAGCTGGGCTTCGAACCATGCGGCGCACTGCTCCCAGCCTTTGCTGCCGGGGATGCGGTTGCCGAAGGCCAACTGGGCTTCGACGAAATGGTAGGCGCTGTCGGCGCTGAAAGCGGGGATTGCTACCTGCGAGTAGTCGATGCCTGTGGCTGCGGGCTGCAGCGGTTTATGTTTGCAGCCTGCCAGCACCAGCAGGCAGGCTGCAATAAGAACAAAGCGTTTCAACTCTGATGTTATTTGAGTCTTTCTGCGTATTCGCAGGTGCGGGTGTCGACCTTGATGCGCTCGCCTTCCTTGATGAAGAGGGGCACGCGGACCTGGACGCCGGGTTCGACGGTGGCGTCCTTCATGGCGTTGGTGGCGGTGTTGCCAGCGAAGCCGGGCTCGGTGTAGGTGACGACGGTCTCGATGAACGGAGGCAGCTCGCAGGTCAGCGGGGTCTCGGTGTCGGCCTCGACGGTGATCTCAACATACTGGCCGTCCTTGAGGAACTGCGGGGCGTTGATGATCTGCTCGGGGATGTAGATCTGCTCGTAGGTCTCGGTGTGCATGAAGACATGCATGTCGCCCTCCTTGTAGAGGTAGGTGTAGGGACGACGCTCGACGCGCACGATGTCGATCTTGGCACCGCTGGGGAAGGTGTTCTCGAGCATGCGGCCGGTCTTCACGTTGCGCATCTTGGTGCGCACGAAGGCGGCGCCCTTGCCGGGTTTCACGTGGAGGAACTCAACGATGGTGTAGATGTCGTTGTTGAAATTGATGCAAAGTCCGTTCTTGATGTCGGTGGTTGTTGCCATTGTTATTATTGTTTGATTGTTTGATTGTTTTTTCGCTGTATTTGATTTTATTTCTTCGGTGCTCAAGGCCGTTTCCTTGCGGTCAGGCAGGATTGCTTGAGTTTAGTGATTGTTTGACTGCTTGGTTGCTTGAGTTATTTGGCTGCGTAGCACTCAAGCAATAACGCAATCAAGCATTCAGGCATTCTTATTCTTCTTCTTTTCTTCGGCGTAGAGCTGGGTGAGGCGGCGGAGGTCGTCCTTCAGCTGGTCTATCTCCTCCTCGG
Source organism: Bacteroidales bacterium (assembly GCA_045222795.1). GTDB lineage: Bacteria > Bacteroidota > Bacteroidia > Bacteroidales > P3 > Colimorpha. The sequence continues at coordinate 82,562 of JBGUZF010000075.1, forward strand.
CCGAGCGGAAGCGGTGGCGCTCCATCATCATGCGCATGAGGATGGCGAGGGCCACCAGTATCATGGTCAGCGAGAGACGGAGGTCGCTGGTCTTGAGCAGGAAGTAGGCTGCCGTAGCTCCCAGTATCAGCACGTAGGATGCTATTTCATAAACCTTTATAGCTGTCTTGTGGCTCATTTTTATAAATGATTTGAAGTGCAAAAATACATACTTTTTTGAAAATGGAGGAGAAAAATTTTGTCGTAAGGTCGCGAATGTGTGTTTTCGGGGCACAATAAAAGGCGGCTGGCGGCGTTATTAGGTGTGATGAAAAGACGCAGATTCATAGTGGCTGTGGTGCTGTTGCTTCTGGCGGGTCTGGCCTGTGGGGCCTGCTCGTCGGGCGACCATATGTACAAGCACCGGAAGAGCCACTGCGACTGCCCGACCTTCTGAGGCTGCGCTTATGACCACCGAGGAACGTTACCGTGCCATACTTCACAATCATCTGCCGTCCGAGGCGGTGGATTGGACCTATGCCTATCTCGACCGCTACAAGGTGCATTTCCACATCACCCGCGGCCGGCGCAGCAAGCTGGGCGATTACAGGTGGCCACAGAAAGAGCATGCCTTCCACGAGATTTCCGTCAACGGCGACCTCAACAAATACCTCTTCCTGTGGGTGTTCCTGCACGAGGCGGCGCATCTGGAGACGCATGTGAAATACAGCGATGTGGCGGCGCACGGGCACGAGTGGCAGGGGGAGTATGCGCGGCTGCTGGCCGAGCATGCCGTGTGGTTTCCGCCCGAGGTGCGGCCGCTGGTGGCTCGCTATGCGTCGCGGGTGCCGCTCTATAGGCCGCTGTTGCGGCAGATAGAAGAGGGGCTGCACCGCTACGACAAAGACTATGTCGAGGGTGCCGTCACGCACCTCGACGAGCTGCCCGCCGGCAGCCGTTTCCGTCTGAAGGGCAATCCCGAGCTGCTCTTCGTAAGCCTCGAAAAGCGCCGCACCCGCTGGCTCTGCCGCGCGGTGGCGACGGGCCGCCAGTACACCGTTGTCGGCAGCGCCGAGGTGCTGCCGGAGTGACCCTTGACCATGCAGTCATTAGTTTATCTGGCCCATCGGCTATAAGGACCATGCTTGTTGGGTCGGCGAAGGGGCGGAGTTGTGTCGGAGCTGCGCCGTACCTACCCTATAATTACCCTATAGTTACCCTAGAATTACCCTAGAATTAGGGTAGTATTTCGGTATGTTTACTTAAACGAGATGGAAGAAAGGGTATATTATATCTTAAGATATAATATAATGGGGTGGGGGGCCTCACCCCCCGACCCCCTCTCCTGGAAAGAGAGGGGGAGGAGGGGAGGCGAGTCGAAGAGTCGAAAAGTCGAAGAGTCGAAAAGGAACGGCGAATTTAACGACCCCTGAAAGGGTGATGAGCACCGCTGAAAATAAATCAAATTTAGCGAATAATTAACTCGAAAGGCTACGCAGGTCAATTGCGGGCGAATTACTCGAATTAGATTAGCAAAAACTACAAACTACCAACTACTAACACCTAACTACCAACTACCACCTCTTTCCCTCTTCACTTCTTTCCCTCTTTACCAAAAGAAAGCCTCCGCCCCCGCGGGGGCTTTCTTTTGGTGGGGTGAAATTGTGGAAAAGGTGTTGAAAAAGGTCGGGGAGGGGAGGGCGGTTTGTGTTGAAAAGTGGGGGTGAGGGTGAAAATTTTTGTGTTAAAATATTTTTGTAATATATTGATTATTAGTGCCGCCTTAAAATTTTAAGATTATTTAACATGAAGCGGAATGTCGGATGCTTTGTCAGTATAAAAAAAGGTTGTACTTTTGCAATTCCTTTTTGGGCGCACTGTGCCCACGGATAAGACTGAAAAACAAGTAATAAAATAAAAACTAAAAGAAAAAAATGCCAACAATTCAGCAATTAGTTCGCAAAGGACGTCAGCAGATGGAGTACAAGTCCAAGTCTCCCGCCCTCGACAGCTGCCCGCAGCGTCGCGGTGTCTGCACGCGTGTGTACACCACCACCCCCAAGAAACCTAACTCGGCCATGCGTAAGGTGGCCCGTGTTCGTTTGACCAACGGCAAGGAGGTCAACGCCTATATCCCGGGTGAGGGCCACAACCTGCAGGAGCACTCGATAGTGATGATCCGCGGAGGCCGTGTGAAGGATCTCCCCGGTGTGCGTTATCACATCATCCGTGGTGCTTTGGACACCAGCGGTGTCGACGGTCGTCGCCAGCGTCGTTCTAAATACGGTGCCAAGCGTCCGAAACAGGCCGGCAAGTAAACAGAGTTTAAAAGTTAAAAGGTTTAAAAGTTTAAAAGTTTAGACTGAAATGAGAAAAGCTAAGCCCAAGAAAAGAATCATCCTCCCGGATCCCAAATACAATGATGTGATGGTCACCAAGTTCGTCAACAACCTGATGATGGGTGGCAAGAAGACCATCGCCTACAAGATTTTCTACGATGCAATCGACGTTGTGAGCGACCGCACGAAGGAAGACGGCCTCGAGGTGTGGAAGAAGGCTCTTGCCAACGTGACCCCGAGCGTCGAGGTGCGCAGCAAGCGTATCGGCGGTGCCACGTTCCAGATCCCCACTGAGATCCGTGCCGAGCGCAAGCAGAGCATCGGCATGAAGAACCTTATCGGTTTCTCGCGCAAGCGCAGTGAGAAGACGATGGCCCTGAAGCTGGCCGCCGAGATCCAGGCCGCTTACAAGGAAGAGGGCGCCGCCTTCAAGCGCAAGGAGGATATCCACCGTATGGCCGACGCCAACAAGGCCTTCTCGCACTTCCGCGCGTAATACATATATTATATATAGAAGATGTCAGACCTCCACTACACAAGAAACATCGGCATTATGGCCCACATCGACGCCGGCAAGACGACGACGACGGAGCGCATACTGTTCTACACCGGCAAGAACTACAAGCTGGGTGAGACACACGAGGGCTCGGCCACGATGGACTGGATGGTGCAGGAGCAGGAGCGTGGTATCACCATCACTTCGGCTGCCACCACCGTGTATTGGGACTGGCACAACCAGCGTTACAAGTACAACATCATCGACACTCCGGGCCATGTGGACTTCACCGTCGAGGTGGAGCGCTCGCTGCGCGTGCTCGACGGCGCCATAGCCATCTTCTGTGCTGTGGGCGGCGTAGAGCCCCAGAGCGAGACCGTGTGGCGCCAGGCCGACAAGTACGAGGTGCCGCGCATTGCCTTCATCAACAAGATGGACCGCGCGGGTGCCGACTTCTTCTCGGTGGTGAGCCAGATCAAGGAGCGCCTCGGAGCCAACCCCATCCCCATCGAGATCCCCATCGGACAGGAAGATCTCTACAAAGGTGTGGTCGACCTGATCTCGAACAAGGCCCTGGTGTGGGACGAGAGCTCGAACGGCCAGCGCTTCGAGGAGATACCGATGCCCGAAGACTTGAAGGACATCGCCGCCGAATACCGCCAGAAGCTGGTGGAAGGCGTGGCCGAGGAGAACGAGGAGCTGATGATGAAGTTCTTCGACGACCCCGACAGCATCACCGCCGACGACATCATCGCCGAGGTGCGCAAAGCCACCCTGGCCCGCAAGATTGTCCCCGTGATGTGCGGCTCGGCCTTCAAGAACAAAGGTGTGCAGACGTTGCTCGACGCCGTCGCCGCCTTCCTGCCCAGCCCGCTGGATGTGCCCGAGGTTGACGGCATCAATCCCAAGACAGAGAAAGAAGAGAGCCGCAAGATCGACGTCAACGCGCCCTTCTCGGCCCTCGCCTTCAAGATAGCCACCGACCCCTATGTGGGCCGCCTGTGCTTCTTCCGCGTGTACAGCGGCTCGCTCGAGAGCGGTTCGTATGTGTACAACGCCAACACCGGCAAGAAAGAGCGTATCTCGCGCATCATGCAGATGCACTCGAACAAGCAGAACCCCCTCGACCGCATCGAGGCCGGCGACATAGGAGCCGCCGTGGGATTCAAGGACATCAAGACCGGCCACACGCTGTGCGACGAGAAGCACCCGATAGTGCTCGAGTCGATGAAGTTCCCCGAGCCCGTTATCTCGATTGCCGTGGAGCCCAAGCTGCAGGCCGACATGGACAAGATGACCAACGCCCTGCAGAAGCTGGTGGAGGAAGACCCCACCTTCCGCGTGAAGACCGACGAGGTGAGCGGACAGACCATCATCAGCGGTATGGGCGAGCTGCACTTGGACATCATCGTGGACCGCATGCGCCGCGAGTTCGGCGTGGAGGTGAACCAGGGACGTCCCGAGGTGGCTTACAAAGAGGCTATCACCACCACCGTGCAGCACCACGAGATCTACAAGAAGCAGACTGGCGGCAAGGGTAAGTTCGCCGACATACTGTTCGAGATCGGCCCTGCCGACGAAGGTGTCACAGGCTTGCAGTTCGAGAACGAGGTGAAGGGCGGCAACATACCGAAGGAATACTTCCCCGCCATCGAGAAAGGTTTCAAGGAGGCCATGCAGAACGGCGTTCTGGCCGGCTATCCGATGGACTCGATGAAGGTGAGGATTATCGACGGCTCGTTCCATCCCGTGGACAGCGACCAACTGAGCTTCGAGCTCTGCGCCAAGATAGGCTTCAAGGCTGCCTGCCGCAAGGCCAACCCCGTGCTGCTGGAGCCGATAATGAAACTCGAGGTGCTGACCCCCGACACCTATGTGGGCGACGTGACCGGCGACCTGAACCGTCGCCGCGGCGTGCTGGAGAACATCGCCGCCAAGGTGGGCGTCCAGGCCATACATGCCAAGGTGCCGCTGGAGCAGATGTTCGGATATGTCACCTCGCTGCGCACCATCACGTCGGGCCGTGCCAACTCCACGATGGAGTTCTCGCACTACGCCGAGGTGAGCCGCGAGCAGCAGGAGGCTATCCTGAAAAACAAATACAACTACGGTTTTTGAAAAATAATAAACAAAAAATAAATAACAAATGAGTCAAAGAATCAGAATCAAGCTCAAATCTTACGACCACAACCTCGTCGACAAGTCGGCCGAGAAGATTGTGAAGACCGTAAAGATGACCGGAGCGGTGGTCAATGGCCCCATACCGCTGCCGACGAACAAAAAGATTTTCACCGTGAACCGCTCGACCTTCGTGAACAAGAAGTCGCGCGAGCAGTTCGAGCTTAGCACCTACAAGCGTTTGATGGACATCGAGATCAACGATCGCGCCAAGACCATTGACGCCCTGATGAAGCTCGAGCTCCCCAGCGGTGTTGAAGTGGAAATCAAAGTGTGAAATTAATCAGCCTATGTCGAGAGATAAGCTGAATGTCTAACAATTAAAAGAATCCAACTAAAGAAATGTCAGGATTAATCGGAAAGAAAATTGGAATGACCAGTCTTTTTGATGCCGACGGAAAGCAGATTCCGTGCACAGTTATTGAAGCTGGTCCTTGTGTTGTTACACAAGTGAGAACGATTGAGAAAGATGGCTACGAGGCCATCCAGCTCGCTTTTGGCGAGAAGAAAGAGAGCCGCACCAACAAGCCCATGCGCGGCCACTTTGCGAAAGCAGGCACCACCCCGAAGCAGTATCTGGCTGAGTTCAGCCGCTTCGAGGAAGGCCACAAGAAGAAATACGGTGAAGTGCTCACCGTCGACGTCTTCCAGGAAGGCGAGTTTGTCGACGTGGTCGGCACCTCGAAGGGTAGAGGTTTCCAGGGCGTTGTGACGCGTCACGGCTTCGGCGGTGTCGGCGACAAGACCCACGGTCAGCACGACCGTCTGCGCGCCCCCGGTTCGATCGGTGCATCGTCGTATCCTTCGCGTATCTTCAAGGGCATGCGTATGGCTGGCCAGACCGGCAACCATCGCGTGAAAGTTCAGAACCTCCAGGTGGTGAAGATCATCGCCGAGAAGAATCTGATGCTTGTCAAGGGTTCGGTCCCCGGCCCCAAGGGATCTATTGTCAAACTTGAAAGATGGAGCTAATTAGACATGGAGATTAAAGTTTATAACATCAACGGAAGCGAGACCGGTAGAACCATCAACCTTGAGGATTCTATCTTCGCCATCGAGCCCAACGACCACGCCATTTACCTCGACGTCAAGCAGTACTTGGCCGACAACCGTCAGGGCACCAGCAAAGCCAAAGAGCGCAGCGAGAACGCCCACAGCACCCGCAAGCTGAAACGTCAGAAAGGCACCGGCGGTGCACGTTCGGGCGATTTGAAGAGCCCCGTGTTTGTCGGTGGCGGCACCATCTTCGGACCGAAGCCCCGCGACTACCGCTTCAAACTGAACGTGAAAGTGAAACGTCTTGCCCGCCGCAGCGCCCTCGCCTACAAGTGCAAGGACAACGCTATGACCGTCGTCGAGAACTTCGCTTTCGAAGGCCCCAAGACCAAGAAGATGATTGAAGTGCTCAACAATTTGAAGTTGAACGACAAAAAGTCGCTTTTTGTGCTTGAGAATCAAAATAATTTCGTATCTTTGTCCGCTAGAAACCTTAAGAACGTAAAGGTGGTAAACGTGTCGCAATTAAATACTTACGACATTGTTAACGCCTCGAATATTGTCGTTTGCGAGGGTTCATTGACCGAGATCAACCGCGTTTTGGCAACAAAATAAGGGAAGAGAGTATAACGATTTAAGAAAGTTTAACAATGATGAACATTATAGTAAAACCGCTGATCAGTGAAAAGATGACGCGCCTTACCGAGGCTGCCGCCAATCCTATCCAGACCCGCATCCAGCGTAATAAAGGCATTGCCGCCGCTCCTGCCCAGAACCGCTACGGTTTTGTCGTTGACAAACGCGCCAACAAGATTCAGATCAAGAACGCCGTTGAGGAGTTCTACAATGTGAAGGTTGTTGATGTGAACACGATGAACTATTCGGGCAAGGTGAAGTCGCGCTACACCAAAGCCGGCTTCCTCACCGGCCGCACCAATGCTTTCAAGAAGGCTATCGTGACCCTCGCCGAGGGCGACAGCATTGACTTCTACGCCAGCATCTAAAAGCAAACAGAAACAACAAAGTAATAATAGTTAAGGTCCACTGATAAGAGACCAATAAGAAAACAAAGAAATGGCTTTAAAGAAAATTAAACCCACAACCCCCGGTCAGCGCCACAAGCTGGTTGTCACCAACGACGACATCACCGCAACGCGTCCGGAGAAGAGCCTTGTGTACGGTATCCGCAAAAGTGGCGGCCGTAACAATCAGGGTAAGATGACCATGCGTTACATCGGCGGCGGTCACAAACAGCTCTACCGCTTCGTCGACTTCAAGCGCACGAAAGACGGTATTCCCGCCGTTGTGAAGACCATCGAGTACGACCCGAACCGCAGCTCGCGCATCGCCCTCATCTGCTACGCAGACGGCGAGAAGAGCTACATCCTGTGCCCCCAGGGCCTGAAGGTCGGTCAGACCGTCATGTCCGGCAAGGGCGTGGCCCCCGAGGTCGGCAACACCCTGCTGCTTGCCGAGATTCCTTTCGGTACGCTTATCCACAACATCGAGCTTCGTCCCGGCCAGGGTGCGAAGATGGTGCGTTCGGCCGGTGCCTATGCCCAGCTGATGTCGCGTGACGACAAGTACGCCATCATCAAGATGCCCAGCGGCGAGATGCGCATGATCCTCCAGGCCTGCCGCGCCACCGTCGGTATCGTCAGCAACCCCGAGCACAACCTCGAGGTCGGCGGTAAGGCTGGTCGCAGCCGTCACCTGGGACGCCGTCCGCGCAACCGCGGCGTTGTCATGAACCCCGTTGACCACCCGATGGGCGGTGGTGAAGGCCGTCAGACCGGCGGACATCCCCGTTCGCGCAAGGGTATCCCGGCCAAGGGCTACAAGACTCGCGCTCCCAAGAAGCAGTCGAGCAAGTACATCGTCGAAAGAAGAAAGAAGTAACTCAGTAAAAAGAAGAAACAATGAGTCGTTCGTTAAAGAAAGGTCCGTATATTTTCCACAAACTGGAAAAACGCGTTATCGAGGCGCAGCAGTCGAACAAGAAGGTCACCATCAAGACATGGTCGAGAGCTTCGATGATTTCGCCCGACTTTGTGGGTCAGACCATTGCCGTCCACAACGGCAACAAGTTCATCCCCGTGTACGTCACCGAGAACATGGTGGGTCACAAGCTTGGCGAGTTCGCTCCCACCCGCATCTTCCGCGGTCATGCAGGATCTAAAGATAAAGCTAAAAAGTAAACACTGAAAGAAAATGGGACGTAGAAAACATAATAGTGCCGAAGCACGCAAAGAAGCCAACAAGACCATCTATATGGCCAAGTTGATGAACAACCCGACTTCGCCTCAGAAGACCCGTCTGGTTGCCGACTTGGTACGTGGCGTCGATGTAGAGAAAGCCCTTGGTATCCTCCAGTACAACCCCAGAGAGTCCGCTCCGAAGATGCGCAAGCTCCTCCTCTCGGCCATCGCCAACTGGCAGGCCAAGAACGAGGGTGTCCGCATGGAGGACGCTCAGTTGTACGTGAAGCAGATTATGGTTGACGAAGGTCGCACCATGAAGCGCATGCGCACCGCCCCCCAGGGCCGCGGCTACCGTATCCGCAAGCGTAGCAACCACATCACCATGATTCTCGGCAGCCGCCTTGAGGATGCTCCCGTCGCTACGGCTGAAAAAGAAGAAACAAAATAAAGTAACAAACAAGAAGAAAATAGACAATGGGACAAAAGACTAACCCTATTGGAAACAGATTAGGCATCATCCGTGGATGGGATTCCAACTGGTTTGGTGGCAGAAGATTCGAGCAGAAGCTTGTTGAGGACGACAAGATACGCAAATACCTCAACGCCCGTTTGGCAAAAGCCGGTATCTCGAAGATTTATATCGAGCGCACCCTGAAACTCCTCACCGTGACCATCAACGCCGCCCGTCCGGGTCTGATTATCGGACGTGCCGGTTCGGAGGTCGACAAGCTGCGCGAGGAGCTCAAGAAGCTCACCAGCAAGGATGTCCAGATCAACATCAGCGAGGTGAAGCGCCCCGAGATGGACGCTGTCCTCGTTGCCCAGAACATCGCCAAGCAGATTGAGGGCCGCATCCAGTACCGCCGTGCCATCAAGAACGCTATCACCTCGACCATGCGCACTGGTGCCGAGGGCATCAAGGTCTCCATCGCCGGCCGTATCGGCGGCGCCGAGATTGCCCGCAGCGAGCACTTCAAAGAGGGTCGCACCCCGCTGCACACCCTCCGTGCCGACATCGACTATGCCAACGCCGAGGCTCACACCACCTATGGCCGCATCGGTATCAAGGTGTGGATTTGCCGCGGTATGATCTACGGCAGACCCGAGCTCGTTTCGTCGACCGTTGGTGGCCAGCAGAAAGAGCATCGTGGCGCTATGGGTGCCGGCCGTCGTCCGGAAGGCGCTCCCCGTCGTCGCCAGGGCGGTAGCAGAAATAACAACAGTAAATAAACGAGAGTTTAGCATACAAGTGTACTAAACACTAAACAATAAGAAGAGATGTTACAACCTAAGAAAACAAGATATAGAAAGCAGCAAAAAGGCAAAATCAAAGGTAATGCTTTCCGCGGTCACGAATTGGCTTTTGGTACCTTCGGTATCAAATCGCTTGAGACCTGCTTCATCACCGGTCGCCAGATAGAGGCTGCTCGTCAAGCTGTAACGCGTCACATGAAACGTGAAGGTCAGATTTGGATCCGCATCTTCCCGGACAAGCCCATCACCAAGAAGCCCAATGAGGTGCGTATGGGTAAAGGTAAGGGTGCCCCCGAGTACTTTGTTGCTCGTGTGATGCCCGGCACCATGCTGTTCGAGTGCGAGGGTGTGCCGATGGATGTCGCCAAAGAGGCACTGCGTCTGGCAGCCCAGAAGCTTCCCATCTCGACCAAGTTTGTTGTCAAAAGAGACTATATCGAAGAATAAATAAGAAGCACCCTACAGTCATGAAGAATGAAATCGTTTTAAAGGAGCTCTCGACTGCCGAATTGAAGGAGAAACTCGACAACGAGCGTTCGCTCTATCAGAAGATGCTCATGAGCCACGCTGTCTCGCCCCTCGAGAATCCCAACAAAATTAAAGAAAGTAGAAAAAACATTGCCCGCTGCCTTACGGAGCTCCGTGCCCGCGAAATCGCCGGCAACAAGTAAGCATGGCAAGCAAGTAAATCCAATTCTAAAATGGAAAGAAATTTAAGAAAAGAAAGAATCGGAGTTGTGGTCAGCAACAAGATGGACAAGTCCATTGTGATTCTCGTCGAGCGTAAGGTGAAACACCCGAAGTACGGCAAGTTCGTCAAGAAGTCCACCAAATTCATGGCCCACGACGAGAAGAACGAGGCCGGCATGGGCGACACCGTCCGCATCATGGAGACCCGCCCGCTGAGCAAGAACAAATGCTGGCGCCTGGTTGAGATCGTCGAGAAGGCTAAGTAAACCACCAATTAGAAAAAACAAGAAGAAATGATACAACAAGAAACCAGAATGACAGTTGCCGATAACAGCGGCGCCAAAAGCGCTCTGTGCATCCGCGTCCTCGGTGGCACCAAGAAGCGCTACGCTTCGATTGGCGATACCATCGTTGTGGCCATCAAGGATGCTCTTCCCTCCGGCAATGTGAAGAAGGGTAGCGTATCGAAAGCAGTCGTGGTGCGCACCAAGAAAGAGATTCGTCGCAATGATGGTTCGTACATCCGCTTCGACGACAATGCCTGTGTGCTGCTCACCGCTGCCGATGAGCTCCGTGGCACCCGTATCTTTGGCCCCGTGGGCCGCGAGCTGCGCGAGAAACAGTTCATGAAGATTGTCTCTCTCGCTCCCGAAGTATTGTAAACAATAAAAGAAAAAGAGAACAATGAAATTGCACGTTAAGAAAGGGGATATGGTCCAGGTGATCGCCGGCGACGACAAAGGCAAGATCGCCAAGGTCCTGAAGGTTTATCCCGAAAAGAATCGCGCCATCGTCGAGGGTGTCAACGTGAACAAGAAGCATACCAAGCCCAACGCCAAGAACACGCAGGGCGGTATCGTCGAGCAGGAAGCTCCCATTCACATCTCCAACCTCATGGTTGTGGTAGGCAAGACCCCCACCAAGATTGGCCGTCGTGTTGATGAAAAGACTGGTAAAATAGTCCGTTATTCTAAAAAAACAGGGGAGGAGATTAAGTAATGGCATACATTCCTACATTGAAAACCAAGTATAACGAGGAGATTCTGCCCGCTCTGATGAAGGAGTATGGCTACAAGACCGTCATGCAGGCTCCCCGTCTGAAGAAGATCACCCTGAACCAGGGTCTTGGCAAGGCCGCCATCGCCGACAAGAAGGTTATTGACAAGGGCATCGAGGAGATGACCGCCATCACCGGCCAGAAGGCTGTGGCCACCAAGTCGCGCAAGGATATTTCGAACTTCAAGCTGCGTCGCGGCATGCCCATCGGCGTCCGCGTGACCCTCCGTGGCGAGCGCATGTACGAGTTCCTGGAGCGTCTTGTGACTGCCTCTATCCCCCGTATCCGCGACTTCCGTGGCATCAACGACAAGGGCTTCGACGGCAAGGGTAACTACACCTTTGGCATCGCCGAGCAGATTATCTTCCCCGAGATCGACATCGACAAGATCGACCGCATCCAGGGTATGGACATCACCTTCGTCACCTCGGCCAAGACCGACAAAGAGGCCATGTCGCTGCTGAAAGAGTTCGGCCTCCCGTTCAAGAATCAACAAAAATAAGCATAATGGCTAAAGAATCAATCAAAGCAAGAGAGCGCAAAAGAGCTAAAATGGTTGCCAAATACGCTGCCAAGCGCGCTGCCCTGAAAGAAATCGTCCGCACCGGCGAACCCGAGGATGTCGAGAAGGCCGTCATCGCCCTTCAGAAGCTTCCGAAGAATGCTTGCCCCATCCGCCAGCACAACCGTTGCCAGCTCACCGGCCGTCCGAAAGGTTACATGCGCCAGTTCGGCATTTCGCGTATCAACTTCCGCGAGATGGCCGTCAGCGGTCTCATCCCCGGCGTAAAGAAAGCCAGTTGGTAAAAAGAAAGAAATAATTTATTGGTAGCTTTGCAAGTTGGCATTCCACCAATACTACAAAACTTAAAATCAAAAATTAAAAATGGTAACAGATCCTATTGCAGATTACTTGACCCGCATGCGCAACGCCATCGCCGCCAAGCATCGCGTTGTCGAGATCCCCGGCTCCAAGCTGAAAAAAGAGATGACCAAGATTCTCTTTGAGAAGGGTTACATCCTGAACTACAAGTTCGAGAACGAAGGTTCGCACAACCAGACCATCAAGATCGCCCTCAAGTATCACCCCGTCACCAAGCAGTCGGCCATCGCCGAGCTGAAGCGTATCTCCAGCCCCGGTCTCCGTAAGTATGTGTCGGTTGACGAGATGCCCCGTGTGCTCAACGGCCTCGGTATCGCCATCGTCTCCACCTCGAAGGGCCTTATGACCGACAAGGAAGCCCGCACTCTGAATGTGGGCGGTGAAGTTTTATGTTACATCAGCTAATCAAAGAGAGGAGAACAAGAAAATGTCAAGAATAGGTAAAATGCCCATCCACCTTCCCAAAGGTGTGGAAGTGAAGATTTCTGATGACAACGAGCTGACCGTCAAGGGTCCGCTGGGTGAGCTTCACCAGAAGGTCAATCCGATGATTGAGATGAAAGTTGAAGATGGCGTTCTGCACTTCAGCCGCCCCAACGACGAGCGTGAGACCAAGGCCATGCACGGCCTCTACCGCGCCCTTGCCGCCAACATGGTGAAAGGTGTCAGTGAAGGTTTCAAGACCGTCCAGGAGGTTATCGGCGTCGGTTACAAGGTTCAGGCCACCGGCAACGTCATGGAGATGGATCTTGGCTACTCGCACAAGATTTTCTTTGAGCTTGCCCCCGAAATCAAGGTTGAGACCGTCACTGAGAAAGGTAAGAACCCCATCATCACCATGACCAGCTGCGACAAGCAGGTCCTCGGTCAGGCAGCCGCCAAGATCCGCTCGCTGCGCAAGCCTGAGCCTTACAAGGGCAAGGGTATCCGCTTCCAGGGCGAAGAGATCCGCAAGAAAGCCGGTAAAGCAGCTGCTAAATAAACAATAAGGTAAAAGAACAACCTTAAAATAGCCAAAAGAAAAGAAAATTATGGCAACGAAAAAAGACATAAGAAGAACTAAGATTAAATTCCGCATCCGTCACAAAGTCAGCGGTACCGCTGAGATGCCCCGCCTGTCGGTGTTCAGAAGCAACAAGGAAATATACGCCCAGGTGATTGACGATGTAAAAGGTGTGACACTGACCGCAGCCTCTTCCCTCGAGAAAGGCTTCGAAAAGAGTGGCACGAAGAGCGAAGTGGCCGCCAAGGTTGGCAAGACTGTTGCCGAGCGCGCCATTGCCGCTGGTATCAATACAGTTGTTTTTGACCGTAATGGTTACCTGTATCACGGCCGTGTGAAGAGCTTGGCCGACGGTGCCAGAGAAGGTGGTTTAAAATTCTAATGAAGTCATGGCAGAATTAAATGTAAACAGAGTTAAGTCGAGCGACATCGAGTTCAAAGACCGTCTTGTCGCCATCAACCGTGTAACCAAGGTTACCAAAGGTGGTCGCACCTTCACCTTTGCTGCCATCGTCGTTATTGGAAATGAAAACGGAGTTGTCGGCTACGGTCTTGGCAAAGCCAAGGAGGTCCAGGCCGCCGTTCAGAAAGGCGTCGACGATGCCAAGAAGAACCTTATCCGTGTTCCCGTGCTGAAAGGCACTATCCCCCACGAGCAGATGGGTAAATACAGCGGAGCCAAAGTATTCCTGAAACCCGCAGCCCCCGGTACCGGTGTTATCGCCGGCGGTGCCATGCGTGCCGTGCTGGAGAGCGTCGGTGTGAAGGACGTGCTTGCCAAGTGCAAGGGTTCCTCGAACCCCCACAGCGTTGTGAAGGCCACCATCAACGCCCTTCTCCAGATGAAGGATCCTTATATGGTTGCCCAGCTCCGCGGTGTCTCGCTGGATAAAGTGTTTAACGGTTAATTATAGGAGGTCAAAATCATGGCAGAAAAGAAACTCAGAATCAAACAGGTTAGAAGCATCATCGGTCGTCCTGCCCGTCAGAAACGCACCATGGAGGCTCTCGGTCTGCGTCGCATCAACCACACCCGTGAGGTTGTCGCCACTCCTCAGATACTGGGCATGATCGACAGTGTGAAGCACCTTCTCACCGTTGAAGAAATTTAATCACGTAAAGTAAGAAAGGAAAACGGATAATGAACTTAAGTAATCTCAAACCCGCTGAAGGTTCTATCAAACATTCGAAACGCATAGGCCGTGGTGCCGGTTCCGGCAAGGGTGGTACCTCCACACGCGGTAACAAGGGTGCAAAGGCTCGCTCGGGCTACCACCAGAAGGTGGGCTTCGAGGGCGGCCAGATGCCTCTCTACCGCCGCGTCCCCAAATTCGGCTTCAAGAATCTCAACCGTGTTGAGTATGTCGGCATCAACCTCGACACCCTCAACGCTCTGGCCGAAGCCAAGAACATCACCGACTTCAACGTCGACGTGTTCAAGCAGAACGGTCTTATCTCCAACAGCGACCGTATCAAGATTCTTGGCCGTGGTGAGCTCGCCAAAGCCGTCAACGTCACCGCTCATGCCTTCTCGGCTGCTGCCAAGAAAGCCATTGAGGACAAAGGTGGTGTTGCTACCGTTATCGAATAATACAATTTTTAAACAATGAAGCGATTTATACAGACACTTAAAAACATCTGGTCGATAGAAGACCTGCGGAAGAGAATCCTCTACACCATCGGTTTGGTGCTGATTTACCGCATTGGTTCTTATGTCGCATTGCCGGGTGTTGACCCTTCAAAGCTTGAGGCTCTGCATAACCAGGGTCGCGAGGGTTTGATGGGACTTCTCAATATGTTCTCTGGTGGTGCATTCTCCAACGCCTCGATATTCGCTCTGGGTATCATGCCCTACATCACTGCGTCTATCGTCATCCAGCTTTTGGTGATGGTTGTGCCTTACTTCCAGAAGATGCAGCGTGAAGGTGAAAGTGGCCGTAGAAAAATGAATCAAATCACTCGTTGGCTTACTGTTATTGTCACCGCAATGCAGGCCCCTGCCTACATCACCAACATGATGTACCAGCTTGGCGCCACATCGTCGGCCATCCATCCCATCGCCGAAGGTGCCCCCATGTGGACCTTCTGGGTCTCCAGCATCATCATCCTCGTGAGCGGAACCCTCTTCGTGATGTGGCTTGGTGAGCGTATCACCGAGAAGGGTGTCGGTAACGGTATCTCCCTGCTGATTATGATTGGTATCATCGCCCGTCTACCGTTTGCCCTGTTCTCCGAGTTCACTTCTCGCCTGACAGAGAGTGGCGGATTGGTGATGTTCCTCTTCGAGCTCATAGTGCTTCTGGCAGTTATCCTGCTCGTCATCCTGCTTGTCCAGGGTACCCGCAGAATCCCCGTCCAGTATGCCAAGCGTATTGTCGGTAACAAACAGTACGGCGGTGTCCGCCAGTATATCCCCATCAAGGTCAATGCAGCCGGCGTTATGCCCATCATCTTTGCCCAGGCACTGATGTTCCTGCCCATCACCTTCATGGGATTCACTGGTGACAGCAGTTCCAAGTTCTGGATGGCCTTTGCCGACTACAATAGTCTTTGGTACAACATCGTGTTCGGTCTCCTTGTTGTGATCTTCACCTACTTCTACACCGCCATCGCCATCAACCCCAACCAGATGGCCGAAGACATGAAGAAGAACGGTGGGTTCATCCCCGGTGTCAAGCCCGGCAAGAAGACTGCCGAATACCTTGAAGGTATCCTCTCGAAGATCACCCTCCCGGGTTCCATCTTCCTGGCTATTGTGGCTGTGCTGCCCGCCATCATCCGCCTGTTTGGCGTCAACACGCAGTTCGCACAGTTCTATGGCGGCACTTCGCTGCTCATTCTTGTGGGTGTCATCCTCGACACGCTGCAGCAAATCGAGAGCCACCTCCTGATGCGCCACTATGACGGTCTCACCAAGACCGGCCGCATCAAAGGTCGCACCTCCATGTCCATCCAAGCCTAACAACCAAACGGAATAAATGATCCTGCTCAAGACAAAAGAAGAGATAGAGCTCATACGTGATGCCGGCCTCCTCCTCGGGAAAACTCTCGCGGAGGTGGGCCGTCATATACGTCCCGGTGTTACCACCGCCTATCTCGACCAGATCGGTGAGCAGTATATCCGTGACAATGGCGCCAAGCCATTGTGCAAAGGTTTCGAAGGATTTCCCGCAGCATTCTGCATCTCGGTCAACGACGTCGTGGTTCACGGCATTCCCGGCGACCTCTTCATCAAGGAGGGCGACAATGTCAGTCTCGACTGCGTCATCGAGCTCAACGGCTATGTGGCCGACTCGGCTTATACGTTCTCCGTTGGCGATATGAGTCCTGAGATGCAGCGTCTGATGAAGGTCACGCGCGAAGCCCTCTACATCGGTCTCGACCAGTGCAAGGCCGGCAACCGCGTGGGCGACATCAGCCATGCTGTGCAGATGCACTGCGAGAAGAACGGCTACAATGTTGTCCGTGAGCTTTGCGGTCACGGCGTTGGCTTCCAGATGCACGAGTCGCCCAATGTCCCCAACTACGGCGTCAAGGGCACTGGTCCATTGCTGAAGGAAGGCATGGTGATAGCTGTTGAGCCGATGGTGTGCATGGGTTCCAAGAACGTCAAGTTCTCCAGGGAAGACGGCTGGACCTGCCGCACCCGCGACGGCAAGCCGGCGGCCCACTACGAGCACACTGTGGCCATCACCGCCGAAGGCCCCGATATTCTCACGAGTTTCGATTTTATTGAGAACAACAAATAATACGGTAAGTAAACATCCCACAATGGCAAAACAAGCATCCATACAACTTGACGGAACCGTCACCGAGTCGCTCGGCAACGCCATGTTCCGTGTCGAATTGGAAAACGGCCACCAGATCATCGCCCACATCTCCGGCAAGATGCGCATGCACTACATCAAGATCCTGCCCGGCGACAAGGTGCAGATAGAGATGTCGCCCTATGACCTCTCGAAAGGTCGCATCACTTACCGTCACAAATAGGCTTGCGTCCTAATAAGAAGAACACACACAACAACAAGATTAATAATTACACAAAATGAAAGTAAGAGTTTCAGTAAAGAAAAGATCGCCCGAATGCAAAGTGGTGCGCCGCCACGGGGTGGTCTATGTTATCAACAAGAAAAATCCTAAGTTCAAACAGAGACAAGGATAATTAAAAACCAAAACAGAATAAAAAGAATCTATGGCACGTATTGCAGGTATTGACTTACCCAAGAACAAAAGAGGAGAGATAGGCTTGACCTATATCTACGGTATCGGACGTAGCACCGCCAAGGAGATTCTGGCCAAGGCCGGCATCGATGAAGGCAAGAAGGTGCAGGATTGGACCGACGACGAGCAGAACGCCCTCCGTACCATCATCAATGATGAGTACAAGGTTGAAGGCGCCCTCCGCTCCGAGGTTCAGATGAACATCAAGCGACTGATGGATATCGGTTGCTACCGCGGCATCCGCCACCGTCTCGGTCTGCCCCTCCGTGGCCAGAGCACCAAGAACAATGCTCGCACTCGCAAGGGTAAGAAGAAAACAATCGCTAACAAGAAGAAAGCTACCAAGTAAGTAAAGGCAAGTAGCGCCCCAATCGCGGATTAGAATTGACACAGGAGCGGTTGGCAAGTAAGAAAACAAAGAAAATCAAGCAAAAAGAAATGGCAAAAACTTCAAAACCGACTAAAAAGAGAGTCGTAAAAGTTGAACCTCAGGGAAGAGCATGCATCTTTGCATCCTTCAACAACGTCATCGTCTCGCTGACGAACAACGCCGGTCAAGTGATTTCTTGGTCGTCTGCTGGAAAAATGGGCTTCCGCGGATCGAAGAAAAACACTCCGTACGCCGCTCAGATGGCTGCGGAAGATTGCGGCAAAGTTGCTTATGATTTGGGCCTAAGAAAAGTCAAGGTCTTCGTTAAAGGACCTGGTCAAGGACGTGAATCTGCAATCCGCGCAATCAACACCTGCGGCATCGAGGTTACCGAAATCACCGACATCACCCCGCTGCCTCACAATGGTTGCCGCCCCCCGAAACGTCGTCGTGTGTAATTATTAATCTTTAAAAGAAACGTAAACAAATGGCAAGATACACAGGTCCGAAGACCAAAATAGCAAGAAAGTTCCACGAGCCTATCTACGGCCCGGACAAGAGCTACGAGAAGAAACCCTACGCCCCCGGAATGCACGGCCAGAACCGTCGCCGCAGCAAGACCTCCGAGTACGGCATCCAGCTCAACGAGAAACAGAAAGCCAAGTACACCTATGGCATTCTCGAGCGCCAGTTCCGCAAACTCTACAGCGAAGCCTCCCGTCGCGGCGGCATCACTGGTGAAGAGCTGATGAAACTCATCGAGGCCCGTCTCGACAACGTGGTCTATCGCCTCGGCATCGCCCGCAGCCGCGCACAGGCCCGTCAGCTGGTTTCCCATCGTCATATCGCCGTCAACGGCAACGTCGTCAATGTTCCCTCCTATTCTCTGCGCGAGGGCGACGTGATTTCCGTGCGCGAACGCAGCCGTTCGCTCGAGGTCATCACCGATGCTCTGGCTTCGCGTGCCAACAACTACCCGTGGCTCGAGTGGGACGGTGCCAGCATGAGCGGCAAGTTTGTCAGCTACCCGCAGCGCAGCGACATCCCCGAGACCATCAACGAGCAGCTTATCGTTGACCTCTATTCGAAGTAATAGCCTCACAGCGAGGTGACAGTCCTGACAAGGTGTCAGGATATAAACCAAACAAAGAAAGAAAGGATAACAAATGGCAATTTTATCATTCCAGAAACCCGACAAGGTGGTCATGCTCGAGGCTGACGACTTCCGCGGCTCTTTTGAATTCCGTCCGCTGGAGCCTGGCTACGGCACTACCATTGGCAACGCTTTGCGTCGCGTCCTTCTCTCTTCGCTCGAAGGCTATGCCATCACCTCTGTTCAGATTGATGGCGTCGACCATGAGTTCTCTTCCATCCCCGGTGTTGTCGAGGATATGACCGACATCATCCTGCGCCTGAAGCAGATCCGCTTCCGCCGTCAGCTTGAGGACACCGACCACGAGAAACTCACCTTCACCGTTAAGGAGCAGACCGTCTTCAAGGCCGGCGACCTCAACAGCAACCTCAACGGCTTCCAGGTGCTCAATCCCGAACTCGAGATCTGCCACATGGAGCCCAAGACCGAGCTGCGCATCACGCTGACCATCGACAAGGGTCGTGGCTATGTTCCCGCCGACGAGAACAAGCGCCCCACCGACCCCATCGGTGTCATCGCCATCGACTCCATCCATACCCCCATCAAGAAGGTTATGTATGCCGTCGACGACTACCGCGTCGAGCAGCGCACCGACTATGAGAAGCTCACCTTCGACATCGAGACCGATGGTTCCATCCACCCGAAGGAAGCCCTCAAGGAGGCCGCCACGATCCTCATCCAGCACTTCATGCTCTTCAGCGACGAGCGCATCACGCTCGACGTGGAGCCCAAGCCCGTGCAGGAAGAGTTCGACGAGACCACTACACACATCCGCCAGTTGCTCAAGACCAAGCTCATCGACCTTGACCTCTCGGTGCGCGCCCTCAACTGCCTCAAGGCAGCCGAAGTCGACACCCTCGGCGACCTCGTGTCGTTCAATAAGGCCGACCTGCTGAAGTTCCGCAACTTCGGTAAAAAATCGCTTACCGAGCTCGAGAACCTAGTGGCTTCCAAGAACCTCGAATTCGGTATGAATGTAGCAAAGTATAAACTTGATAAAGAATAAGAAAGAATATGAGACACGGTTGCAAAGTAAATCATCTGTCACGCACCCACGCCCATCGCGTTGCCATGCTCTCCAACATGGCCACCTCGCTTATCATGCATAAGCGCATCGAGACCACTGTTGCCAAAGCCAAGGCACTCAGAGTATATGTCGAGCCCATCATCAACCGCTCGAAAGAAGACTCCACCCACAACCGCCGTATCGTCTTCAGCTACCTCCACAGCAAAGAGGCCGTCAACGAGCTCTTCCGCGAGGTATCGCAGAAGGTGGCCAACCGCCCCGGTGGCTACACCCGCATCCTGAAGACCGGCATCCGTCATGGTGACAACTCTGAGATGTGCATCATCGAGCTCGTCGACTACAACGAGAACATGCTGAAGGAAACCACCGCCAAGAAGGCCAAGAGCACCCGCCGCTCGCGCGCCAAGAAGGCCGAGGCTCCCGTCGCTGAGGCTCCTGTTGCCGAAGCTCCCGCCGCCGAGGAAGCTCCCAAGGCTGAGTAGTGGCACAATCCTCCATAGAGTGCGTTTCGGCGCCTCTACGGCCAAAAAAAAAGACGTCCTGTAGGGTTTCTACGGGACGTCTTCTTTTGTGCCGTTGCGACTACTTCCAGCGTAGCGTCTCTATCAGGTGCTCGATGTCGGTCTGTATATACTCCAATACCGGTGCCAGCGAGTCGTTGTTGGGCGTGCGGTTCAGGTACAACGAACCCCGCAGGAAGTGGCTTGCGCTGTCGGTGAGCCAGAACTGGTAGGTCGAGGCTACCTTGCTGCCATGCAACAGGTATGTGGTGCCATACACATGGTTCTCATTGTCCTCGTAGCCTTGCTCGTCCACTCCCGAGCTGAACTGGTAGTGCTTCTCCAGCATGCGCGACGAGGTGTCGGTCTGTCCGCGCAGGTCGTCGGGGCCGTTGAGGCGCTTGTAGGTGAGGAAGACGACCCCCTGCCACTGCGGGTACACTAGGTCAATCCACTCCTCGCCCTTGGGGGCATCTTTCTCCTTGAGTTCAACACACTCGTTGGCCTCGAAGGTGAAGGGGAATGTCTTGCAGAATCCGGTAATGGCAATCATGGTATCGTCACCAAATATGAGTGTGTCGCCGGGGTGGGAGCAGAGACTGTCAACAAGCCAGTAGTTGTGCTCCGGCATATCAATGCGCAGGTAGGCCTGCGGTTTGGGCGAATAGTTGCCACCGCCGCACGCCGTAAGCAGTGCTACGGTCGCGATGCCAAATAGTATATTCTTGATATTCATATAGCTTTCAACTTTCAACTTTCAACTTTCAACTTTTTTAGTATCTTTGCAGCGTGAACCGCATCGGTCATTTCCTCCGTGCGAAGACGCAGTACAACCTGCACTCGCCTTTCGTCTACCGCCTCTATACCGAGGTGCTCTTCTCGCATGCCCACGGTCGTGGCCGCTCGTTCGAAGATGTCGTCTGGCGCCTGGAGCGTTATTACAATTCAACATTCAACATTCAACATTCAACATTGTCTACTCCCGACGGTCTCTTCCTTCTCGTCGACCATCCTCACCGCCACGAGGCACAGTGGCAAGCTCTTGTCGGCTGTTCCGATTGGCAGGTCACCATTGACCTCTACCGCTGCGGCATCGCCGTTCAGAGTCCGCGGCTCAGCAAGCAGCATTTCCTTTTACGCTGATGCACTACAATTAGTGCATCTGGCGGCCGTCGAGCATCGGCACGAAGCTGTAGGTGCCGAACTTCTCCACCAGCCAATCCTTATTGTCTTCACCGTGTTTGGTGATGCGCAGCATCTCGTGCTGTTCGTCGCCCAAGGGTATCACCATTATGCCGCCCGTCTTCAGCTGTGCCATCAGCGCGGCGGGTATCTCTGGAGCGCCGCAGGTCACTATGATGCGGTCATAGGGACCATTGTCGCCTTCGGCCAGGCCCTTATAGCCGTCGCCGAGGTAGCAGCGGGCTGTGATGTGCAGCTCTTTCAGCAACTTGCGAGTTTTGTCGAAGAGTCCTTTCTGCCGCTCCACGGTGAATACCTTGGCTCCCAGTCGGCATAATACCGCCGTCTGGTAGCCGCTGCCGGTACCTATCTCCAGCACCTTCATGTCGGGCTCCACGGCCAGCAGCTGGCTCTGCATTGCCACCGTCGAGGGGTGCGAGATGGTCTGCTCGCAGCCTATGGGGAAAGCTTTGTCGAGGTATGCCGACGAGTCCAGGGCGCTGTCCATAAACCAATGGCGCGGCACCTCGTTCATGGCCTTCAGCACTCGTTCGTCGCTGATGCCGCGTTGCCGCAGGTCGTCGACCATCTGCTGGCGTTGGCCTTTATGCTTGTAAGTGTCTATACGGTTCATTCGTCAATGCCTTGGAAGGCCTGTGCGCGCAGAGTGATGGTAGTGTTCTGTGGCGTCACCATCACGGCGGGCATGCCCTCTTCCGTGATGTGGCCTATGATGTGCACCTCCTTGAGGTCCTTAATCTTGTCGTAGTCTTTCTGGTTGATGGTGAAGAGCAGTTCATAGTCTTCGCCGCCGTTCAGGGCGCAGCTCACGGGCAGCATGTTCTTGCTCATCTCCGAGCACACGCGCGAGGTCTGGTAGTCGATGGGCAGGTGCTCCTCGTACACCTCGCAGCCGCAGCCCGAGGCGCGGCAGATGTGCAGCACGCTGTCGGCAAGGCCCTTGCTCACGTCGGTCATCGACGTGGGCACCACGCCCTGTGCTGCCAGCAGCTTCACGATGTCCATCCTCGGTTCGGGTTTCAGGAAGCGCTCGAGCACGTAGTCGTAGCCTGCCAGGTCGGGCTGGAAGTTGGGGTCGGCCTGGTAGGTCACCTTCTCGCGCTCCAGCACCAGCAGACCTGCGTAGGCACTGCCGAGGTCGCCGCTGCAGCACACCAGGTCGTGCAGTTTGGCTCCGCGGCGGTAGGTGATACTGTCGCTCAACACTTCGCCCACGGCGGTAACCGTAAGCACCATGCCTGCACGTGAGGTGCCCGTTTCGCCGCCCACAAGGTCGACGCCGTAGCGTTCGCAGCAGAGTCTTAGGCCGGCGTAGAGCTCGTCCAGTGCCTCCACCGAGTAGCGGTTGCTCACGGCCACGCTTGCCAGCACTTGGCGCGGTGTGCCGTTCATGGCGGCGATGTTGCTGATGGCCACGGCCACTGCCTTGTAGCCGAGGTGTTTCAGGGGTGTGTACATCATGTCGAAGTTCACGCCCTCCACCAGCGTCTGTGTGGTCACCAGTGTCAGGCGGTCGCCGTCGCCTTTTATCACGGCGCAGTCGTCTCCTATGCCCGCCACTGTGGTGGCGCACTTCATCTCCATGTCGGCCGTCAGCCGCTCTATCAGGGCCACCTTGCCCATGTGGCTGATCTCGGTTCTTCCTTCCTGGTATTCCAGATGTTCTTCCATGTTTATCCTATCAGTCTGTCTATCAATATTGCTGTAGCTATCGAAGCATTCAAGCTCTCGGCGGTGCCGCCGATGTTGGGTATCAGCACGGGGTGTGTCACCTGTGCCATTGCCTCGGGGCTTATGCCACGGCTCTCGTTGCCTATGAGGAGCACTTTTTGAGTGGGTAGTGCGTAGTGGATAGTGGGTAGTGGTTGACCTTGTAGCGAGGCGCCGTAGACGGGCATGCCGCAGTTGGCCAGCCACTGGGGCAGATCTACGTAGTCGACCTTGGTGCGGAACACGGCGCCCATCGAGGCCTGTACCACCTTGGGGTTGTAGCAGCTCACCGTGTCTTTCGAGCATACAATGTGGCGGATGCCGTACCAGTCGGCCGTGCGCATCATGGTGCCCATGTTGCCGGGGTCTTGGATTCTGTCCAAGGCCAGAACAAGGTGAGAGGTGAGAGGTGAAAGGTGAAAGGTTTTTGGTCGCTCGACGAGTATCCACACCTGGTTGGGGTTTTTCATGTTGCTAAGGCGTTCCAGCTCGGCTTCCGACACTTCGTAATACTCTTTCCAATTTTCACCTGCAGCTTTCCACTCTTCCGTGGCGCACACCACGCGAATCGAGAAGCCCGAAGCCAATGCTTCGGCGGCCATCTTGGGTCCTTCGACAACGAATACGCCGTCCTCGTCGCACCGTTTCTGCATGCGGTACGCCGCCAGTTCCTTCAACTTGTTCTTCGAAATCATTGCCAATTAATAACGTAATAATGCCGTGGGTATTGCCCA